>DATBDJ010000031.1:0-35553 GCA_036269995.1 Candidatus Udaeobacter sp.
CGGCGACCAGTGCGCCTAAAACGCTGCCGGCGATTACGTCGCTGACAAAATGGTAGTCCATCGCCACGAGACTTACCAGCATCGGAACAGAGAGAACCACGGCTATGACTTGTACAGTCCGACTGCGTTGCATGCCAATTATCCAGACAGTTGCGAAGGCCAGGATTCTGCAGGCGTGGCCTGACGGAAAGCTGCCGATATCGTCCCCACGCTGAAACGGGTGAAAACCGTACGTGCCGGTGCCGATCAGCGATGGATTATCGTGCGTCCAGGTCTCAGGCCAGTAGCGACCGAACACGTCCCCTAATGAGATGCGAAAATCATCGGCAACAATCAAGCTGATACACGCCACAAGCAGCACCTTTTGCCAGCGGAGAAACGGTCCCCATGCCCGGCGAACCATGAGGATCGTCAACATCAACGCCGACCAATTCTGTACTTCCGGCGGCGGATACGTCAGCCATCGAAACGCTTCGATCTTGTTGATGTGATGGTCGTACACGAAGAACGCCACCGGGCGATCGACGCAAAAATAACAGAGCAACACCGCAGCAATGCATAGCGCCGTTGCGATCGATGTGCGGCGCAGCAACGCACCATAGCTGTCACCGCCTTTCGTCATCACGTGGACAGTTCGAACTGACTCATGAGCTTGAAAGTCTCGTAGCGTTCCTTGATTTCCTCCATGGTTAGCCTGCGCAAACGCTCGAGACTAAAGGCTTCCACGCAAAAACTAGCGAGTACACTTCCGTAAATCATTGCTTTCCGTAGATCGTTGAAGTGCACTTTTTTTACTGTGCCAGCCAGGTAACCCGCCATGCCGCCCGCGAAGGTGTCCCCTGCCCCGGTTGGATCGTGAATGTCTTCGAGCGGATATGCGCCACAACTGAAGAACCGATCACCCTCGCCAAAAAGCAGCGCGCCGTGCTCACCTTTCTTTATCGCCACATACTCCGGCCCCATCTTGCGGATGCAGCGACCAGCCTTGATGAGACTGGTTTGCTTGGTCATCTCGCGCGCTTCGCTGTCGTTCAAGATGAGGAGGTCGACACGTTTAAGCAGCGCATCCAAATCTGATCGCGCGCTCTCAATCCAAAGGTCCATTGTGTCAGCGACTACGAACCGCGGGCGCCGCATCTGGTCCAGCACATGTGATTGCAACGATGGCTCGATGTTCGCCAACAACACGAAATCGGTCTGACGATATGACTCCGGCAGCGTTGGTTTGAAGTTTTCGAAGACATTCAACGCAATCGAGCGGGTTTCGCGCGTATTCAGGTCCCAAGAGTATTCGCCCGACCAGCGAAACGTTTTTCCATTCGCTCGTTCCACACCTTCAGCGTCGATCTTGCGAGACTTCCAAAACGCAAACTCGGATTGAGGAAAGTCGTCGCCCACGATGCCCACGAGTCGGACCGGCGAAAAGAAACTTGCCGCCAACGCTCCGTACGATGCTGAGCCGCCTAACAACTCGGAATGCTCCTCGACCGGAGTTTTAACAGTATCGATTGCAATGGAACCAACTACGAGAACGGACATGATTAGAATGACGAATGACCAATGACGAATGACGAACAAGGCAGGAACCGGCGAATCAAGTCGCGTTGGGAATATCTAGTCATTTGGATTTCGTCATTCTCTTCGTCATTGGTCATTGGTCATTGGTCATTCGTCATTTACGCTAGCATGTCGGTGGCACAGCGGGCGTAATCAACAATGTTGTGTGCCTTAAGCAATGCGGAGACTATGACCACGCGTTTTGCGCCGGCATCGATGATGCTCTGCAGATTGTCGATGTTGATCCCACCAATGCAGAAGATTGGCAAGTCCACTTGTGCGTGCACGCGGCTGATGTCGGCAAGGCCGATGGGCGGATAATCGGGCTTTGTGGGTGTGGCGAAGATCGGACCAAATCCTATGTAGTCGGCGCCTTCGCGTTGCGCGGCTTCCGCTTGTTCGACGCTGTGCGTGGATTTTCCGACGGACACTGGACGGTCGAGTTTCCGTCGCACCGTTTCGATTGCGTCATCATTCTGCCCAACGTGCACGCCTTCCAAAGGAACTCGGCTGGCAATTTCACTATGATCATTCGCGATTAGCGGCGTCGAAGATTCTGCGGTCCGCTGATACAACTCGGCGGCGAGTTGAGCAAGTTCATCGATCGATCTTCCCTTGCCGCGAAGTTGAATCAGATCCACCCCGCCTTCGATCATCTGCTCCGCGATGCGAACGACATCCGCTGCTTCGACATAACCCAGGTCAATAATGCCGTAGAGGCGCGCATCTTTAAGATCCAGGTTCATCAAACGATTTCGAGATTGTGGACGCCTCGCTGTGTGCAGGCCTTCTCGCGTTAGCGCCAGCAGGTCGACAAAGCACTGGGGCTACAACCAAAATTCATTCATGCAAAGCGAATTGATGGTGAGGCGAACTCGAGTTTCCCCGCTGAAATTAGTCGGTCGAGCAATCCAGTGTCGTACTTGCCATCGCGGAAATCGCCGTTTCGCATCATTGCGGCATGAAACGGCACGGTGGTTTTGATGCCGGTGATGTAATATTCGCCGAGCGCGCGGCGCATTCGATCGATCGCATTGATCCGTGTGGATCCGATGGTGACTATTTTGGCGATCAATGAATCGTAGTACGGCGGCACTGTGTAGCCGGTATAAACATGTGAGTCGATGCGCACGCCGCGGCCACCCGGTGCGTAATAAAAATCGATCCGGCCTGGTGTAGCCTGGAAATTGTTGGCTGGATCTTCGGCATTAATCCGGCATTCGATCGCGTGTAGCCGCGGCTCTGCATGCACTATGTGCGGCGAAAGTGGTTGTCCGGCAGCGATGCGGATTTGTTCCTTCACGAGATCGCACCCGTACACTTCCTCGGTAACCGTGTGTTCCACCTGAATCCGCGTGTTCATTTCCATGAAGTAGAAATATCGGTTTTGATCGACTAAAAATTCGATCGTGCCCGCGTTTTCATAACCGACTGATTTGGCCAGTTTCACAGCGGCATTTCCCATTTTTCTGCGGAGGCTCGATGTCATCAGCGGGGATGGACATTCCTCAATGACTTTCTGGTTGCGCCGTTGAATGGAACAATCACGTTCACCGAGGTGCACGATGCGGCCGTGGCTATCGGCCATGATCTGAAACTCAATGTGATGCGGATTTACGAGGAGCTTCTCCAGGTAAACTTGTTCGTTTCCGAACGCTTTCTGCGCCTCGTGGCGCGCACTGTGAAACGCCGACTGCAGGCTCGGTTCGTTATGCGCGGTGCGCATGCCGCGCCCACCTCCACCTGCAGCCGCCTTGATCATGATGGGATACCCGATCTTTTTTGCGATCCTCAGCGCGTCGGCTTCTGTCTCGATGATCCCGTCGCTTCCGGGCGTCACCGGCACGCCCGCTTTGCGCGCCTGCTGGCGTGCGGAATTTTTGTCGCCCATCGCCTGCATTGCACGCGAAGAGGGTCCTATGAATTTAATGTTGCAGCTTTCGCATACCTCCGCGAAGTGCGGGTTCTCAGCCAGAAAACCGTAACCGGGGTGGATGGCGTCGACGTCCCCGATTTCGGCCGCGCTCATGATCCGATCGATTTTCAAATAGCTTTCCAGGCTCGGTGCTGCCCCGATGCAGATGGATTCATCAGCCGCCTGAACGTGTAGCGAATCGATGTCGGCCTCTGAATAGACGGCGAGCGTGCGAACACCGAGTTCTTTGCAGGCACGAATGACTCGCAGCGCTATTTCGCCACGATTGGCAATTAAAACTTTCTCAAACATGAGTTCGTAATTGTACCGCCAGCGCTCCGCTTGCCCGCTCAGCGACGCGCATTGGCAGGCGATGCGCCTGCCCTGCAACTAAAATTCGGGTGATGCATCACCGAACTTTGAAGAGCGCCTGGCCAAATTGAACCGGCTTGCCATTCTCAGCGATTACTTCCGCGATGACGCCGCTCGTTTCTGCTTTGATTTCATTCATCACTTTCATCGCCTCGATTATGCAAACCACGGTGTCTTCCGTGACTGCTTTCCCAACATCAACGAATGGCGGCAGGTCCGGCGAGGCGGCGCGATAAAAAGTGCCCACCATCGGCGAAACGATGTCCTTCAGCGGTACTGTTTCAACTGGTCGAGGCGCGGCGGGCGCAGCTTCAGGCGCAGCGGGACCCGCTTTTGGTGACGGTGCCGCTGCAGGCGCGGCTCCCCCAACGGAATGACCGGATGCACCTCTCTGAAGCTTGAGACGGAAGCCCTCCTTTTCGATCTCAAAGACCGAGAGATCGTTTTTCTTCATCAAGTCGATGATGGCTTTGATTTCTTTGATCTCTTTGGGTTCCAAGGTGTAGTCCTTTGATTAAAGCTATACTCGCCTAATGACTGTCACTCTGGCCTCGCAGTCGCGGGAGAATCTCTGACCATTTCGTTACCGGCCAGCCAGAGATGCTTCGCTTCGCTCAACATGACAAATACGTTATAAGATCGGGACTGCAGCGTTTTAGGTAAAACAGTTTTGGGAATGAGGTCAAGGGAATCGTAGCTATCGTTTCGCACCAATGATCGAATCTTCGCCTACCCTCGACTTTAAAATAGTCGAGGAAACAGACGATTACGCAGTCGTCGACAAGCCCCCATTTCTCCTCGTTCATCCGACAAAGCCAAATGGCGCGCGAACGTTGTGGCAAGGACTGCGCGAACTTTTCGCGTTCGAGATTGCCAATGGGGGTCAGATTTCAATCGTTAATCGGCTCGACCGGGAGACAAGTGGACTGGTTCTGGTGGCGAAAACTGCCGTTGCCGCGCGTCGGTTCGGATTGCTCATGCAGCAGCAGCGATTGAAGAAAGAATATCTCGCAGTGGTTTGGGGCTGGCCGGAGTGGGAACGCTGCGTCGTCGACGCGCCACTTGGTCGACAGGGCAAATACCGAGAGTCGGCGATTTGGCTGAAGCAAACCATTCATCCGGAGGGCGCACCGGCACAGACTGAATTCCAACTTGAGCGGCGTTTTATCCGATGGAGTGGTAGGGCGCGACCGCCGGGGGCGCCGTCACAGCATGCGCCCGAAATCCATAAGTTCACCTTGCTTCGCGCAATGCCGCTTACCGGGCGAACTCACCAGATTCGAGTCCACCTCGCTTCGCAGGGACATCCGGTCGTGGGCGATAAGATCTACGGCCCTGATGAACGGCTTTACCTCCGTTTCATCGCGAACGGCTGGACGCCTGAGCTTGAAAAACGATTGCTACTACCGCGTCATGCGCTCCATTCGGCGAAATTGGCGATCGATGGTGAACGAGAATGGACGAGTCCGTTGCGCTCTGAGCTCTCTGAATTCTGTAGCGGTGGTCTGTGATCGCCGTTTCGACTCTTGCTTTTAGCTCTCACACATCCGCGGATAGGAGAATTGCAAGACGATGAGCCCCCATTATCGTAGCCCGGCCGAATGAAAAAGCTGCGCATCCACATTGCTTGTGTCGCCCTTGCGATCTGCTCACACTCGTTCGCCGGAGGTGAACGGCAATCTGTCGTCAGCGCCATCGAGGAATTCAATCCACACCGCTTCGAATTAGCGCTCGAGACCGGCTACTTGTTCGGCGCGATAAACCCGCCCACTGATTATCAAATCGGGGCTCTGTTTTTGACGGGCCGCATTCGTTGGGGAGTGATAAGAAGTGACAGCTGGCTGCGCGGCTACAACCAATTTTACGTCAGCGGCATGGCAGAGCCAATTTTTAAAGGAATTGAGAACCACTACTTCGGGTTTAACCTGGGCATGCGCTACAACTTTGTTCAGCCAGGAAGCCGCTTTGTTCCTTACGTTTCGGGCGGAGTCGGCGCTGGAGGGATCGACAGCCATCCACAAGTTACGGGCGGACAAGGGCAGGATTTTACCTTCAACATTTTGTCGGCGGCCGGCATTTCTTACATCGTGAACGACCACTGGAAAATCGATGTCGGAGTGCTCTATCAGCATTTGTCGAACGGCGGTCAAACTGATCCCAATCCGAGTTTGAATCTTTTCGGACCACAGCTGGGTGTAACCTGTTCGTTTTAGTGTGCCTTTGTCATGTTAAGCGAAGCGAAACATCTCTGTAACAATCCGAGATTCTTCGCTTCACTCAGAATGACAGCAGGTTTTAGCTTGTAGTGAATGCGCCAGAAGAAAACATCCTCGTCATCAAGCGCAGTTTATTCGACGAGATTGGCACTTTCCAGGGACTCAGTTTCGAGCCTGAGAAGTATCTGAAACCAATCTTATCGCGCGGAAATAATTTTTTTATTGCGCGTCCACAAGCGGAAAGTGATTTCGGCTATAAGCAAATTATCCCGTACGCGCTGATAGCATTTCAAAATCGCGTACTTCATTACGTGCGAGGTAAAAAGGCAGGGGAGCAACGCCTGATTGCCAAAGGCTCAATCGGCATCGGCGGTCACATGAACGAAACCGACGAGTCGCTGTTTGCGATGGATGAGGAGGCCTATCGCGTCGGTGTGGAACGGGAAGTAAACGAAGAAATCGTGATCGATACGCCATTCGACGATCGAATTATCGCACTTCTAAACGACGATTCGACCGAAGTTGGACGTGTTCACCTGGGAATCGTCCACGTGTTGAAATTGCAACAGCCGAAAGTCCAGAAACGTGAAGCGATGATTACCGGCCTGAGCTTTCTGACAAAGGAAGAACTGATCAATCAGCGCGAATCTTTGGAAAGTTGGTCGCAAATTTGTCTCGACGCACTCGATCGATTGTTACTGTAGCGGTCGCCCTGTGGCGACGGGCGACCTTCTCAGAAGGAAGCGGCTGTTAGAAGGTATCCCGATCGCACCTAACGCGCGGGTTCCGGTACAAAGGCGACGTCATCGATTTGCCATCGCCCGACCGGGTGGGAAATGGAGACGTTAACCTCCGCGCCTTGGGTTGGATACTGGATTCGCGCGTGGAAATTGCCGTGTGGCTCGAAGAATTGTGACTGGAACGTGACGTCTCCCTGCACGTCAACGTTACCTACAGGTGGTCCAAGTTTTTCGATGCGGCTCATAAATTCCTGCTGTGCAGAAGGAGGAAATTGCATACGTGCCTCCGGGCTTAAATGTGAGCCAAAGAAATTAACGTCGCGCTGAACGGCGATGCGTTGAATCGCTTCCTTCCCAAAGGCTCGTCCCTCGCTGGCCATCGTTTGCTTGGTCGAATAGAGCCACCAATAACCGATGCCGCACAAGACGAGCACGATTATTATAATGGCCAGAATTTGTCCTGATGAGGTTGAGCGCGGATTTCTCTTCATTCGTTTGTATCTAACATTTAATAACCGAAACCGAAACCTTTGATCACTTCGCCGCCACGGATTAGCGCGCCGTGTGTCTGTTTGCCAGTGTAAGCATTGAAACGATTGCGGGCGTCGATCTTGAAATGAACAAGATATCCATAGAGATGCTGACCATCTTTGCCCAGATCTGCAGCCTTCGGTTCCTCCGTCCACTCAATCCGCGCGCTGTCGGGATCGATCAATTGCGTGCCGAGCCATTTCGAGATGATCTCCTTGTAGTTCGTAGGATACGGTCCGTACCGCTCTGGGTCTGCGGCCGGAGTTTGCGCGCCCAGGTTAAAAACAGCACACAAGGCAAAGAGCACGCAGCCGAGCAACAGAGGCAATTTCACGGCTCGATCTTCTACAAAGGAGCGCAGCTAGTCCAGTCTAATGAATATGCGACTAGGCGCTGAGTTGCTTTTGAATCGAGCGTGATTAAGCACCAGATGTGATCAAGCGATCGATTCTGATCTTGCTCATTGCCGGCTCTCCGGTCGTATTCATTCCTGTTCTTGCGCAGGACAATGCGCCGAGGGTTCGGCCGCAACCAGCCACTGAACGCGTAGCATCATTCGATGCGGCTGCCGCAACAAGAACGTGGCTGGCGAGCGTCCCCTCCGACAAACGCCAGAAGTCAGACGCATATTTCGAGGGTGGCTACTGGATGCTTGTCTGGAACTTTCTGCTCCCTGTTGCCATTTCGATTGTCCTGCTCGGCTCGTGCATTTCGGCGCGACTGCGCGATTTTGCCGAGCGTGTTACGGATTTTAGGAATGTCCATGTTGCGATCTATGCGGTCGCCTACCTGCTTCTTTTGTACGTCTTGAGTTTTCCACTTAATCTGTACGAAAACTTTTTTCGCGAACATCAATACGGCCTGGCTACTCAGACGTTCGGCGGATGGTTTGGCGACCAGTTGATCGGTGTCAGCCTTATGATCGCCGGAGGCACGTTATTACTTGTCGTGCTTTATGCGATTTTTCGCCGAGCACCTCGTACGTGGTGGATCTGGAGCACGATGATGGTCGTGTTTTTCGCTTTCGTGATCGGTTTGATTGCGCCGGTTTATATCGAGCCGCTGTTTAACACGTACAAACCGCTGACCAAAGCAGACATTAGCCAACCGATTCTTGCGATGGCGCGAGCGAATCAAATTCCTGTGAAACAAGTCTTCGAAGTCGATGCTTCACGCCAGACCACCCGCGTGAGCGCGAACGTAGCTGGTTTTCTCGGCACGACGCGAATAGCGCTTAATGACAATTTGCTTCAGCAATGCAGCATTCCTGAAATCCGCGCCGTAATGGCCCACGAAATGGGCCACTACGTTCTGAATCACGGCGCGAAGCTGTTGACCTATTTCGCAATTTTCGCTCTCATTGGATTCGCGCTTACTCGCGTCCTCTTCGACCCGGCTATCCAGCGCTGGGGCGCAAGGTGGGGTGTGCGAAGCATTGCCGATCCGGCCGGACTGCCGGTGCTCATTTTGATTTTCAGCACGTTAGTTTTTGTCGCCACACCGTTCATTAACACTGTCGTGCGTGTGACCGAACGAGAAGCAGATGCGTTCGGGATAAATACTTCCCGCGAACCGGACGGAATGGCGAAGATTGCACTCAAACTGGGTGCCTATCGCAAGCTAGAACCCTCTCCGCTCGAGGAATTTATTTTTTACGATCATCCCAGCGGACGCGCCCGCATCCGCATGGCAATGGATTGGAAGGCAGCAAATTTACCTAGCGGCGAGTAGGCGCTGCCGTAACGGCAACTTCACCGGCTCCTGGTCGCCACTGACTGTTTGATTAGGCGACGCCCTACGTCGTTTCGCGCGGATGTTGTGAAGGCGCGGCTGCCGTAAACGCGAATTTGCGTTTCCGGATCAACATCAAATTGCGGATGTAAATCAGCGAGTTCGGCAGGTAAGCCAGAATCCCGACGGGATCTCGCCGAAAAATGAAGTATATGCACATCATCGCACTTCCGGCGATGCTCCAGTACCAAAAAGACACCGGGATGACGCTTTCACCCTGTCGCTCTGAAGCGACCCATTGCACAAGAAAACGCATCGAGAATAAAGCATTTCCAACGAAGCCGAGGACCATGATGTAGCTCCAGTCCAGTCCGAGGAATCGGTACTCTTTTCCAACCCAAGTGATAGCAATAAGGGCAAGTATTTTCATAGATGATTAATTCATTCAGCGATTTCGTATCGGATTTGTCTCGATTTTAGCCACCGCACGCCGAGCAGGTCGCGGAAGGATTTAAACAAGCGATTCCAGACGCCGTAATGACTGGTGCCCGAAAATCGCGGCTTTGTCGAGACCGGCACTTCGGCGACTCGGAATCCCTCCATCTTAATTAAGGTCGGGAGGAAGCGATGCGCGCCTTTAAAAAATCTCACATGCTCGATGCATTCGCGTTTGAACACACGATAAGTGCAGCCAGCATCTGTGATATTCTCGCCTGACAATTTATTGCGCACCGAATTGGCGATCCGCGATGAAGCGATTCGAATCCAGTTATCGCCCTCACCCCGTGTTGTGATGCGGGTCCCGCAGATGCAGTCCGCATTCTTCAGCCCTTCGAGCAGCGCCGGCAAATCGCCTGGATCGTTTTGCAGATCAGCGTCGAGTGTGGCGATGTAGCGGCCACGTGCCGCCTGCATCCCCGCCCAGCTTGCCGCCGATTCACCGCAGTTAGATTCGAAACGCTGGATGCGCAAGCGCGGATCATTCGCGGCGAGCTGTTTTAAAACGCTCCAGGAATCGTCCATGCTGCAGTCGTCCGTGACGACGATCTCATACTCCAGCACCAGTGGATCGAGGACCGCGTGAATCGCTGCAACTAATGGCTGTAGATTCTTTTCCTCGTTGTGACATGGAACGACGAGACTCAGTTCAGGCGCGTTCATAATACTCCGCAATGCGCAGACATGTCCGCGCTTTCAAAGCGGTCCCGGCATCTCGGGATCGTCGGACTCCAAATATTAGTCGCCAAAAAATTCCAGGATCGCGTCACAAACGTAGTCGGCATCCTCCAACGGCAATTCTCCGTAAATTGGAAGCGATAGAATTTCTTTCACCGCGGCTTCGGTTTTTGGCAACTTCGGCAGATCGGAATAAATTTTTGTTACCGCCGGCTGCTGATGATTCGCGACTGGATAATGAATGCCGGTGCCGATTCCTTTGCTTTGCAAGTGCGTCGCGAGCGCATCCCTTCGGCCGGTCCGGATGACATACATGTGGTAAACAGCCTGTGCCCATTCCTTCTCGCCAGGCGTCTTGACGACATTGCTCAGACGTTCCGTATAGCGAGCAGCCACGCGTCGTCGATGTTCGTTCAATTTGTCGAGATTCCGCAGTTCGACGCGACCGACCGCCGCCTGAATTTCATTGAACCGCAGATTGTACCCCGGCACCTCATGAATGTATTTCGATTTGCGTCCGTGATCGCGCAGCATTCGCAGGTCATCCGCGAGCGCGGAGTCATTCGTTGTGATGCAGCCGCCATCTCCCATGACGGTGAGATTCTTCGACGGATAAAACGAGAACGCGCCGGCTTCGCCCATCGATCCGACACGTTTGTCCTTGAACCGCGCTCCATGCGCTTGCGCGCAGTCTTCGATCACCCATAACCGGTGCTTGCTGGCGATATCGAAAACGCGATCGAGATTGGCCGGATGCCCGTAAAGATGCACGGGCATGATGCCGACAGTGCGCGGTGTAATCGACGCCTCGAGAAGATGGATATCGAGGCAGTAAGTTTCGTCAATGTCGCTGAATACCGGTTTCGCGCCAAAGTGCATCATTGGTTCTATGGTCGGAAACGCCGTGTGCGACGGTACGAGAATCTCGTCACCCGGCTTCAGGTCCATGGCGCGGTGAAGAAGAAATCCGCCGGCTGTCCAGGATGAACAAAGCACTGCGTGTTTCGAACCCACGTACTCTGCCAGTTCGGCTTCAAACTGTTCGCACTCCTTTCCCAGGATGTACGAGCCCGAATTGACGGCCCGCAGCGCAGCTTCGCGAGTCTCTTCGTTTAGAAAAACACGGGAAAGCGGGATCTTTTTCATTCAATGCTGAGGTGTCCCCCCTCTCCCCGTCAGGGAGAGATTGAGGTGAGGGGTCTGGATTGCGGCGTGGCTGCTATATTCAACCCTGACCCTACCTCTTCCTTGCCAATGGGAGAGGCGACGGATTTCTGCATGGCGCCCGAGTTGACGATCATTCACCAATCTCGATCCAATTTCCGGTTCGCGCCGACTCGAGTGCAGCTTCGACTACACGGACAGCCTGGAAACCGGCCCAACTGTCAACCGGCGACCGTTTCCGCTTCTCAATCGCATCGACAAAAGCCGCCAACTCAGCGCGAAGCGGTTCTTCCGGAGGAAATTCGAGTTGGTGCACTGCGCCTTCCAAGGCTGTTATCAAGCCGTCTTTGCAGATGTGCCGATTTTCAAACGTTTTGATCTTGTACTGTGCCACATTGTAATCGCAAACTGCGGAAGAATAAGTCCCGACGACCGCAACTTCGCGGTCCTTGCCCGGCAGATGGTAGCCTGCTTCAATCGTCGCGAATATCGACGGATTCTTCGCTCGTTCGTACTCCAACACAATTAACGATTCGTCGTCCATTCCTCGATGGAAGAAATCGTGTACGACTGCGTGGACGCGTCGTGGCGGCACATCAAGCAAGAAATTAAACAGGTCGATAAAATGAACACTGTCGGCGAACGTTACTCCGGTATCCTGCCGGGGACGTTTGAATCCGCTGAATTTCGCCCGCAGCATCTTGAGATCGCCAAATCGGCCTTCATCGATCGCATCACGCATCCATAACGATGCCGGATCAAATCGGAAAATATGGCCAGCTTGCAAAATCAATCCCATCTTGTCCGCGAGTTGCGCCAGCGTCTTCGCCTCATTTGCGACAAGTGTGATTGGTTTTTCGACAAACACGTCCTTACCCATTTCGAGCAACTCCCGGCAGATTTCGAAATGGATCTGAGCCGGCGTCACGACGACCGCAGCATCGACCTTGGCGAAAAATGACCGGGCATCGGTGCTGCGATGACTCCGTGGAATATCCTTGAGTCGTTCCTCACGGTGATCGGCAACGAAGAGCTCGACTGGCAGCGACTTCAATACTCGCAAATGATTCGCACCCCAACGGCCGACACCGATTAAGAGAATCCGTTTCATCTGTCGTTCACGGCAAACTTTGAAACGCAGGTGCGACCACAGGGCTATGGCCGCTCTTTGAGGCGCGCAATGAGTGTGTCCGCGATCGTTGCCGGCGTTTCAGCAACAGCGATGCCGGCCGCTTTGAGCGCTGCAATCTTACCGGCTGCTGTCCCCTTTCCGCCGGAAACAATCGCGCCGGCGTGACCCATCCGCCGCCCGGGAGGAGCTGTCATCCCAGCGATAAAAGCTGCAACTGGTTTCTTGCAATTATTTTTTATCCAATCGGCGGCTTTTTCTTCAGCGGCGCCGCCGATTTCGCCTATCAGGATCATTGCTTCTGTTCCGGGATCCTCGTTGAACAGTTTGGCGCAATCAAGATGCGAGAGGCCATGAATCGGATCGCCGCCGATGCCAATGCAGGTTGATTGTCCGTAGCCGCGTGTGCTCAGCTGCCAGACTGCCTCGTACGTGAGCGTTCCGGAGCGTGAGATCACGCCCACGCTGCCGGGCTTGTGAATGTATCCCGGCATGATGCCTATTTTGCACTGACCCGGAGTGATGATTCCCGGGCAGTTTGGGCCGATCAGTCGTGTCTGTTTGCCGCGCATCAGCGCTTTGACGCGCATCATGTCCATCACTGGAATTCCTTCCGTGATGCAAACGACGAGTTCGACTCCAGCATCGACGGCTTCTAAAATCGAATCGGCAGCCGCAGCAGCGGGCACGAAAATCATCGAAGCGTTGCAGCCAGTCTTTTGTCGTGCTTCCCAGACGGTATCGAACACTGGCACCTTTTTGTCGAACATGTGGCCACCCTTTCCGGGCGTGACGCCGCCGACGACGGTCGTTCCGTAATCCATGCACTGACGCGTGTGAAACGCACCGGCACTACCGGTGATGCCCTGAACGACGAGCCGCGTGTTTTTATCAACAAGAACTGACATGGTCTGAATGATGAATGACGAATGAGGAAGCTCGAACGAATGACGAAATAAGAAGGGTCAAAAACAATTCCAATGTCGTTTTGTTCATTTGTGCATCCTGGCTTCTTTGGACACTCGTCGTTCGCCTGCCGCGCGGCAGGGAAGGCGGGTGACTCGTCACTTCTTTCGTTTGTGAATCACCAACTTGTTCCCGTCTGGATCGCGAAATTGTGCCATCCAGCAAACTGGCGTCTCAGTTTTTTCCATGTCGAAGGTCACACCGCGCTCTTTGAGCTTCGCGACGGCATCATCCATGCCGTCAACTTCAAAGGCGACTGTGGTTCCATCACGCGAAGGTTTCCATGCGGGATGACAGCCAACTCCGATTGTGATTGCGCCAAGATCATATTCGACCCACGCGCCGTCCATCTGAGTTGAACTCGGTTTGAGCTCGAGTGTTTCCTGGTAAAATTTCCGCGCGCGTTCCTTATCGGAAACCGCAATTGCAATGAAGGCCACTTCGTTTGTAATCATGTGCAGGCTCCTTTTTCGTTTTCGGGTTTAAGTTTGTGAATGATTAACTTGTTGCCATCCGGATCCTGGACGAGTGCCATATGACAGCACGGCGTTTCGAAGGGTTCGACGGCGAAATGCACCCGTTGCTTCTTCAAGTGCTTAATGAACTCGTCGAAATCCTCCACCTCAAGCGCAGCGCCAGTGCCCTGGTCCGAGGGCGCCCACTGTTCACCAACATTCGCGATTGCCAGGGTGTTATCCCCCACTACGTACTCGATCCATTTTCCGCTCATCATTTCGTCTGAAACGTTTAGACCGAGCACATTTTCGTAAAATTCACGCGCGCGTTTCATATCCGTCACCGGAATTCCTACAAATGCGATGTTCTTAATCTTCATGTGTGATGGCTTTGTTGCGCAGCCAATCGGCTAATAGTCCGATCACTTTGGGATCGAATGGCGCCTGCTTGCCTTTGAATGCGTCTGCAAGACTTAAATAATGCTGAAACGTGTGACCGGTGTTCGGGATTTCGTAAAAAGATGCCAGATCTCCGTTCCGATTTACATAGGCGGCAATCAGCTCGGAATCTTCACGGCTCATGATCCAATCGAAAACGCCGCGAAGAACATACGTTGGAGCTTTCACGCGCGACCATGCAGCCCCGAGATTCAATTTTTGCAACTGCTGATAGAACGCCAGCGGCCGGCCATAAAGATGCGCATGATCTTTTCCTTCCGGCCAGAGTTCCGCGAGCTGCGGTTGTTCTTTCAAAATGTCATCGACGGGTCGGCCTTTAATGAGCCATTCATGATAAAGTGACGCGGTGCCTCGCATGCGGTCGTTCACCTCGCCCGGAGATTTTCCCGATAGCGCGAATCGACGCCGCTCGATCTCGAGCATGTGTTCGAACCACGTCTTCACCCACCCGCCGATTGAAATGTAACCGCGCACCTGCGCGTGTTCAGCGTCGGATTGAGGAATAAGCGGTGTAAAGCCGCCACCGTTGCTGATGCCGAGAATGTAAACTCGGCGCAGGTCGATGAAATCGTACCGGTTCAATGCGCGAAAGGCTGCGCGATAACCGCTCAGCTCGGACTCAAAATCGGTGTCGCTGCAAACTCCTTCGCTGTCACCCACTCCTTGCTTGTCCACACGGAACAGAGCGAACTCGGGCAACTGCGCGAGACCTCGAAACACTAAACCGCTCTCGTCTTTGGTGTCCGCGGGTGCTTCGACGGAATCGCAGCTCAACCAGCCCGCGACGAAGATCACCGGCAGTTTTTCCTTCGCACCATGCGGTTTGGTGATGATAGTGCGCAGTCGTTTGCCATCTGGCGCCGTGACCGAGTCATAGATCACGTCGACATTCGGATACTTTTCGCGCGGACTCTTGCTCTTGCGCGGAAGCTCCTCCGCGCAAACCCTAGTGGCTATCGCAAGCAAAAGGATCGCCAAAGCAGCGCCAGGACGCGCGCGCACTCCCAAAGCTTCCGCGAAATAAGAGTACTCCTTGGGCACCTGTCGCACGCAGTGCTTTTGGAGTGCGATGGGCCTTCGCGTCGCTTTCATCGTCGGTGTCGCTTGAATCATGCGAACCCCTTCATCAATCTCGGATTGCCGCAGCAGCAACAGCCTTCTGTGCAGCGTCCGCAAGATCGTTTGCCGGAATCAATGCAACGCCGCTTTGCTTCAACAGCTGCTTTCCTCGCTCGACATTCGTTCCCTCCAATCGAACAACAAGCGGCACTGACAGTTTTACGCTTTTCGCTGCATTGATGATGCCTTGCGCAATGACATCCACCTTCATGATTCCGCCGAAAATGTTTACGAGGATCGCTTTCACGTGCTTGTCAGCGATCAGAATTTTGAAAGCTTCAGTCACCTGCTCTTCCGTCGCGCCGCCGCCGACATCGAGAAAGTTTGCTGGCTCGCCGCCGTAAAACTTGATGATGTCCATGGTGGCCATGGCCAGCCCTGCGCCGTTCACGAGGCAAGCAATGTTGCCATCCAGGCCGATGTAGTTTAGTCCGTGTTTTGACGCTTCAACCTCGCGCGGGTCCTCTTCAGCAACATCGCGCATCGCTGCGACCTCCGGATGCCGATATAGCGCATTGTCGTCGAAATTAAACTTTGCATCGAGCGCGAGGACTTCGCCTTTAGTCGTAAGCACCAGCGGATTGACTTCGACCATCGAGCAATCGAACGCCACAAACGTGCGATATAACCCTTCAAATAGTTTTGACGCGCTTTTGAGCTCCGAAGATTCAAATCCCAGTTGCTTCGCCAGTTTTCGCGTCTGGAATGGCTGCAGTCCCGCCAGTGGATCAATTGGTTCGCGAATGATTTTCTCGGGAGATTTTTCCGCGACCGCTTCGATCTGCACGCCGCCTTCTGTGCTGGCGACAATGATTGGCGCAGCTGTCGCACGGTCGACGAGCACGGCGAAATAAATTTCGCGGCTGATATCCGCCGATTCTGCGACGAGCACTTTGTTCACGAGTCGACCGGCCGCGCCCGTCTGGTGGGTGACGAGTGTTTGGCCTAGCATTTTTGCCGCAACATCGCGCACTTCTTTCGGACTTTTCCGAACATGTACGCCGCCTTTAAATCCGTTTTTAAAGGTGCCTTTGCCGCGACCACCTGCGTGGATTTGCGCTTTAACGACAACCTCAACATCTCCGAGTTCGCGGGCGATTTGCTCTGCTTTGTCAAGCGTCGTGGCCACTGTTCCACGCGTCGTCGCTACCTCGAATTTTTGCAGCAACTCTTTGGCCTGGTATTCGTGAATATTCATCGTACCGACTCGCGAGCACTAAGCCGTGAAACCTCTGTGCGGCAACCGTTTTTTGATGTTGAAGGGAAGCTCACAAACCGATGATCTTCTGAATTTGACTTGCCCCTTCAAAACCTGGCCGGATACGCTGACGAACATGACAACTTATGCCAAATTCTGTGGTCTATTATTTGCCCTGCTCGTTTCCGTCAGCTTTACGATTGAAGCTGCCACGCCCGAACAAGAGAAGGCGTTTACTGACAAATACAAAAAAGCGTTTGAAGGTAAGGATACGGCGACACTCGAATCATTTCTCTATACACAGGGCGCGGATCCGGCGATTGTCGGTTTTTACAAAATGATGCAATCAGGCGAAGCAGGTGAGAAAATTTCCAGCATCGAGTTGGTTAATCTGACGGCTGAGGACGCGAAAAAAGCCGGTGCGCCGATGGATTCGCCTGGCGGAGGCAAGGTTTGCCTGACACTCAAGCCGACCAAAAAGATGATTATCAAGGTTGAGAAAAAAGATGCCAATGGCAGCTCCAGCAGCAGTTCAGAGAACTTCGTCGCTGAAAAGGACGGCAAATTTGTAATTCCTGTCCCAGGGGCTTGTAAGTGATCGACGTCTAGCATGCCGCGCTGCGGTGCCCAAATGGAGTCGCGCTGACTGCATCACATTATCTGTCACTTTGTGGCTCTGCTACAAGAGTTCCCACAGTCCGTTGGTCTGCCGGCGGCTCGAGCGAGTTAGCGAAGGCCCGAAACCGCTCGGAGAAAACTTCAGGCCGAAGCTTCAGATACTTCGCCATGCCAGGCGCAACTACGTAGTGCCGAAGGAGTCCAAGCCATCCTTCCCACAGCTGTTTGTCCATCAGTCCATACACATAATGGGAATGAATTGTCTCGAATGCTTTCAAAAATTGGTACGCCGCGTGAAAAAACCGCGCACGGTCTTCGATTGATAGCGCGTCCAGATCTTCAAGGCCAATGCGCCAGATCCGCTCCAATTCCGCGTTCTCCATCAAAGGCTTGGTAACATCGCGCAACGCCGCGGCAGCTGCGTCCTGTGTCGCAAGCCTTGCTATGCGCGTGCTTTGATGCACTTGCACGGCGAGATAAAGCACCGACAAAACAACCGCAAAGGAACCTACCAATTGGGAGAGCGCGCTAATCGCGTCCCAGTTCCAATCCATCGCTGAGGTTATACCATAAGCAGCTCGCCGCTTCTACTTCGGCCCGCTAGCAACTTTGGAAACAATCTTGTCGCGCATGTGGCGAATTACGATTTGCGCCTGCGGTTTTACCGCCTCCGAAAGCGGGAAACGTTTGAGAAACGACTACATTGATTTCTTTTGCTCAAGTGGGGACGTAACGGTTGCACGCCGTCTCCAGGATTATTGGCTCTTTGTAAACGCGTGAAAGACAAGACGCCATTTGCGGTCCCGCTTCGCCCACACACTTGCGACGTTATAGGTGCCCGACGTATCCTCTGCGCCATGCGTGGCTTGCGTGGTCACTTTGTACGTTACGACGGCCATGTTGGCACTCGGGAGCGCTACTTTCATGTCCGCAAATGAGTTCTCACGCACGTCGTATTTTGGCACGTCGGCGAGTTCGGCATCGACGTTTTTGAAGCCGTCTGGGTCGAGTCCAACGAATTCCGGCGCGAGATATTTCTTAAACGTCTCGACCTGTTTGTTCTTGAATGCTTCGGTGACGATTTTCTCCAAACGCATGATAGCCGCCTGCGTCTGCCGCGACTTCATCTGGCTGCTTGGAGTCGGTACTGCAAAACAAATCGAGACGCTGGTCGCCATCGCCATGCCATAAAGGATGACTTGTCGTTTCATAACTGAAACTAGACGCATGGTAGAATTATTCGTCGAGATTTTCCATTTGAAGTGCGAAACGTTTCTAGTCCCGCGTTTCTTTCAAGCGGCCAGCCGTAAGATTCACGGGACTGGAGGCGGTTGAGGGGGCAGATTCGATTCAGACAACGAAGGTGGCAACACAGGCGGAGTCGACGACAATAGAGGCGAAGATTCCAGTGGGACAAAACTCGCCCATACATCGTAATCCGGACCGAACTGCCGCAGGAACAACAACGAGAAACTGCGAAACAGAACAAACACGGGCAGCAAGATCACGGTGCCAATGTATGGGATCGCGGCGATGCAGCACGTCACGCAGGTCGCAAAGCATGCCACGATTACGCTCGTCACCGCTAAAACAATCAGGAATATACAGTACAACACGATTTCGCCGGGATGCGCGGTGATCAGCGAAGTAGCGCTTCGAAACGCATCGTACGCCCGGCAGCGGCGGCGGTACATAATGGGAATCATGAAGTTGGATATGAGCGCCCAGATGAAAGCGACGAATACAAGGGTGAAGATCCATGCGGCAACTACCAATAATACGTACGGTTCCAGCCGATCCCGGTGCAGAGATAAGTAGTAACGGCCTCTGATTGCTAGGAAAATCAACGGCGCGGAAAGCAGCGCCGCGAATATCAGAAAGCAAAGCGCAGCTGCCAGCGAGAACAGAAAATAGCTATTGCCTTCCGTGCGAAACTCACGCCACGGCGCGGCCACCGCACCGCGATTCTTGACGATGCAGTCAATGAACATGAAACGTCCGCGTGCTCGCAGCCAGGCAACCAGCACAACAAGAACGAGAGCCAGAGCGATCAAGACGCAAATGCCTGTAACGAGTATCGAATGTGGAATTTGGCCAAATGTATCGCTTAACTTCTCTATATTTTCGCGGCGGTTAGGTTGGTAATTAAAACCGCCGCCACCACCGAAACCCAGGTTCGCGAGCCACGCGGTGAAGCCGATCACGAACCATTTTTTTAGATCAAACGGCTGAAAGAGAATCTTTTTGGTTAATTCAAACGCTTCACCAAACGGTTTAAAGATTTCGATCCTCGGCTCGGCTCCGTTCATGCGCGGGATTGTGAATGGATTTGCCAGCACCGATCAAGCGCGATGTGCCCAGGCAAAGGGCGCTTGGGCAGCCGTTGACAATAGGATGCCCGACGGCTGGGAAGCCACGGTTCCTTGGTTGCTTCACCAGCCAGCGCCCGCAATGTTGGTGCGCTCATGCCACCGGTAAGGAACAAATTTAATCGCGTCCGACGTCGCTACCCTATTGGCGCCGAACTAATCGACGAGAATAAAACCGATTTTCGTGTTTGGGCGCCGAAAGCGCGAGAAGTCGACGTTGCCGTTGAAAATGCCTCGAGCTCAAAGCGAGTGTTTTACGCACTAACGCCGGAGCCCGGCGGATACTTTTGTGGGACGATCAATGTCGCAGCGCACGCGCGTTACCAGTTTAGACTCAACGGCGACGAGAACTGTTATCCAGATCCGGCGTCGCGCTTTCAACCCGACGGGCCGCACGGCTCCTCGTGCGTTATCGATTCAGCAACATTTCACTGGACTGATTCCCAGTGGCCTGGGGTCATGCTGAAAGGCGAGGTCATTTATGAAATGCACATCGGCACGTTTACGAAAGAAGGAACGTGGCGCGCGGCGGCGGAGCGGTTGGAGGAACTGGCGCGCATTGGAGTCACCGTTATCGAGATGATGCCGATCGCGGATTTCCCGGGGCAATTCGGTTGGGGTTACGACGGCGTAAATTTCTTTGCGCCCTGCCACTTGTATGGAACGCCGCACGATTTACGGGCCTTCATCAACTGCGCGCACTCGCTACACATGGGCGTTATTCTGGACGTTGTTTACAACCACTTCGGACCCGACGGCAATTATCTTGGAATGTTTTCGGACGATTATCTCGTTCGGGAAAAGGAAAACGAATGGGGAAACGCCATCAATTTCGACGGATCGAATTCACAACCCGTTCGTGAGTTTTTCATCACGAACGGATGCTACTGGATCGAGGAATTTCATTTTGATGGATTCCGCTTCGACGCAACGCACGCAATTCGAGATGAATCCACTGAATACATCATTGGTGCTGTCGGACGCGCAGCCCGCGAAGCGGCCGGAAAGCGTTCAATCATCCTCGTAGCCGAGAATGATCTGCAGGAGGCGAAGATGGCGCGGCCGTTGAGCGAAGGCGGTGATGGTTTGGACGCTATGTGGAACGACGATTTTCACCACAGCGCCGTCGTTGCGTTGGCTGGTCGCAACCAGGCTTACTTTGCAGATTATTCCGGCACTCCACAGGAATTCATTTCCGCGGCGAAATATGGATTTTTATATCAGGGCCAGGCGCTCTCCTGGCGAAAAGCATTGCGTGGAACGTCCACGTTAGGAACTGTCCCTGAAGCTTTCGTCTGTTTCCTCGAAAACCACGATCAAATCGCAAATACGGGAACAGGTGAACGGTTGCGCTTCCAAACTTCACCCGGGCGATATCGCGCCATGACTGCTCTTCTTTTGCTGGGTCCGTGGACGCCGTTGCTGTTTCAGGGACAGGAGTTCGGCGCGTCGAGTCCGTTTCTCTTTTTTTCAGATATCGGTGACGCGTCGGTGCGCGAAGCAATCCGCAAGGGCCGCGCCGAATGGCTGGCAGCCTTTTTATCGCTGAGCGAAAAAGAAACGCTAAAAGAAATGCTGGCACCGGACGATCCGGAAGCATTCGTCCGATGCAAACTTGATTTCGCCGAGCGAGAGAAGAGTCGGCAACTTTACGACCTGCATATCGATCTTTTGACATTGCGACGAAAAGATTCGCGCTTTCGTCAACAAAGTCCCCGCAAAATCGATGGCGCAGTCCTGGGACGTACAAGTTTCATCCTGAGATATTTCTCGAGCAAGGACGATGACCGGTTGTTGCTTGTGAACCTTGGAGCAAAGCAAGCTTTGCATCCTGCGTCCGAGCCCTTATTGGCCCCGCCGTCGAGCTGCGCATGGCAAACGCAATGGACAAGCGACTCTCCCCGTTATGGCGGAGCAGGTGCGGCGGCCATCGCTACTCCCGAGCAATGGCTTTTGCCAACCGAATCAGCAGTGGTCCTCCGACCGGTGCCCGATGAATCAAGGTGACACGCGTTTGCGCCTGAGGATGCACAACACATAACTTCCGTCGATGAAATTGTCTTGTCTCATTATCGCAGCGGCTTTGATCCCAATTTTTGCTTTTGCGCAGGAGCAATCAGCTGTTCCGGAAGCCACTCCTCCGCCCAGGGTTTATCCGGTTGCGTTGCCGAATTACGACGAGGAGACCGCTACCCGGTTGCAAATTCTGTTGGACAACAGTGATTTCGGACCGGGGAAGATCGACGGAAAAATGGGTGAATTTTTTCGCAAAGCGCTGATTTCATACAAGCACGCGCACGCAATGTCGAAAACCGGCGCGGTCGATCAGTGGATGCTCGATCAAGTGCCCGTGACTTACACGACGTACACCATCAGAGACGAAGATCTGAAGTTGGTCGGTGACATTCCAACCGGTCATGCCGAGCAGGCTAAATTAAAATGGCTGCCTTATACCTCATTCCTGGAATTCGTCGCAGAACGTTTCCACTCCGCCGAGTCGTACATCCAGAAACTTAATCCCGGCAAGAATTGGGAACACCTTCAGCCCGGCGAAACTCTCAAAGTGCCGAATGTCTTGCCTTTTGAAGTGGAAAAATTCACGGAACAAAAGGTCCCTGAAAATCCTGCATTCGCCTCCCGCAAGGTTTTCGTCGACACGTACGAACATCTGCTGGAGGTCTTCGATCACGATCAGCTCGTCTGTGTTTTTCCGATCACGCCCGGATCGAAAACCCTGCCGGCGCCAGTGGGCACATGGAAGATTCTCGGGATTAACGTGTGGCCGTGGTTCC
Organism: Candidatus Udaeobacter sp.; assembly: GCA_036269995.1. GTDB lineage: Bacteria > Verrucomicrobiota > Verrucomicrobiia > Chthoniobacterales > UBA10450 > Udaeobacter. Next base: position 22,508 of record DATBDJ010000031.1, read on the forward strand.
GATATGACGAAGGCATGCTCAACTACGGAGTGCGGACGGAAAATTATTACAATCTCCCGCCCGGGCCGAACAACCTCGTCGGCGTTCTCTGGATGGGTTTAAATAAACCTGGCATTGGCATTCACGGCACCAACAATCCGGAAACGATTGGGCGCGCCGCCAGTCACGGTTGCATCCGGCTGGCAAACTGGGACGCCGCGCGAGTGAAGGACTTGGTAAGCGTCGGCAACACTGTCATCATTTTTTGATACTCCTGGTGGTCATCCCGAACGAACGTGAGGGACCTCACAGTCGAAGTTTGCGTGTTCTCACCGAATTGGATGATCAATCAGCTTGTGTGAGGTCCCTTGCTGCGCGCTCGGAATGACAGCGAGCAGCAAGGCTTCTTGAAAATAATTCGCGCGGATTCGCGTGCTCGAGCGTCTACGCTTGTGATCACAAAAATGGATCCCACAGAACGCGAACAATACCGGGCCGCCATTCAAGGGGATCGAGAAGCATTTGAAATGACGATACGCACACACAGTCGAACGCTTTTCGCAATCGCCTACGGTATTTTGCAAAGCCGTGAGGAAGCTGAAGACGTTGTGCAGGACTCGCTGGTGAAAGCTTGGAAGACGCGCTGGCGCGTGCGCGATCCACAAAAATTTCCTGCATGGTTTGCGACGATTGCGCGTCATCGCGCGCATGACGTCCTACGGCGGCGTCGAAGCGTTCCGCTGTCCCGGGAAGCAATGAAAACAGACGACGCCGAATCGACTGATACGACGGTAATGGACCAACGGTTGCACTCAGCACTGGCGAGTTTGCCAGAGCTCCATCGCGCTGCGCTTTCGTTGCGTTATTTCGAAGAACTGGATTACCGCACGATCGAAAGCACCCTCGGCCTGACCAATGGCGCGCTGCGGGGGATTCTCGGTCGCGCGCTGGCTTCAATGCGCAAACAACTTCGTCCCGCACTGGCATCAATGGATTAGACCTATGGCAACAATTCACGAGGAAATCGACAACTGGCTCGCAGCCGATGTCCACGGCGAGCTTTCGGAGAAGGAACGCACCGCGCTTCACACGCACCTCGTGGAATGCGGCGCCTGCCGAACAACGCACCAGCAAACAAAAACTATGAACAGAGTTCTCGAAGAAACTTTTACCGCGGAAAAGCCCGACGCAGGTTTTGAGCAGCGAATGCTGGCTGATTTTCGCAGCCGGATTCCCGAAAGGCGCGGGCTCGTTGAATTGGTCGCAAATCTAATCCGTCTGCGCGCTGTGCAGATTACGGCTGTCGCCGCTGTCTTGCTTGGCCTTGTGCAAATCGGACGCATAATCACAGGCGAAAGCGTGAAGGCACTGCGCGATCGCCAAGACGGTGGGGCAGTGGAATTGGTAGCTTCGCCGTCGCAGAATGGTACGTCGGTGGCCCTGCGTTCGGGTGCCTTGGATAAATCAGATGCGTTCGGTGGCCGGCCACAAAACACCCTGGCACTAAAAGCCCCCGCGCCATCGTCCTTACCTGCGAGTCCACGCGAGCTTGAAGATGCGAGGACGGCCCCCGCAACAGTCGTTAGAGCGAAAGCCGCCCAATCTGAGGCCGCCGAGACCCTGGCGATCGCACCAAGTCCTGAGAGTTCCGCGCGTGCTGAAATAGCTCAGGACAAGCCCGGCGAAACGCCTGCGCCAGAGCTCGCCAATCGTAAACTGATCCGCAACGCGACTGTCGAACTCGAAATCGTGAGCTTTGATGATGCCGTCCAGAGAATCACCGCATTCGCAAACGAAGAACACGGCTACGTTGCGACCACCGATTCCCAAAAGCAGGCAAACGGAAAGCTGCGCGGTCAGGTGATTCTCAAGGTCTTACCGGCAAATTTGGATCGTCTTCTGCAAAAACTTCGCACAGTGGGCGAGCTGAAGAACCAGACACTCGGCACCGAAGACGTGACGAAGGCCTATCTGGATACTGATGCGCGGTTGAAGAATGCGCGCGTAATGGAGCAGCGGTTAATCGACATGCTGAAAACGAAGACGGGCAAGGTTTCCGATTTGCTTCAGGTGGAAAAGGAACTCGGTCGCGTGCGCGAAGAGATCGAAAAGATGCAGGGCGAATTGAAGTATTGGGATTCACAGGTGCAATTCGCCACGGTCACAATTTCGCTCGCCGAAAAAGACATGGAACAACCGGCGGCGTTCCTGCTGAAAGAGCGCGCGCAACTGGCGCTCTATGCGCCCGATGTCGAAAAAATTTACAACGACATCAAAAGCATGGCGTCGCCCAAGGTCCAGGTCACGAATGCACAGCTGAACCGCGACTATTCAGGGCGCGTTTCGGCGACAATGAGCTTGTTGGTCGCGCCTGAAGAAAGCGACGCCGTCGTTGCGAAAACGAAGTTGTTCGGCCGAGTCGAGAATTTCCAAACGCAGACGGAACGCATCGCACAGAGCGGCAGTCCCGCAGCCTCGGGATCTGAAAACGCGAAGACCAAGCGGGAAAAGATGGAGTTGAACATCACGATCTCGCGCGAGGAGCAAGAGCAAGCTCTGCAGCAGACGAGTCTGCGCATTCGCACCTCGTCAGTGGACGAGAAAGCAAAGGCGCTTCGCAGTCTCGCTGAGAAGCAAGCCGGGCGGGTTCGCACTTCGTCCTTTTCACGCGATCCGGATGGGCACGAGTACGCAAACGTTTCACTGCGCGTGCCGATGAAGAACTACAACAGCCTCATCCAGTCGCTCGATTCTCTCGGCAGAGTCGAAAACCTGAGCGTGCAGCGCCAGGACCGCACTGGCGCACAGGTTGATGAAGCAAACGCGCCGGCCGACATCTCAATCCAGGTTTATAGCCAGGGCAACATCGTTTCACACGAGAGCGGCCCGCTCGCCACCCTGCGACGCACGCTCGCGCAAAGCGCCGGCGCAATCATGTGGAGTCTGCGAATGATCGGCGTGGCGATGGCGTTTCTAACGCCGTGGGTGATTGCGATCATCGTGATTGCGTGGATTGCCAAACGGGTGATTCGCGGACGGCAGTCCCGATCCTAAACGCGGTTTTCTCTGCTTGTCATCCTCAGCGGCAAAGACGGCGAAGGATCTCGCAATCGAAGTAGGCGAGTACTGATTGCATTGTATGATCAACCAGCTTGTGTCAGGTCTCTCGCTGCGCTCGGGATAACACGGTGCATGAAATGGAAACAGCCTTGCTGACGCCGTAAACGAATCATAAGTTAGATTCGCCCAAGGAGGTGCTCGATGAATTCTCAAAATGGTATCAGCTACGACAACGCTGCGGTGGCCAGTTGTCCGAAACATTTGCTTCAGTTTGCGGTCGATCAGCGTTACGCCGACTACACGCCCGTTGACCACGCCGTCTGGCGATTCATCATGCGCCAGAACATTTTCTTCCTCCGCGAGTACGCGCACAAAGTTTATTTCCAAGGCCTGCTCAACACCGGCATCTCGTTCGACCGCATCCCGCGCATTCAGGAAATGAACGATATTCTGTCGAAGATCGGTTGGGGCGCAGTGGCTGTGGATGGATTTATCCCACCAGCAGCCTTCATGGAGTTTCAGGCTTATAAGGTGCTCGTGATCGCCTGTGACATGCGCCAGATCCATCACATCGAATACACACCGGCGCCGGATATTGTACACGAAGCGGCCGGTCACGCGCCGATCATTGTCGATCGCGAATACTCGAAATATTTGCAACGCTTCGGCGAAGTGGGCGCGAAAGCGATGTCGTCGAAAAAAGATTTCGAGCTGTATCAGGCAATTCGCCATTTATCGATTTTGAAGGAACATCCGAACGCGGACCTGAAAGAAGTCGAGGAAGCAACCAAGTTGGTTGAACATCGACAAAAAAATTTGGACGAACCATCGGAGATGGCGCTGCTGTCGCGCTTACATTGGTGGACAGTCGAATACGGCCTCATCGGGTCACTTGAGAACCCAAAGATTTATGGCGCAGGTCTGCTCTCTTCGATTGGGGAATCTGTTTCCTGTCTCGAGGCAAACGTGAAGAAGATTCCCTACTCCATCGACGCGCAGACTTACGCATTCGATATCACCACGAAACAACCGCAGCTTTTTGTCTGCCGCGATTTTCAACACCTGATGGGTGTGCTCGAAGAATTTGCCAGCAAAATGTCATATCAGGTTGGCGGAATCGAAGGCATCAATAAAGCGATCGAATGTCACAACGTTGCGACGTGCAAATATTCATCCGGCCTGCAGGTCAGCGGCATCTTTACCGAAATCATCACCGGCGAAAACAATTCGCCGATTTACCTGCGGACGACCGGCAAGACTGCGCTGGCATTCCGCGACAAAGAACTGGAAGGCCAGGGTGTCGATCATCACACGGAAGGTTTCGGTTCCCCGATCGGCAAATGGAAGCAAACACCGGCGGCGCCCGAGTCACTCACAAACGATCAGTTGCACGCGCTCGGGATTGTCGAGAGCAGAAAATCCAAAATTGAGTTCGTCAGCGGGGTTGTAGTATCCGGCAAGGTCGAGAAAATCTTGCGATGCGATGGGAAATTACTCCTGATTATATTCTCAAACTGCACGGCCAAATACGGTGACCGCGTTCTGTTCGACCCTGAATGGGGCGTGTTCGACATGGCGGTCGGTGAACGGATCAGCTCCGTGTTCAACGGAGCGGCGGACAAGGACGCCTACAATCAGGTGGCGCTGGTGCCGAAGGAACGAACCATCAAAGTCCCGTCTGATGCGAAACGAAAGCGCCTTGAAAATCTGTACGCGCAGGTCCGGCAGATTCGCGAGAGTAAGACCGGGTATGAGCGGCTCGGTGAAATTTGGGAGACCCAACAGGCTGAGCATCCCGAAGACTGGCTGTTGTCGATGGCAATTTTCGAAATCCTCGCCACGACGGATCAACAGCCGGAGTTGAGGATAAAGATCGACAAGTTTCTCGACGAGAAGAAGGCGAAGACGAAAGATCTCGCGACGCTGATCAGCTGGGGATTTCGACTGGTCGAATACCACAACAAACCCGAATACCAGGCGACGCTCCAAGCCTCACCGAAATAAGGTAGAGCGAGCGTTCTGGCTTGCGCGTGGACCAGCCAAAGGCGTGCACTACCATCCTTCATCTTTGAAATGGCGCTTGCCCTTTAGCGCGCTCGCGTATTCGTCCTTACTGAGAATGTTCTCGTCCAATTGCATGTCGGTCCGAAGGAAGTTTTGGAACCACGTTTCGATTCGTTGCCGATCCTTCAGCACTTCTTCGCTGATGTAATTAGCGTCAATGTTGATGCAGATTGCCCCGACGATTCCAAACTCTTTCCGTTTAATCGGTATCGTTGTGCATTTGAATTTTCGCGCGCCGATGTTCAGCTCGTAATTCAATTTATCTTCGTTCAGCAACTGCCGGCGCTTCAGGTCAATCAGCAGGTTCGTTGTACCATCGCGCAAATGCCGGCCGGTCACGTTGTTTTCGAGCGTGATGAGTGAGTGCGCCGGGTCAGCGAGATTGTGCAGCAGAATTTCGATTCCGGTATTTGGAAACGATTTCCCGATCAACCGCACAATGTGCTCGTAGTTTTCGAGGAATTCATGTGTGTCGTCGGCGATCGTTTTGCCGTCGTATTTATCGAACAATTGCGCGTAGACCTTTTGCTCAACGGGCTCGAGTTGTGTCCGCACATTGTTTTGCTCACCGATAAAAATGAGCTGCCGCGCAGCGGTATGATCTTCATTCTTGAGGAAGTAATGCATTCCCAGCCGGAAATCTTTCATGCTGAATTCGCCAAAATTTTCGCGACTCACGACGAACGGATAGAAATCGTATTCCTCCAGATTCCTTCCAAATTTTCGGCGCCGCTCCTTGTATTTTCCCCACAGAAAACCGAGAGCAAGAAAGAGTAACGATACAATGATCGACGCAACAACATTGATCGTAAGCTCGCTCTGCAAGGCGTTGATCATAGAAATCGGAAACGGCTCACAGAGCCGTGGCTACAACATCCAAGGTTGCGTCATCAATCAGAGATTTCCAGCGAGACTCGAGAGCGTGATGTTTTCTACCAGCGTTTCGGTTGGACGCGCCAGAGCGAAGGCGACGGCCTCTGCCACCTGGGTTACGCTCATCATTTTGTCACGCGGCCATTTACCCTCCACCTGGCTCCAGATGTCGGTATCGGTCGCGGCGGGATATACATTGATGACTCGAACCCTGCGGTCTCGCAATTCTTCTCGGACGGATTGTGAGAATCCTTCAAGAGCGAACTTGCTCATGCAGTAGGCGCTCCAGTTCGAGAAACCTGTCTTCGCCGCGACTGAAAGAATGTTTACGATGCTCGATCCGGGCGGCATTCGTGGAGCAAAATGTTGCGTCAACATGAATGGCGCCGTGATATTGACGCCGACGGTCTGCTCCCATTCGATGGGGGTGATTTCTGCGAATGGTTTCACCACCGCGATCCCGGCGTTATTCACGAGCAGATCGATTGGTTCTCGGCCAACTTCTGCGATCAGGTCCGATACACCTGAAGGGTTTGCCAGGTCGTGGATCAACAGGACGACTTTGGCGCACTGTGTCTCGACCGCTTTGCGCGTTTGGGCCAGAGCGACCGGGTCACGCCCATGCAGCAGAAGCTGCACATCTGCAGCGGCGAGGTTCCCGGCTATCGCGCGTCCGATCCCGCGGCTCGCCCCGGTTATGAGATAGCGCTTCATTTGGTGCAGAAACGTCCAACGCTCAACACCCAACGTCCAATGCCGAATCCAAAATGGTAGGGCACGACCGCCGGGGCGCCTCATGGCGGCTCGAGAAATGGACGGTCCGCCGTCGGCCCATCCTACCGTTGTCTACGTTCGGCGCAGCGTGAATCGATTGTTGGCGGTTTCCCACAAGCGCAACCGGACCAACCGGTGACCAACACCATTGTCGATCTTTGGCCAAAGGGCGCGGACGATGTTTTCTCCGGTGGAGGTTGTGGCGCAAAAATCTTTCGTCTCGAGATCCAAATGGCGATCCCGCCATGGTTCCAGCGATTTTTCGATAGCGTCGCCAAATTCAATGAAATCGTAAAGCGTTCCGCTGCGCGAATCGTATTCGCCTCCGATCGTTGTTTCCGTCAGGTACCGGTGGCCGTGCCCAGTCGGATTGTTGCATTTGCCGTAGAGTGTTGCGTTCTGCGCCTCCGAAAGCGTTGCTGCGTGCAACCGGTGCGCCGCATGAAACGGCACCTGCAATCCCAAAAAAATCGTGTTATTCCCGGACGCTTCAGCGAAGAAATCGTCGCGTTCGTGCAAGCGAACGCGATTCACTGGAATTATTCCTGTTACCCGTTCGTAAATGTAACTCGCCAAACTCTCCGTTGTGATGGGACGCCCCTGTAGTCCGACAACCTCCTCATTGAGATAACGGTGATTCAGTTCGCTCTGGAGCGCTCGACGACACTCCTCCACAGCGTCGTAACGAGCGATCGCCACTCCCTCGAGTCGCTCTGCGCGAAATGACAGGCGGGCACGATAATTGTGTCCGTGTACGGCCGTCGCGGACCCAAAGAGGCGGGCGTTTTCTTCGGCGCTCAGCAGAGGCGACATCGTTTTGCGCGCCGCCGAAAAATCAAACCAGTGATTGGCGTCGCAAACATCTGTCGAATAGTAAGTCGCGCTTCGCTCCGGCGACTCCGTCAAATGACAGGCGCAGAGCTGTGCTTCGGTATCCGAGAAGAGCGGGGCCACGTCTCGATACAGTTGTCGCGCAACGTTCTCCGCGGTCGGCACAAATTCCCGAAAGCAAGCATTGTCCTCGTTGAGAAACTTGTGATCGAAACGATCACGCAAAATTCCTCCGGCGCGATCCTTAATTTCACTGATGTTGATCAGCATTCCGGTAGCCGGATCCACTGGTCCGGTGAAAACAAAATACGCCGTGTAATTGCGGCCGCTGCCGTAGCGCGCCTCTGTTTCCGGCCCGAACGCCGACATGTTTTCCTCCTTGCTCCAGCGGTCGACATACAGTCGCCGCGAAGCGGAAAATTCCAGACGTTTGCTGACGGTTAGCAGCATAAAGTCACGCCGCCTCAGCCAATAACAACCGCGTGAACGCAAGGATCAGCTTGGAATTAGTCAACTGTTCTTTTGACTTACTCGGAATTCTCATGATTTTAAGTCAATGAAACATATAGGCTGGCGGGAGCGGTTGTTCAAAAGCACGCGGGGAAAAATCCTGAACCTGTTGCGCACACGAGAGCGGACTGTAAATGAACTTTCGGAAGACTTGCGCCTTACCGACAACGCCGTGCGAGCACATTTGGCCAGCCTGGAGCGGGATCGACTTGTCGCTCAATCCGGCAGTAAACCAGGCGTGCGCAAACCCCACACCACCTATGCTCTCGGGCCTGATGCCGAACAAATCTTTCCCAAGGCATACGGCCGGCTGGTGTCGCTCCTTATGTCGACATTCGCGCGGCGTATGAAACCAGAAAAGTTGCGCGCGGCAATGCGCGCCGCTGGCCGACAGGTTGCCGAGGAAAATCTGAATGAATTGCGCGGTAAAAGCCGACAGCAGAGAATTGATGCTGCGCTCGAGATTCTTAAGGAGTTGGGGGGGGCGGCCACTTTCCATGAGGAAAATGGCAAACATTTTATCCATGGCAACGGATGTCCAATCGCAGCTGCGACGGCGAATCATCCCGAAGCATGCCTGCTGGCGGAATCGCTGCTGACCGAGATTATTGGCTCGTCCGTGAAAGAACATTGCACACGCGGAGCAGCGCCTTCGTGCCGGTTCGAAGTTAAATAACCTCAGTGAGCCAAAGTCAATTCAGCACACCGGGCAAAGGCATCCAGTAACCATACCAGCTTCGTATTTCGTACCAAGAAATTGCTTGAACTAAATAGTCAAATAATATATTGACTTATTACTATAGAATAAACAAACTTGTTGCTATGAACACAATCACTGATCAATCGCACACCGCCGCGAGTTCACCAGCGTTTCAGGCATATTGGATACTACATGCGGGATTCACCGTTGCCCCGATTCTGGCCGGCCTGGACAAGTTCTTCCATCTGCTGGTCAACTGGGACCAGTATCTTCCTGGAGTAGTAGCCAACGCTTCGCCCATACCCGCGCACACGCTGATGCTTATTGTCGGCGTAATCGAAGTTGTAGCGGGAATTGGAGTTTGGTTTAAGCCGAGGATCTTCGCGTACGTCGTCGCTGTCTGGCTTGTGGTGATTATAATAAATCTGTTACTGATTCCCGGATATTTCGACATCGCCCTGCGCGATTTCGGGCTGTTTCTTGCCGCTCTTGCGCTCGCTCGCTTGAGCCAGCAGTACGCCCGCAGCTAGTGGCGCTTGGGTCGAACAGGAACAAGGAATTGCTGTTCGAACCTGATAGGGACGGCCTCTAATTAATGCTTCGCAACGAGGGAAATTTCGGACCGTATGGCTGGGTCACTGGAAGTCAGCAGCTTGCCTGGCTCGGCTGGCAGGCTGCCATCCTGCCGAGACAGCCTGGCAGGTTATCTTCCTAATCGTTTAGCAGCGAGAGAAACTCGGAGCGCGTCCTGGCGTCCTCTTTGAAGACACCCAGCAAACATGAGGTCTTCATCACCGAGTTTTGCTTCTCAACACCGCGCATCATCATGCAGAGATGCTTTGCCTCGATGACAACGCCAACTCCGCGCGGATGCAGCGCTTTCATCAGCGCATCGGCGATTTGCATCGTCAGGTTTTCCTGGATCTGAAGCCGTCGCGCGAACATGTCCACGATCCGGGCGGTCTTCGACAGACCAACAACCTTGCCATTTGGGATGTAAGCCACGTGCGCTTTCCCGATGAACGGAAGCAAATGATGCTCGCACAACGAATACAGCTCGATGTCTTTGACGAGAACGATCTCGCTCGCTTCGGATTCAAACAGCGCATTGTTGATCACCTCGTCCAGGCTCTGCCTGTAACCGGCTGTTAAAAATTCGAATGCACGCGCAGCACGACCCGGCGTTCTAATAAGACCTTCGCGCTCCGGATCTTCGCCAATGGCTTCGAGCAAATTGAGAAAGGATTGCTCCATGTTCGCAACGCGAGCGGCGCCGCAGCGTGAAATTTTGGCGATTCGGCGTTCCGCCGCTTGCAACTCAGTTTCAATTTCGGAATTTCCATCGCGCATGGGGTGAATTTACCTCGACTGTGCACCGCCTCAAGGAGGTCAGCTCTAAAAAGCTGTCGGACCGGGCGGGCGTCCCGCGCTGCCAACGCGTTGAATAGCTAGGCAAAGCTGCCAAGTCATTCCACAGGCTGGAAGCGTGTGCTACGAATTAATCCAGCCAGCTCTGCGGATATTTCTGGTCGTCGAGCGCAACAGCTTGCTCGGTGAGCTCGAGTGTATGTTGCGTATCGAACATCACCGCCAGCTCTTCCGTTCGCGTAGCATTCTTACTCGCCATGATCGTACCGGGATGCGGCCCGTGCGGAATCCCGCGCGGATGCAGCGTGATCGAAGCTGGTTCAATCCCCCGACGCGAACCAAAATTTCCTCGCACGTAAAACAACACTTCGTCGGCTTCAACGTTGTCGTGTACCCACGGGATTTTGACGGCCTCTGGATGGGTATCGAGAAGACGTGGCGCAAATGTGCAGACGACGTAACCGCGAATCTCGAATGTCTGATGGATTGGCGGCGGTTGGTGAACGGTACCGGTGATCGGCTCGAAGTCCTGCGCATTAAACGTGAACGGATAAACGTAGCCGTCCCAGCCAACAACATCGAATGGGTGATGCGCCATCGTCACCTGAGTCCAGCGCGGGCCGTCCTTCACTAAAATTTCGGTATCTTCATCCTTGTCGACCGCCAGCGGTTCGGTTGGACCATGAAGGTCACGCTCCGAGTATGGCGAGCCCATTTTGATCTGGCCCTCCTTGTTCAGATAACGGTGCGGAATACGCACCGGCCCCACGGACTCGAGAATCAAGTAGTCTTCCTCCTCGACGTTGTCTGGAACGAGCCGGTAGGTGATGCCGCGCGGAATCACGATATAATCTTCAGCGCGATACCTCTGTTTACCGAAAACGGACTCGAGCGTGCCGCCACCTTTGAATACGAAGATAATTTCGTCGGCACCGCCGTTGCGGTAGTATTGAAATTTATCGTAAGCCTTTTCAGGGCGTCCCCGATACGCGATCACGTCCTCGTTGAACAAAATTGGAATGCGGCCGGTGTAGAGATCTCCTCTGCGAGGAATATCGGCCGTTTTCAAATGATGATGCCGGAGCGGACTGTCAGTGACTTTCTTGAGCTCCTGGCACTTCAAAAGCTTCACGTTACGGACGCGTGTTGGCGGCCGCAGGTGATACATGATCGAAAACGCTTCGTTGAAACCCTCGGTCGTGACTACGTGCTCGTAGTAAATGCCCTCGTTATTATAACCCGGTCCGGCGCCGTTGCGGTGGAACCAGATATGATGTTTCCGCGGTATCTCGCCAAGTTTTTGGTAATACGGCATTGTCGATCCTCCCTTGTTTACGTTGTCATTCTGAGCGCAGCGAAGAATCTCTGATCGTTCGCTTCTCTTTAGTGCACTCTACCAAGACAGACAATCTGAGATGTTTCGCTTCGCTCAACATGACAGATTACAAATTTCCTCGCGCGGCCTGCTCGCGCTCAATCGCCTCGAAAAGCGCTTTGAAATTGCCTTTGCCAAAACTTTTTGCGCCTTTCCGTTGAATAATTTCGAAAAAGAGCGTCGGGCGATCCTGTACCGGTTTTGAAAAAATCTGGAGCAGATAACCTTCGTCATCGCGATCGACCAGAATCCCGAGTTGCTTCAGCGCGTTCAGTTCTTCGTCGATGTGTCCTACGCGATCCAGCAATGTGTCGTAATAAGTAGAAGGTACTTTCAGGAAATCGAGCCCACGATCCTGCAGATCGCTGACGGTTTCGATGATGTTGTTCGTAGCCATGGCGATGTGCTGCACTCCTTCGCCATCGTAAAAATCGAGGTATTCCTCCACCTGCGATTTCTTTTTGCCTTCAGCGGGCTCGTTGATCGGGAATTTCACGAACCCATTTCCGTTACTCATCACCTTGCTCATCAACGCCGAGTACTCGGTCGAAATGTCTTTATCGTCGAAGGTAAGAATGTTTCGAAAGCCCATCACGTCCTCATAAAATTTCACCCACGGATTCATCTGGTTCCATCCGACGTTGCCGACGCAATGGTCGACATGCTGCAATCCCGTCTCGGCCGCGCGGAACGCCGGCTCCCATTTCACAAAACCCGGCATGAACGGCCCGGTGTAATCGTCGCGCTCAACAAACACGTGCACCACCTCGCCGTACGTATGAATACCGCTAAGGACAATTTTGCCGTGTTTGTCCTCAAGGGTTTTCGGTTCCATGTAACTTTTGCCGCCGCGCTTCGTGGTCTCCTTCCAGGCAGAGGTCGCATCCTTCACTTTCAATGCGATCGCTTTCACCCCGTCGCCATGTTTATGAACATGATCGGCGATTGGATGACTCGCACGAAGGGGCGTGGTTAAAACGAACGTGATCTTGTTCTGCCGGACCACATAACTGGCGCGATCTCTCACGCCGGTTTCAGGTCCGCTGTAGGCCAGTGGCTGAAAACCGAGTGCGCTCTGATAAAAGTGCGCCGCCTGTTTGGCGTTACCAACATGAAATTCGATGTGATCTGTGCCCTCAAGCGGTAGAAAATCTTCCGGAACCGCCGGAGCCTTTTTAGTTTTCGGGGCAGCAATTGTCGTTGGCATTATGACCTCCTGACTCTCTCGCGCTGAGCGCGTCTTCTATATATAAGATCGACGAGCATGGGTCGCAAGGTTGCGCATTGCCAACAACTCACCCGTTATTGCGCGAGCAATGTCGTGCATTACGCCGTCCGCATGCGAGAGCAGCTGTCGACTCGCCGGACTCCCGAGCAGCTTGACCGAGATAGCCGCGGTCTGATATACCGGTTGCGCGTGAAACTGAAGAGTCTTATGCGGACTCGAACGGTAGCCATCCTCCCAGTGATGTTGGCCATCGCGGTTTTATCCGCGGGTCCTCTCCCTTCGCA
>DATBDJ010000032.1:0-95092 GCA_036269995.1 Candidatus Udaeobacter sp.
CACAGTCGGAGGCTCAGGTTTCAAAACTAACAGCATGGTCTTTGACCATTCGGGCAATCTCTTTGAGTCAAACGATCGCGGCCAGTATGTTATTAAATTTAGTCCCGATGGAACAAAGAGCGCGTTCGCGTCTGGGGTCAGAGGGGGCTTGGCCTTTGACGGAGCGGGCAATCTCTTTGTGGCGGACCCGGACAGCCACTCGATCCTCAAATTCACACCTGATGGAACCAGTAGCAGCTTCACGGTGGACGTGAGCTCGACTTCTCCCGACAACAAATGGGAATTCGTCGGCGGGGAGCAACCCAGAATTCTAGAGGCAGGCATACACCAGGTGGTACTCGATCTTTTGGAAGACCGCGGCCGCGGCGGACTGGATTGGGCGCCGGATTCAAAACGGTTTGCGTTCAACTATAGTGTTCATGGCCACCGCGGATATAGCTTTGAATCGGTCGCATTTTTCGAACTGCGCGGTGGCAAATGGGTAGCAGTGCACTCACCGGCGGACGACCTATCAGAGGACAGCCAATTGGTGCAATTACTCAAAGAACACCAGCCCAAGAAGTTTAACCCACACGATTGCTCGTCCAACAGTGACGTTTTGGAACTTCGCGGGTGGACTGACAGCAGTACTGCAATCCTTTATGCGCCTTGTTATCGACGCAATTCTGACAAAGTGAGGGCCGCTTTCTTGTTCACGCTAAAGTTCAACGCCGCTGGCAACTGGAAAATCGTTAAAACTCACCAGATGTCCGATAAGGAGATCGAAAAGGAAGACGCTGGGGAGGATGTTTCTGGCCCGGCGCAAACAACTGATCAGGAGAAGCTCAGTGCGGATGCGAGTTTTCGCGAGGCGGATCGTCACCTTAATGAAGTTTATAACGCGCTGCGCGACAGCCTTTCCCCGTTACAGCGCGACGGGTTAAAGAAAGAACAGCTCGCGTGGATTGATCGGCGGAACGCCGCGGGTCAAGCCTCCAAGGGAAATGCCGAGGGAAACCCAACCGATGCCGCCCATCGTGAAGTGACAAAAATGACTCTGGCTCGGACGGCCGAGTTAGAAAAGCGTCTAAAGAAAGCGAAATAGATGTTCAACGTCCAGAGAGCGTTTACGGGCGAATGGTTCAACGCCGCGCCACGCGGGCGCACAGAGCGTGTTTTTTCCAAAGCTGTGAAACTCCTAAATGAATCCCTTATCGTCGTAATAATTGTCGACCTGGCAACAATGTTGATCCCTGTCAGGCGACTCGAAGGCAATCGGATCATGAAGATTTTATCTGCCTTCAATTGCAGATTTTTGGGGCCGAATTCTCTGTTGGGCTGCGCATGAAACTATTCTTCTTCGTCGTATTAGCACTGATCAGCGCGGGCCCAGCTGTCGCTGATTGCCCGAAGGCCGCAGATTGGGCACGCAGTTTCTACTCCGAGCACTATTTCTTTTATGCCGGCGCACCAGATCCTATCTTGCAGTTCACCACGCCAGAGTTTGGAGCGCTGCTCAAGAAGGAATGGGCATATTCGAAGGGAGAGGTCGGGCATTTTGATTACGACCCCTGGCTTGGAGCCCAGGACGGAGAAATTGGCAAGCCGGTTCGCTTCTCCGTCGAGACGGAGTCGCCGGATATGGCAGTTGTCTCCATGTCATATCCGTACGTGCTTGAGCCCAAGCGCCCGCCCGAACGGCACACGGTGCACTTGGTGCTGCGAAAGCGAGGACATGAGTGCTGGCACCTTCACGATTTCATCACTGCGCTCGGCGAATCGCTGTCATATGTGTACACAGCTGCGCAGCCCTAGCCGTAACCGGTCAGTTGCGGTTTTTTCAGCACATCCGCTAATGACGCCCGTGAACATAGATAAAACGACGTCGGAACTGAATTCATTTGCGTCTGTTCGCGTCTGCCAGCCGTGGCCGGTGACTTGTACGCAGGCTTGGTTAGCAGGCATTTTGATTGTGTTGTCGTTTCCAAACGCGTTTGCGCAGTCCGACTTTTCGACGTTCTGGCAGAAGTTTAAATCCGCCGTCATCGCTGGCGATAAAGCCGCGGTCGCGGAGATGACCCAATTCTCACTGTCGATGCCCTATTTAGTAAAAGCCGTAAAGAACAAGGAAGATTTTTTGCGACGATATAACGAAATCTTTAAAGGCGAGGCCAATGCCGCGCAATGTTTTGGAAGCGCGAAACCGCACAAGGAATCCACCGGGCGGTATGAGATCTATTGTCCTTTCAAGGAAACTCCAGACGATCGGGAAAACGCACCTATTCGCTTCCTATTCGAACTAACCAAAACCGGCTGGAAATTTGCCGGCCTCGACAATGTTAATGAATGACGGCGGATTAACGCCACAACAATGAGGCCGCTTTTCACCTTCATAATCGTCGCGTGCGTGATGAGTCTTATGAGAGTTCGAATTGTCCTTGGCGTGGTGTGCCTGGCAACGCTGCAGGCTTCCGGGTACGGCGCGGGCGGAGTTGATTTGAACAACCCGACAGCCCTGGCTTTTGACCACTCTGGCAATCTCTTTGTTGCAGATCATGCCGCCGAAACAATCTTCAAATTCGCGCCCGATGGAACGAGAGGCGCTTTTGTGGCCGGGGTGCGTTTGTCCAATGGCAACGGGCTTGCGTTTGATGCGGCGGACAATCTTTTTGTGTTAAGCCCAAGTGGCGAGTACCACGTCGACGGCACGATTCTAAAATTCAGTCCGGACAGAACCCGAAGCACGTTTGCCACCGGCGTCGGTCTCCCTTACAGCCTGGCAATCGACCCGTCAGGCAATCTCTTCGTCTCCGATTGGGACACCGGCTCGATCTACAAACTTACTCCAAAGGGAGAGAAGAGCACTTTCGCCACCACGGAAATTGCAGCTAAGATCCTGGCGTGTGATCAGGCGGGCAATCTTTATGCCGGAGTTCCACTGAAACATAGTATCTTCAAATACGACCGTGGCGGGGCCAGGAGCGACTTCGCTACGGATATAACCGTCAGCGCACTGACTATTGATAAGGCGGGCAACGTCTTTGTCGGCGATACTGGAAACACGATCTTCGAATTTTCGCCTACCGGTGTTCAAGCCGATTTCGCTGAGGTAACGACCTCACCTCGTAGCTTTGCCTTTGATCCCTCGGGCAATCTTTTCGTGGCGGAAAGCTTTAGCGGCGCCATTTCAAAATTCGCATCCGATGGCGCCAAGAGTGTGTTTTTAGGCGGTCGGCCCGCACCGGAACCGGCAGAGGCAGAATCCGAAAGTGATTCTTCGACAGGCTTGCCGGAAAAATACGCAAAAGATTATCTGATCGCCCGCACCACCATCTCGCCGGATAAGAACACCGCGCTGATTTATCCAAAATTAGAAGCCGAAGAAGCTGCGGAAGGGGCAAAGCATCCCGAGCGTATCAAAGACTACCTGGTCGCGTTACAACCATTCCACGTGTTACAGGCGCTGCCGACAAAGTTTCCATATTTCGAGCACGAAGGTCACGGTAGCCTGGAGGCAGAATGGTCAGATGATAGCTCGGTCACATTGATCACCCTGAATGGCAAATGGGGACCGCGAGATGTTTTTCTGATTGAGCTTCGCGATGGCAAGCCGAGTCGCATTACGAACATCGCGCGTAAGGCGCATGACCTGTTGCTGCCGAACTACCGCAAATCCAAGGCGACGCGCTACAACGATCTTTTCGATTTTATCTTTGTTGAGGACGCTGCATTTAAGCTTGAGGGCACGAACCGTGTTCTGATCGATGCATCGGCTGAAACGAGTCCGAACATGATGACTGATGACTTGCGTTCATCGGATCGCGCATGGAATGGGCACGTAGAAGCCGTTTGGGATATACCGCAGGCCAAATTTAGCTCTACAAAAGTATCTGGCGGCATCCGCAAGCGAACAGAACAACAAGAGAGCACTACCAGCGAGTGATGGCTTCAGAGCTGGCACCTTTTGTAGACGGCTGACGAGCCGTTGCTCCTTGTTTCAGCGCACGGAAGATTCGTAGCAGGCCAGTATCGTACTTGCCGCCGAGCAATGCGCTGATGTCGACAAGTGTTGCGTCGGGCGCCTGGTGAAATGCGGCAGCGATTTCGTTTTCCTGCGCAGAGGTGAAGAATCGCTTGCTGGCGTTCGCGAGCTTACCGCATTCGATTGCAGCCAGCAGATGGCTGTAAATCGTGCTGCGGACAAAACCGCGCGTGCGAGCGATTTCGTCCACGGTTTCACCGGCCTCGAAGCGCCGCAATGTTTCTCTTTGGCTGTCGTTTAAGCGGGAGCGGCGTTTTGCAATTAGGACGTCTACATTTTCAGAGAATGTCCTCGGCGAATTCGTCACGAGATAATCTTTGATCTCGTTCAGGAACGGCTCGGCAAAATCCTTTAGCTTCTGTTCGCCTACGCCGGCGACGCGTCGAAACTCGCCTGGCGTCGTGGGATAATTTCTCGCCATTTCCCGGAGCGACACGTCAGAGAAAATAATGTAGGCGGGCACGGCGCGTTCATCGGCCAGTTTCCGACGCAGACCGCGCAAACGCTCGAACAACACTTCGTCACATTCGATTGCGCCGGCGCGAGCCTTCGCCTCGCGAGCTACAACTTCAAGGGGTTTAGTCAACGTGATAGCCGTCCGTTGGCGCAAGGCTTCACGGCCGGCGTTTGTAAGCGCCAACGTTGCGAATTTTCCAGGAGCGCACTCGATGAAGCCAAGCCGCAGCAGCTCGCGGCCGATTGCCTGCCACTCTTCCCGTTTGAGCTCATGGCCAATTCCGTAGGTCGAGAGTTCGTTGTGATATCGCTGCCGAATTGATTCCGTGTCTGCACCGCGAAGGACATCAACGACATGATTCAAGCCGAAGCCGAATCCGCTCTTCGCGTGAACGCGATAAACACACGACAGAAATTTTTGCGCGTGGACTGTTCCGTCGATGGTTTCGCGCGGCTCCAGGCAGTTGTCGCAACCATTGCATTGTTGCTGCGGAAATTGTTCGCCAAAATATTCGAGCAGCACGACACGCCGGCATTCGCGCGTCTCCGCATAGTGGACCATTTGGCGAAGTTGCTCCCGCGCGATGCGCGCCTCTTTCTCAGCTTTTTCGTCAATAAAGTGAATCTGTTTGGCGACGTCGCTTGGGCTGAAAAGCAGCACGCATTCGCTCGGTAATCCATCGCGCCCGGCCCGACCGGTTTCCTGGTAGTAGCTCTCGAGATTTTTTGGAAGATCGTAGTGCGTCACGAAACGGACGTTCGGCTTATTGATGCCCATGCCGAACGCAATCGTGGCGGTGATCACTCGCACATCGTCGCGCAGAAACGCCTCCTGATGCTTCGTGCGCTCGCTCGATGTGAGGCCGGCATGATACGGTTTCGCGCCGACGCCGTCCTCGTTCAGATTTCGCGCCAGCGACTCGGTGCTCTTTCTGCTGGCGCAGTACACGATGCCGCTGTCGTTCGGTCGGCTCCGGATTAGGGCGAGAACCTGCTCGTAAGGCGCTGATTTCGGAATGACGCGATAGGTGAGGTTCGGCCGATTAAAACTCGCGATGTAACAGCGGCCGTCGCGCAGTTTCAGTTCCTTGATGATGTCCGTTCGCACGCGTTCCGTGGCCGTCGCTGTAAGCGCCATCATTGGCACATCGGGAAGATGTGTCCGCAATTTCTTGAGCTCGCGGTATTCCGGCCGGAAATCGTGTCCCCATTCGCTGATGCAATGCGCCTCGTCGATCGCGAACTGCGCGATGTTCCAGTTGAGCGCGCGCGCCAGAAAATTTTCCAGCATCAACCGCTCTGGGGCGACGTAAAGCATCCGGTATTCGCCGCGATGCAGGCCGCGCCAACGCCTCTTCGCTTCCTCTCGATCCAGTGTCGAGTTCAGATATGTCGCTGGAATCCCGCTGGTTTGCAGCGCATCCACCTGATCTTTCATCAGCGCAATGAGTGGCGAGACGACAATCGTCAGTCCCTCGCGCATGAGTGCCGGTAATTGGAAACAAAGCGATTTGCCGCCGCCTGTGGGCATAAGCACAAACACATCGCGTCCCGCCAGTGCGTCTCGGATGATCTCCTCTTGCAACGGCCGAAACTGGTCGTAGCCAAAATGCGTTTTGAGGGTCGCGCTTAGATCCACTGTGTTCGAAATATCAGTTTGAGTTTTAGCCGGGTCGCACGCCTTCGCCCAGAATTGTTCGCTTGTATGCATCGGTCAAACAGTGCACAACCGGAAGTCAATTATGATCAAATCAACTTGGCTGGTTTGTATAGCACTTTTGCTCCTTCGTTGTGGAGTTGCAGCACAAGGTCAGTACGCTGGCGGAATTGTTTACGGCCCAAAAGCGGCATTTAACATCGGTGCGCCTGAAGGCTGGGTTCTCGATAATGAGGCAGGTAAAGAGCAGGGCCTGCCATGTGTCCTGTATCCGAAAGGCCAATCGTGGTCAGACGCCCGTACGGTGATGTATGCGAAGATTGCCAGCACACAATATGAAGACGTAAACGCATTCGTCGCAGCGGCGATTAAAGACATGAAGGCCAAGCACGGAACGCCGAAGGAGAAGGTGGCTGCCGGCAAAACCAGGGACGGCCACGACTATTTCATTAACGAATATCCCGCGACAAAGAGCTACTCACAGTGGGAACGTGTGGGCTACGTCCAACTTCCGCACGCGGTCGCTTACATTGTTCTCTCATCGCGCGACCAGGCGAGCTACAAGAAAGATTCCGGCGCACTGCAAGACGCCCTGAAAAACACTTTTGTGTATCTCGAGCCGAAGAAAGAGTCCGACAATCGCTGAGTGTCTGGCGGCAAATGGCTGTCACGCGCCGCAACCTACCGAAAGCATGGCTTGTGCTTTGTTCGGGTCGCATTGATAAATCGTCGTCATTTCGCCTTCGTAGTAGTGGGAACGTAGGACGATTTCCATTTTCCCATCACCGTCCAGGTCAAGCGTCGCAATGACTTTGTAAGCATTGGGAGCGTCGAAGCGCCCTTCGTCTTGTGCAGCCTTCGAATAAGCCTTGGGATAAAATTCTCCTTCAATCAGTTGGGTTTCCACTTTCCCGGTGACCACTCGACGCAACAACACCATCGAATAACTTCCAGCCGACGATCGCATTGGCACACTGTCGTCCTTGCTGAAGTAGTTTGTCGCGCTGATTACCACTTCATCCTCGCCATCACCGTCCAAATCGATACGAAAAATGTTTTCGATTTTGACTTTCGGCTGGTCGATCCCCTTCGTTTTCAGAAAATCGCGTACCGCGTCGACGTAGATCTTTTGATTTGTATCTGCGATTCGCGGCTTTCGCGGCAATGCATTCCACGGGGCCGCTAACGCGATTACACCGTTTTCAGCCTTATCCGACAACGTGACGAACAACGTTTCTTCGCATGGACTATCCTCGAACTTCGCTTTGCCGCCTCTCGCCTCACCGACCGACTCGGTCAGTCCATAAATCCGGTATGTTGTTTCCTCTGGAAGCAACTTTGCCGCTTCATTGGCTTTGATCCATTTCCCATCCTTCGTCGCGCCGAAAAAGTAACCGCTCTGCACTTCGACAACGGGATGCAGGTCGCTCGCGACGGCGCTGGTGCAAATGCCGCAAGCGGCCAGTAAGGCAGTGGCGTTGGCGGCGAAAGTGGAACACACCTCAATAGTCCTTTTGTTTTTTGTCCGCTACTCGTTGGATCGATGCTTTGTGCTTGGCATCGAATGCAATCGTCACAGTCTGAGTGCAGCCACGCAAATTTCCATCCTTGGTTTCCCATCCCTGGGCGTTCATAAGAACCAGCCCGCCGGACTTGAGCCATTGCTTCGGCGCAGTATCGCCTTCGATAAATTTGTGAACACCCTTGCCTTCGAGCTCCTTCTTCTCGCTCGCTGTGGCGCAATCACCCAGCTCCGGCAAAGGTGATTCGGCAAACCCAGATTCATTCCGGAAATACACCGTCGTGTCGCCGCCGCGGTGCCTTGCTTGGTAAAAAGCGAACCGCTGCGAATCTGGCGACCACACAAGTTTACAATGCCCGGCGTGTGGTTGGCCGCTATCAGCCAGGTCGAGCACAACCTTTCCTGAGCTAACCTCGATTAGTTGAATCTTTACAGCGCCTTCTTCCGGTTGTGTTAGCACCATCGCGAACTTTCCGTCAGGCGATGAAAACTTTGTCTCGTTATCCGCTCGTGCCATTGAAAAAAGCAACGGGCCGCTGATCAACGTGACGATTAACCTGCTGAGGTTCATCGGCGTTCCCTCATTAGGTTGGTTCTCGAAATTGTCTTGTCTCAATCGTTATCACAATTTTTCTTTCTGAAATTTTGCCCCATTCCAAGTGACTTTGTGCAAGACCTTTCCGCCCTTTCGCGCTCGCACCAGGATTGTTCGGCCCTCTTTTGGCAGCTCGAACTGCCAACGATCTTCTTCGCTGTCAGGAACGGGAAAAATGGAACGTTGTATTTCGTGCATTTTGCCGTCGGGTCCCATTTCGAAAAATCGCAACTGCACTGAGTCAGGTCCTTCGAGCTCGCCCGAACAAAGCGCCAGAAGCGGTTGTCCATCGCGACGACGAAACAGTGCAACCTCAAATTCCGGCTCGGCGCCGTCACCCTGGCAATACATGTAGCCGTTTTTCTCATCGATGTTGTGCTCAGGCGCGGTCTCACACGGAAAGTAATCACTACCTCGCATCATTCTCAGCCAGGCCGACAGCGGCGCTTCGAAATCTTTTGGCGGCAACAGCAGGAAATAATCGATGATCGAAACTTTCTCCTGTTCTGCGCTTTGAACCGATGGCCGATTCTCTTGATCGAAGCCGAGAGCAATTTTCAGCGCAGCCCGACCCCATGCGGGATTGAGCAATTCTTTCTCAAGCAACAAATCACGCGACCCATTCCAGCGGATTGGCTCTATTCTCGTAGTGGTGTCGGTAGCGGAGTCGGCGGTTGCATTCGGTGGAAGCTTCGGCGATGGAAGGTCGGACAACGCGATCTCATTGAATGAGGAGTCCCGTCGAAAAAAAACCCTAGTCGCGTAGCCATTGCCTTTCTGGGAGAGATAAGCAACGCGTTTCGAGTCAGGTGACCATATCAACTTCACCTGTCCGATAGTCCAATTGGCGTCCAACGGCAGAACAATCTTGTGTGTGACCGTCTCCACCATCGCTGTGTCGCCATTGTAAGGGTGCAAGTCGGCGTAAATGCAGCGCAGCGCGAATTTTCCATCGGGCGATTTACAGGTCGTGACTTCGTGGCCTTGCAAAGAAACAGCCATGCAAAAACTGCCTGACAACGCTACAACAAACCCCGGGGGCTTCACCGACGGCGAGTTTATGGCTTCCGCTCTTTGATCGACAATCAAATTTCGCCAGTTGCCTCGCCCCGTGGTTTGGCGCCGAATTTCCTTTGCCTGCGCGCGGTAAAATCTTGATGTTTTTTGATGTTTGGCTTGCCAAACAAACCAGAAACGCTCAAAAAAATCAGCAGCCTATGAGCTATGACTCTACGAGGCGCCGAATCATGCACGATGTGCATCAAGCGCGGATTGTAGAGTTCGCTAAACATTATCGTTCGGGATTCCCAACGATCGTCCTGCTTCCCGGTGGCATGGGATCACAACTCGACCGCTCACCGCAGGCCTATACCACTGATGGTTCTGTGCCAGGCACCGGCTTTCAAAACATTTGGATCGATCTCGGTATTTTCTTCGAACGCGACCTGGAATTTATCGCAATCCAAGCTAACGAGCGCGACTTGGATGATCACATTGTGGTCCCTAATGGCCCGCTTCTCTTTCCGGTCAACGCCTATGACGGCGCAAAGCGATTCTTCGAAACCTTAGGATGGAACTACATTGTGTTTGCCTACGACTGGCGCCGGCCGATTGCAATCGCCGCTGATTTCCTCGGGGAGTTTTTGGCTGACTTAAGCGCGGAAGTGAAGGCGCGGAAGAACGTCGATCCATTGCCCACGACGACACTGCTCGCGCACAGTCAGGGAGGACTTGTGGCAAAGGTTTTCCTTCAGCGCACGTTCACCAGTCCCAGCGTGACAGCAGACAAAGTTGCATCCCGCTTCCAGCGGTTCGTCACTGTTGGCACTCCGTTCTACGGCACTTCCAGTCACCAGGATAGATACTATGTAGGCCAAAAGCCTCTCGAAATTCGATACGGCCACGGCAAAGTCGCGCGTATAGCTGGTTCTCTCCCCGGCCCGTATATTCTCATGTTCGCTGATCGTGCGACGATGGATCGCGATGGAAACGCGCTCGGCTTAAAAGCATATCCGATTACAGACGCGGACACGGGCAAATCTGCTGATCCGTATGACGAGTCAAATGCTTCACGTTTTCCTCCCTGGGTTAACGCGGACTTTCTTGCCGATGCCGTTGATATTCGCGGCACCATCACCGCGCCATTACCTGATGCAGTTATCGAACGCGTTTTTCACATCCGGTCAGGCCAGGACAAGACGACCGGTGCCCGCCTCAAATGGAAGCAGGTAGACGGTGCAGCCTTTGATCCTGAGAGCGGCGTTTCACCCGTTTTGCGGGTGGCTGGTGCAGGCGATGGCACGGTGCCGATCTGGGCGGCAAGGCTTGCGCAAACTCCTTCCAGTCAAACCTACTCGCTCAAAAAGGCGAGTGATCACGGCACCTTAGTGGAGCATGAAGAGACGTTGCAGGTTATCCAGCATTTGGTTGAGGACAATCGGCTGCCCAAGCCGGTAACCATTAAGGCCGCAAACCAGACGCTGGGGTTTGAAAAAGCCTCACGTGCGGAGGCCGATCAATTAGTCGCTGACATCGTCGCAAAGAAAGTAGCGCCCCAAGATCCGCGTGCGAATGATCCCAATATATGGCGTCGGCTGGTCGAAGATATTTCTTTCTCGTGAAGTTTCGCATTTACCATCTGCTTGGCCTAGCCTTACTGCTCGGCGATTTGACGGCGTGCGTCTCGCAGAACCCTCCCGTCACGCCAATTCCCAATGTCACGATTCGTCGCACGATGGGTGAGGCATTGCTTGTAAAGAACGCGACGACCGCACCGATCACCATTATGCCTGCCCCCGAACATCCGAACGTTCCCGAAAAAACGTTATCGCCGGGTCAATCGACCGCCTTGGATTTCTCGCTCACTCAAGAACAAAACAAAGGCGACACTGCAGTCAACGAGCTGGTGCTCGATGCGAAGCACAGTTCTCCCTATCTGCAGCAGCAAGCGACCGACCTGCTCATCCGCGCCCGATTCGGTTCTTCCAGAGCTAAGTCAATTCCCATCGCGATCGGCCTTTGCCTTTTTGACGAACCGGTTGAACGGCGCAAACACGCCGTTCGCATCGATAAGCCGCCCATGGCTGGTATTCCGTTTCTGCAGCTTTGTCCTCAGTGAAACGGCCAAGTCAACAGGGTGGCTAGGCACCCCGTTCTTTGATCGACTGCAAAATCTCGGTCATTGCTTTGCCGCGGGGCTTTGCGCCGAGATTGCCCTTGCCGTGGACGCGAACGCTAACGGCGTTCGCGTCCATGTCGCGTTTTCCGATCACAAACATCGTGTGCACTTTCATCTGCTCGGAGCGCTGGATTTTGCCGTTGATTTTGTCGGAGCTGTCATCGAGTTCGGCGCGGACTTGGTGAGCGCGCAGCTCTTTCAAAATCGATCGCGCGTAATCGAGTAGCTCTGGTTCATCGCCGATTGTGAGAATGCGCACCTGTTCGGGTGAGAGCCACAGCGGGAAATTCCCGGAATAATGCTCGATTAGAAAGCCGATAAAACGTTCGTGGGTGCCGAGCGGGGCGCGATGAATGCAAATCGGGATCTTGTCGGTATTGTCACGGTCCTTATAGCGAAGATCGAAGCTGCGCGGCTGAGCAAAATCGACTTGGTTAGTCGCCAGCGTGAACTCGCGTCCAATTACGCTCCAGACCTGCACGTCGATCTTTGGCCCATAAAATGCGGCCTCGTTAGGCACTTCGACATAATCAATTCCGGAGTCCTTTAGGACACGTCTGGTCATTTCTTCGGTCTGCTTCCAAAGCTCCGGTTCATCGACAAATTTTTTCCCGAGCTTGGATGGATCATGCGTCGAAAAACGCATCAGATATTTCTCGATCCCGAAGAGCTTAAAATAATTCAGATACATTTCGTTCACCGCGTTGAACTCGTCCTCGAACTGCTCCGGCGTCATGTAGAGGTGCGCGTCGTTCATGTGCAGCAAACGTCCCCGCATTAGTCCAAACAACTCACCGCTCTTCTCGTAGCGGTAACACGTTCCGTATTCGGCCAGCCGCAATGGCAGGTCGCGATAGCTGCGAGGCAGCGCCGCAAACAATTTGTGGTGATGCGGACAATTCATCGCTTTGAGGTAATAGCGAACTCCCAGCGCCTCTAATTCTTGCTTTTTTGCTTCAATCTTCGCATCCGCCTCATGCGTAATTTTCGAGACATCAATGATCTTTTGAACTTCGGTTGCACTAACTTCGTCAGCGCTGCCTTCTTTTGCATGAAACATCGCGCTGCCGCTTTCTAGCTCGAGTTTGAATCGCTCATGGCTCAATCGAGCAATTTCGCCTTCGATTTTCTGTGCAATACCTTGCTCATTCTCCTCAAGCAAGATCATCGGCGGGAACATGGAGCCAGCGTAGTACGGCAGATGCCCACTTTTTTTGTAGAGGCTCTCGCGTGCGATGTGGGGAGTCCGCACGCGCTGATAGCCTGCGGCGAACTCGGTTTCTTTGGCGAGCTTCTCAAGTTCCTCAGCGATCACGGCGCCACGCGGAAGAAACATTGGTAGCCCTGGCCCGACGTCGTCATCGAAAACAAAAAGCTCCAATTCCTTACCGAGCTTGCGATGGTCGCGCTTCTTTGCTTCCTCGAGCATTGCGAAGTAATCATCGAGCTCCTTCCTGGTTTTGAAGGCGGTGCCGTAAATGCGTTGTAACTGCGGATTGCGCTCATCGCCCTTGTAATATGCGCTCGCGACGTTCGTGAGCTTGAATGCGCCGATGTTGCCCGTGCGCATAACGTGCGGCCCCGCGCAGAGATCGATGAAATCGCCATTGCGATAGAGCGAGATTATTTCTCCCGGTGGAATGTTTTCAATAATGTCTAGCTTGAACTTGCTCGCTTCCGGGCGTTCGCCGAGCGCCGCCAGCCGGCCTTTTGTGCCAAGTGTCAGGGCTTCATCGCGCGACACTTCCATACGTTCGAACGGATGGTTTGCTTTGATCTCCTTCTTCATCTCCGCCTCGATCTTCTCAAAATCTTCAGGCGAAATGCGGTGGGCAAGATCGACATCGTAATAAAAGCCGTGCTCCACCGGCGGTCCGGCGGCGAACTGGGCTTCCGGCCAAAGTTTCAGAATGGCGGTTGCCAGAACATGCGCACACGAATGGCGCAGCCGCTCGATGTCTGTCATCTGCGCGCGCATCTCTGGAGTTTTTCGTTCGTCGGACATGAAAGGCCGGTGAAATTAACCACGAAGCTCACGAAGGACACGAAGAATTTGCCAGCGCCGCCGATAAGCCGTTGTCTTTGCAATGCGGAAATTCTGGCAAGGCCTGATTATCGCCGCAATTGCTGTAGTTGGCTGCGGACAAAGGCCGACAACAGCTTCGGATTTCCGGCTCCAACGCCAGCGCATGGTCCAGCAGCAGCTGATCACGCGCGGCATCAAGGATGAGCGCGTGCTTGCTGCTATGGAGAAAGTGTCGCGCGAAGAATTTATTCCGCCGGAGTCGCGCTCGGACAGCTACGAAGACGGTCCGTTGCCAATCGGGTACGGCCAAACCATTTCGCAGCCGTACATCGTGGCCTTTATGACAGAACAACTGCGACTGAATCCCGCCGATCGCATTTTGGAAATCGGAACCGGCTCAGGTTATCAGGCCGCAGTTTTAGCCGGCTTGGTCGCTGACGTGTACTCGATTGAAATCATCGAGCCGCTGGCGAAAAACGCGAAAGCAACGCTTCAACATCTGGGCTGCGACAATGTCCACGTCAAAATCGGCGATGGTTACAAAGGCTGGCCGGAAGAAGCGCCATTCGATGCTATCATCGTAACGTGCGCGCCGGACAAAGTTCCGCAGCCGCTCATTGACCAGCTCAAGGAGGGCGGACGCATGGTAATTCCGGTTGGCGAGCGGTTTGCCCAGGAACTCTATTTGCTGGAGAAGAAAAACGGCCAGGTGAAACAAAGCGTCACTTTACCGGTGCGTTTTGTGCCGATGGCGCGCGAAGGGGCGAAGAAGTGATGCGTGACCGGCGATCGGTGAGCGTTGTAGTGTGCGCTGTCTCAGCGCAATGACTTGCAGCGTGGCAATGCAAAATCCGCTGAGACAGCGGACTCTACAGCGATAGGCTAATTGATATCGGCGAGCTTCTTCAAATCCACGCGCTTGATCCATTGCTGCAATTCCGCGGGATCCTGGTTCTGCAACTCGATTTGAACAAAGTAACGCTTCGCGACCATCACCCACAGGGTGGCGTGTTTGTTCTCTTTCTCGAACGCTTCAAACCCCGGGTTGCCTTCGATGGTGACAGATTTCCCGTAGCCTTCACCACTTTCGCTGTTGTTGTTCCAGGCAGCTGTCGTGGCACTGACGTAATCGGGATTCGAAACGGAATCGAGAATGCTGATCGCCGCCGTCGGCGCCTTATCCCCTTCACCTTTGCGATAATCGCGATGTACGTTGGCGATCTTGAACCCGCCCACGTCTTCAGTCGAACCTTCCGGCTTGTCAGCTGTCCACCCCGCTTGTGGGTCAGGTAAAATCGGAAGCAGCTTCTGATAATCCACGGCGTCTGGCACGAGAATCGGTTCGTTCTGCGCCTGCGCCGTGCCGAGCACAACGCTCACGAGCAACGGTAGCAGGAAAAATCCGACGCATGTCGGAGAACAAACGCGAGCCGCTGGTTTCATGTTACCCTTTTCTGCGCGATTGGAGATTACTGTACCCGATTGACTTTACCTTGCCTGTCAAGACGCTTGCAGGATGCGCATTCCAGCGGACGCCCTCTGTAGCCGCTTCGCTGCGGGAAGCGCGGCCGCGACATCTTTACCACGCACCCGCGCCGTCGACCACAGCGCGACCGCTACAAATAGAGCGAGCAAGCTCGCAATCGCCATCGGCATCCTAGCCGTAGCGGCCCGGCTGATTTTCATCAACCAGCCTTACATCGATCACTGGAGTTGGCGGCAGAGCGATGTCGCCGCGATCACGCGCAACTTTTACGAAAACGGTTTTCTTTTTGTCTGGCCGCAAATCAATTGGACCGGCGATGCGACCGGCTATGTCGGGACGGAATTTCCGATCCTGCCGTTTCTAGCAGCGGTCTGCTATAAAATTGCCGGCGTTCAGGGATGGATCGGCCGCAGCCAGGCCGTGATTTTCTTTGCGGCCTCACTGCCGTTTTTCTTTTTAGTTGTCCGCGAAACGTTTGGCAGCAATGCAGCAGTTTGGGCGACGCTTTTCTTCAGCTTCGCGCCGCTGAATCTTTTCGCCGGCCGATCGTTCATTCCCGACGTGCCATCGCTCAGCCTTTCGATCGTCGGCCTGTACTTTTTTTTGCGTTGGGTCCGCGATCGCGGGCAGATGGCGTTCTTTGTAGCTGCGACGGCAATTTCGCTATCGCTGTTGATCAAAATCACGAGCATCGTTATTGCCGCACCGCTTTTGTATTTAACTGTAGCGGCGGTCTATGACCGCCGTACACCAGGAAATTCCGGGGCTCAAAGAGCGCCGCTGCAGACGCAGCTGCTTGTCTTCGCAGTAATCGCGATCTTGCCGTCGATTGCCTGGTACTGGCACGCCTATCAAATCGCTGCGGACTTTTATCCGCACCATTTCTTCGGTGCTGGCGGAGTCCGGATCGAAAGTTTCTCGTGGTATGCGGCCATTGTTTGGCGCGTAGCGACTTTGAGCCTTAGTCCGGTTGTAACACTTCTTGCATTGATCGGTCTATTTGTAGTGCCGCGCCTGCAACGCTGTACGCATGCGGACAAAGGGCGATCCAATTGTTCGTTGCTTTTTCATTGGTGGCTGGCTGCAATGATTCTCTTCATAGTGGTCGCCGGTTACGGCAATCGCC
Organism: Candidatus Udaeobacter sp.; assembly: GCA_036269995.1. Classification (GTDB taxonomy): domain Bacteria; phylum Verrucomicrobiota; class Verrucomicrobiia; order Chthoniobacterales; family UBA10450; genus Udaeobacter. Next base: position 16,068 of record DATBDJ010000032.1, read on the forward strand.
ATCCGTGGTATCAGCTCCCTCTGGTGCCGATCGCCGCTGCATTTGCCGGCGCCGCCTGCGCGTTTTGTGCATCGAGAATTTCTTCGCGTCGTGTCGCTGCTACGCTGTCACTCCTTCTTGCGAGTTCGTTCGCAATTCTTTCGTACTTTTACGTGCAACCGTTTTACGAACCATCTGCCGCTCAACTGCGGGATGCTGGCCTGGCACTGACCAAAATTACCGCGCCTGATGCGTTAATCGTTGCCGCGGACACCGGCGATCCAACGATCTTCTACTACGCGCATCGCAAAGGCTGGCACTTCCTCGAAACAGACGCCGTCTACGGTGGCAACCCAGCCGACAGCCAGGCGGCCATTGATGATCTTGAAAAGCTCCGGCGCCGCGGCGCAACTCACTTTGTCTTCACCGTGAACACATTTTGGTGGCTCAAGTCTTATCCGGAATTTGCGCAGCATCTCGCTGACAACGCGACGCTAATCGAGGCGACTCCGGTGTTCGAAATTTACAAGCTGAAGTCGATCGCGAGATAACAACGTATGAGCTCTTGCCGTTTCTCATTGTCATGTCGAGCGAAGTCGAGACATCTCTGATCTAGAAAGATGATGTCCAGAGATTCCTCGACTTCGCTTCACTCCGCTCGGAATGACAAAATCTGATAAGCCGCGTCGTCAGCTCGGGCTATTCGACGCAAATGATAGTAATGGGTGGCATCGTCGGAGCGGGAATTTTCGCCATCATTATGCTGGCTGCTCTGCCGGTTTATTATTTTTGGAGGACAGTCAAACGCACGTAGAGCAAATCCAGACGAGAAGCTATCATCCGCAAATTTCGCAGATTGCCGCAGATTAATTCGACCTAAGCTCCCTTAAAAATCTGTGTAAATCTGCGCAAACTGTGGATCGTTTCTAACCTTACAATCGGCGAACGCTATTCATGAGACACAAACATTCCGACTACATGCATTGGGCCAAGACCCAAAGCACGGCGCGGTTCAATCTTGCGACGAGCGGTGTCGCGCCCATTTCTCTTCGCGATCTGCCGGTAAATCTCGAGCGGCTCGAGATCAACGGCCCCGACAGCTATGGCTATCCGCCTTTACAAAAGGCGATCGCGGGGCGCCACGATGTCGATCCCGAATGCGTTGTAACATCTGCCGGCACATCCATGGCGAACCACCTGGCCATGGCAGCGATCCTTGAACCGGGTGATGAAGTTTTAATCGAGCACCCAGCGTACGGACCGATTCTCGATGTCGCGAATTACCTGGAGGCGAACGTGAAACGATTCCGGCGCGTCGAAGAAAACGGCTGGGCAATCGATCCGGCAGAGATCCGCCGCTGTGTGACGCCCAATACGCGCCTGATTGTTATCACCAATCTTCACAATCCAACAAGCGCTCTCACGCCGGAATCGGTTCTGCGCGAAGTCGGCGATATCGCGCGCAGCGTCGGCGCGCTTGTGCTGGTCGACGAAGTTTATCTCGACGCAGTCTACAACGACACACCGCGCACCTCCTTTCACTTCGGACCGGAGTTCGTCGTGACGAGTAGCTTAACGAAAATTTACGGCGTCAGCGGACTACGATGCGGTTGGATTCTGGCGCAGCCTGATTTGGCGTGGAAGATGCATCGTCTCCACGATCTTTATAGCGCCACGCCGGTTCATCCGGGCGAGCTGCTCAGCCTGGTTGCCGTTCAGCATCTGCATCTTCTTCGCGGAAGAGCACGCCCTATTTTGGACGCAGATCGCAAACTGCTTCGCGATTTTCTCGCAAAAGAGCGCGCCGTTTCTGCCGTCGAAACGAACTGGGGCACAACATCGTTTATGCGATTACGCAGCGGGAAGGCCGATCCATTCCTGGAACGCCTGCGATCCGAATTTGATACATCAGTAGTTCCCGGTCGCTTCTTCGAAATGCCTGATCACTTCCGCGTTGGCATGGGCGTAAACACCGAAATATTCGGCGAAGGCCTAAATCGAATTGCCCGCGCGCTGGCAAGCTGAGTTTTAACTCGCGTTTGATCTACGGGCGGGGGTGCGGTGTAGGGCGTGGTCTTGATCCAGGTGTAGGTCTTGGACTGGGCGTAGATGTCGGTGTTGCCGTAGGTGTCGGGGTGTTTGTAGGCGTCGGCGAACATGAACATGCTGTCGGCGTAGGCGTCGGGCTAGGTGTAGGTGTCGGAGTCGGTGACCCCGGAAAGTATTGGAACGTGCAGGTAAACTCCTCCACCGGCCTGAAGCCGCATAGCGAAGAACAGACAATAGCGAAATTTTGAACATGCAACGTATTGACACCTGGCACCACAGGGGAGGTATTGAAGTGGAAGATCACCGACTGAATACCTGTTACTTCGCAGGAGTTCGCCGGCACGCCGTTCACCGTGAAATTGCCCGGATTGCAACTCTCGACGGGACAGCTCACGAAAACACCGAAATCAGTCCGGGGGAAAGAAACATCGTGACAAGGGATCGGAGGGTCCACTCTACACGCCTCTCCCGCAGTAGCTGTTGGGGTGGGCGTGGAAGTGGTGATAGGAGTTGCAGTTGCTGTCGGTATGGCGCTAGGAGTTATTGTTGCAGTAGGAGTAGCGGTAGGTGTCGGTGTGACGCATAGGGTTTCCGTGTACTGCTGGTTGTCAGTGGTGGGTGTGCCCGGAGCTGAGTTGCCGGCAATGGCGTAGAAGGATTGACCTGCAATTGCGCCTCCAAGGCAGTCGGGCTTGAATCATGTTTGGCAAGTCACTCCACGTGTTCGTGGCGGGGTCCCATGCGATGGCGCTGGTGCTGATGGCGAAGTTGACGTCGCCGCCGGTAAGCAGCCATCTGCCGTTGTAGGCTCCGGAGGCGGCAGCGGAGCGGCCCGCCGGCAGATCGGCGATTGCCGCGTCGTCCCACGTATCAGTCACTGGATCGTAGCGCCAAGTCTTGTTCGGGGAGGCGTTGCCGCCACCCGCGTAAATATAGCTGCCAAGCGCCACTGCCATGAGGCTGTGATTAGCGAATGGGTAGTTCGCAGTCATTGACCAGGTATTGGTGGCGATGTTGTATACCTCTACGTGAAAGTCCGTACCCATGCCCCGCCCAGCAATGCGGTAAATCTTGCCGTTCAAGTATGCCGAGGCGTGGAAGTAGGTTGGGATCGTGTAGGAAGGCAGACTAGTATCGTAAGTGTTGGTGGCTGGGTCGTAGCGCCACAGGGTAGCCCTCGGCAACCCATTCTCGTTGAGCCCTCCCAGCAGGTAAACGTATGTGCCATCACCGACCGCGGTGAACCAATAGCGAGCGGCGGGCAGGGCAGCAATCGAACTCCAGCTGTCGGTCGCGACCGTGTACTTGTAAGCGGCTGTGGTGGGAGTGCCTGCGAACAGTCCGCCGAATGTATAGATGTTACCTCCCTGGGCCGCACCGGCAGCCCCAGAGATGGAAATTGGGTAAGGAGCCTGCTCGGTCCAGACGCCCACCGAGGCGCAAGGCGTCGCGGTGGGAGTCGGACTTGGCGCGCCAGATTGCGCGCAGTATCTTCCGCCGGTGTTCAGAACGCCCGTGCCGCCAGCGGGTGCGCCGGTGCTGCTGATAGCCGTCCAACTATCCGTGGCAGGGTTGTATCTGCCGCCGGTGTCAACAGCATACGGAAAGTATGAATCAGAACCACCCGAAACGATCATTTCAGTGCCGGTCCAGACTGCAGTGTGGCCTCCTCGAGCGGATGGCGCGTTGGTCGTGCTGGTAGGCGTCCAGGTACCAGGACCGCAGGGGGAATTCCCTTCGGTGATGCGTGGAAGAGTATAGCCCGCCGCTGCAATCGTGATTTGGAGGGCCCCGCCGCGCTGTATGCTACTGTGGGGAGATTGAGGAGACATAATCGTGTCATGAACCGATAGTTCGGTAGTCAAGCGATCGCTCAATATCGGCCTGGCCAGGCACTCGGCGATGACGAGCGGGTCCATTACCCAGCGCTTCAAACAGTTCGCGTAACACCTCAGGCTGCTTGGTGTGCTGCGCCATGCGATCCATCTCGGCCTGTAACTGCTCTGCCGTGATTGGATGTTGCAACACGTCCAGTGCTTGTGATTTGCGCAGGTGATCTGCGACTTTGTTTTCAAGCTGCCCCTGAGACATCACCGCGTCGAGCGATCGCTTGAGATCAGGTCGCTCCGCGACACTGCGAGGCCAGATGCGGTGACGCCAGTAAACTTCTCCAATGGCTCGCTGATAAGCGACACGTTCTGCTAACGTAAGAGTTCTCCGCGCATTGGCCTGCGGCTGCCGCTGGCCTAATGCGAATGGGATCGAAGCCATGGCAATCAACAAAAGCAGGTAAAACGCGCCTCGAATGAGGTGCGCTTTAACGCAAGAGGCTATTTGCTTTTTTTCGCCGGCTCTTGAAGGCGCGATGCTGAGGTTAGGTCCGTTTGGCTAATAATGTCGAGACTTTTGCTTTTTTGGAGAAACAGCGGGTGACGTGTGACCGGGATCATCGATCCGGCTACAACTGCGGTTGCGCCTTTTGGCGCGTCGTGGAGAATCAGCAGCGGGATGAAGCAGTCTGCTGATTTTGAAATTCGGTCGGCGCGCATCGAGGATGTGCCGATCATTCTGGAATTGATTCGTGATTTGGCGACGTATGAGCGCGCCCCGGACGAAGTCACCGCTACTGAAGAACAGCTGATGGATGTTCTGTTCGGCGAATGGCGGGCGGCGGAAGTCTTGCTGGCGTTTGAAGGCGATTCGCCGGTCGGGTTCGCAGTTTATTTCTATAATTTCTCCACGTGGCTTGGGCGGGCTGGGCTTTATCTCGAAGATCTGTTCGTGAAGCCTGAGAAGCGCGGGAACGGTTATGGCGGCGCGTTGCTTGTGGAGCTGGCGAAGATTGCGCGTGACCGCGGCTGTGGCCGGATGGAATGGGCGGTGCTCGATTGGAACGAATCGGCAATCAAGTTTTATCGCGCGCTCGGCGCAGCGCCGATGCATGAATGGACCGTCTTCCGGTTAACGCGGGAGGAGATTGCCAGACTGGCGAGCGGCGGGGAAGTCGATCACGAGCACGAGCAGGAGTAGGAGTTAAGTGGCGAAGCAAAATACAAAGATCGAGGATTACGCTTTCCTCAGCGATACGCAGACCGGCGCGCTGGTGAGCCGCGACGGGTGTGTTGACTGGCTTTGCTTTCCGCGATTCGATTCGCCGGCGTGTTTTGCGTCGCTGCTCGGCGGGACCGAAAATGGACACTGGCGGTTTTTCCCAGACGAAGAGGTTACAGCGACGCGCCGCCGTTACCGGGGCGAGACGCTCATTCTCGAAACGGAAATTGAAACCAAGAGCGGCGCCGTTCGCCTGATCGATTTCATGCCGCCGCGCGGCGAGAATCCGGACATTATCCGCATCGTCGAAGGGCTGCGCGGGAAAGTGTCCATGCAGATGGAGCTGATCATCCGCTTCGATTACGGGCAGATAGTTCCGTGGGTGCGCAGGCGTAAGCGTTTTGATGGACTCGAAGCGATTGCTGGTCCTGATGGGTTGATATTACGGACGCCGGTTGAAACCTGCGGGAAAGATTTAACAACCGTGGCCAAGTTCACCGCGGCCAAAGGCGATCGCATCCCGTTTGTGCTTACGTGGTTTGAATCTCACAAGGACCCGCCGAGAAAAATACATGCCGAACATGCTTTGCAAGATACGGAAAAGTTTTGGACAGACTGGGCGAAACAATTTCAAACCGAAGGGAGATGGCGCGATGCCATCGTGCGCTCACTGATCACGCTGAAAGGATTAACGTATGGACCCACCGGTGGCCTGGTTGCGGCGCTGACCACCTCGTTACCGGAGCGAATAGGAGGTGTACGGAACTGGGATTATCGCTACTGCTGGTTGCGAGACGCCGCGCTGATTTTGCTCGTGCTCATGCGCGCGGGCTATCGCGACGAAGCCATCTCGTGGCGCCAATGGCTGCTGCGCGCTATCGCGGGGAGCCCGGCACAGATGCAAACGATCTACGGCGTGCGCGGCGAACGCCGTCTCGACGAGTACGAGATTCCGTGGCTATCAGGTTATGAGAACTCCAGACCGGTCCGCGTCGGCAACGCAGCATCAAATCAGTTTCAGCTCGACGTCTATGGCGAGGTGCTGGCCGCAATGTGGCAGGCGGATCGCGCCGGAATCAAGATGAGCGAGCCCGATTGGGCGCTGATGGTCGGGCTGATCAAATATCTGGAATCGCACTGGCAGGAACCAGATGAAGGAATTTGGGAAGTGCGCGGAGGTCGCCAGCATTTCACGCACTCGAAGATGATGGCGTGGCTGGCATTCGATCGCGCAATCAAAATGATTGAGGAATGCGAGTGCGCGGCAAACGAACATTTTGAGCGCTGGCAAAAAACGCGGGATCAGATTCACACACAAGTTTGCGACCGTGGTTACAACCAGAAGAAGAAAGCATTCACACAGGTGTATGGGTCCGACGCTCTCGACGCCAGTTTGCTCACGATGCCGCTGGTCGGGTTTCTCCCAGTAACTGACGAACGCGTGCGTGGCACGATCGAAGCCATCGAGCGGGAGTTAATGGTCGATGGCCTGGTGTTAAGGTATCAGCCGGAGCAGGAAGGCATCGATGGATTGCCGGGCACCGAAGGAGTATTTCTTCCCTGCTCGTTTTGGCTGGCCGATTGCTGGCACCTGCTCGGCCGAAAAAAAGAAGCGCGAGAATTATTCGAGCGCTTGCTTGATCTGCGCAACGATCTGGGACTGCTCTCCGAAGAGTACGATCCACGCAGCAAGCGTCAGCTGGGAAATTTTCCTCAGGCTTTCTCGCACGTGGCAATGGTGAGTTGCGCTCGCGTTCTGAGCGATGAGGAATTATCGCTCGCTCGAGAGAATTAAACCGGCATTTCGCTCGTAGAAACCAGCCGCCGAACCAAGTCGTCCATCGTAATGATGCCGCGAAAATTTTTCATTTCATCGACGACGGCTGCGAGACCGAGCCGCGCGGCGCGCAATTGCTGGGCGATGCGATAGGCGGGCTCATCCTCGGTGGTGGTTACAATCCGTCGGACATAACTGTCGAGCGGTTTGCCGCCGTTTTGGTCGAGCAAAATGTCCAGAACGTTTACTAAACCGACAGGCTGGCTGTCCGGCGAAAGAACAGGCAAACGATCAAGACCGGAAGAAGCGCCAAGCTTGAGAGCTTCTTCAGTGGAGGCGCCCGGCCGCAACGCGACGACTTGTGGCGATGGCAGCATCACATCACGAACTTTTACGGCGCGAAAATCGACGACACTATGAATCATGGCGCGCTCGGTCGCGGTGAGGGCGCCCTCGCGCTCGCTTTCACTGGCGATTTGCTTTAGCTCTTCGCGAGCTGCAAACAATCGCGCGCCTGTCGCAGCGCGCTCTGGCAGAAACAGTTTGCCAACCCGGGCGCCAAGTTCGAGCAGCGGTGCAAACAATTTCGAAGCGAACTCGAGCACGCCGGCGAGCCGGGCTAACGCGCGGAATGGAAATCGCCGAAACAACGACTTGGGTAGGACGGAAAGCACGAACAGATAGACCGGCAGCGCGATTACCAGCGAGAAAATGAAGCCGGCGTAACCGTATGCCTGCACCAGTTGCCGGGTCAGGAGGAGCAGGCCGATGATGTCGGCCGCATTCGTAAAAAGCAGCACCGTCGCCAGTAAGCGTTCCGGATAGGTGAGCAGTCGATTCAATCGCACCGCGGCCGGTACGCCGCGCTTCAAGTTTTGCCGCAGCCGAAGTGGGTCGATCGACAATAGCCCGCTCTCAATTCCGTTAAAGAAAAACGAAACGATCCAGCAACAGAAAATAATCAGCGCGACAATCATGCTGCGGCCTCGAACGCTTTGGCAGTTGTTTTCTCGAGCAGAACTTCCTCGATTCTTTTCCGTCCGGAACGACGCACCGTGATGACAAGTCGCGGAATCTCGAGCTTCGTGCCGGACACCGGAAAATAGCCCAAATGGTTGAAGACAAATCCGCCGATCGTGTCGATGCCATCTGCCTCGAACGGAAAGCCAAGATGCTCGCTCAGATCGTCCAGGCGCGCGTCGCCGCTGACGAGGAATTGACCCTTGCCCAGCGGTTCAATGTATAAAGCGACGTCCCCCTGCGGAACCGTGCCCCGGAGGATCTCTTCGACGATGTCCTCCATCGTGATGATTCCTTCGGTGCCACCGAACTCGTCAACCACCACGCCCATCCCCTGAGGATGAGTCAGAAAGAGTCTGAGTAGCTCCAGCGCTTTCATTGTCTCGGGAACGAAGGAGGGCGCGATAAGTCTTTCCGTGTAATGATCCGATGGATCGAGCAGAAAGAGTTTCACATCGACAATGCCAACGATCTGGTCCGGTGTGTCAGCATAGACGGGGACGCGACGATGGCGTTTCTCCTTCAGGCGCGGGATCACCTCTTCGTTCGTCAGATCGTCGGGCAGCATGAAGCTGTCGACACGCGGTGTCATGCAGTCCTTTGCTGTCTTATCGCTTAGCTTCATGATTTCATGAATCATTTCAGCTTCCCCCTCGTATAAGGCGCCCTCTTCTTCACCCAGTTCCATCAGCGTCTCGAGTTCCTCGTCGCTCAAGCGGCGCGAAGCGGTACGCAGATGCCGCGGCGTGAGTAGGTCTACGATGTAACCGCTGACCGTCTCCAGTCCGCGACCCATGCGGTCAAGAAGCGGTATCGAGATTTGCAACATGAACGCGCTGAGCGCGGAGAGTCGGTATGGAGCAGAAAGTGCCAGGAGTTTTGGAAGCAGATCGCACACCAGCACCACGACGCCGAAAATCGCGATTCCAACCAGCCACTGCGGAACGCGCCCGGCCAGCGGCCCCTCCCACAAGACGAACAAGCACAATACGACCAGCACCATGTTTACCAGACTGTCGCCCAGCAGCAGAACGTTCAGGACGCGGCGCGGATTTTCCCGGAACAGCTGAATGAATTTGGTAAGTCGGGCGTGATTCGCTTCCAGCCGCCGGAGCTGGTGTGGCTTGAGGAGGAACAGGGCGGTCTCGACTCCGGAGAAAAGCGCAGAGCAGAAAATCAGCACTGCGATGAGCACCACCAAGATTGCGAGGACCGGGACACTCATTTCCACGGCGCAGGGCACGACATTGCAGGTCTCGCCTCTGCCTTATCAGGCAGAGGGCGCGTGTGAAGGTGCCCGTGTGAAGAGCTGGTTCGCGGTTTGCCCATTATCTGAGCTGTGAGCAAATTAAGGCCTCCATGAACAAAGGCGAGAGGATTTCGCAATTGGTGACCAGGGTCTCCAGTGGTGAGGTTGATTTGGACCAAACCGACGTCGAAAATCACCCCTATTATCGCGCGTTTTTCCGCTGCTGGAACGAACAACGCTATTACGAGGCACATGATGTGCTGGAGCAGCTATGGCTCCAGACAAAGTCGCGCGATGCGGACTATTTCAAGGGATTGATCCAGGCGGCAGGCGCGTTCGTTCACCTTCAAAAGCACTTCGAACACCCAACGCATGCCAAGCATGGCAGACGTTTGTCTCCAGCGGTGCGTTTATTTCGCCTTGCCGAAGAGAATCTGTCGCGCTTCACGCCCCACCATTACGGATTGGATGTTGCTGCGTTTTGCCAACTCTTGCGGACACACGCGGAAGAGATCGTCGCGTCTGATAACAAAACGAATCCGTGGTCGCCGACGACGGCTCCGAAATTGCAACTGCGCAGCGCATCGAACTAGAACGTAGTGTTGCCCAGTCGATTGGCCACAGAAGCACGGGTGGCGGTCTCATTAACACCGGCCTTCAGACCCGTGTGCGCACGCTAAACATATCAATAGCCCGTTTTAACGGGTTGCTTCGGTGGCGCGACCTGGTGAAAAGCCGTTGAAATGGCTGCGGGCAGGCAATTCTGTTCTACGCGCCTGGCTAAAGCCAGGTGTCAATGAAAGGCTGATTAGCTGGTGAAGATCAGCTTGATTCCTGCGCGGTTGATCGGCTACAGAAACACCGGGTCGTGGTCTCATTAACACCGGTCTTCAGACCGGTGTATGCACGCAAAACATACCAATAGCCGTTTTAAGGGCTTACTTCAGTGATGCAAGTCAATGCGAAGCCGTTGAAACGGCTGGTCACAGGAGACTCATTTAGCGCCTGGCTAAAGCCAGGTGTTAATGAAAGGCGGATTAGTGTGTGAAAATCAGTTTGATTCCTGCAATCAGAAGGACCGACGCGAGACAGAGTGAAATCACGCGCACCGCAAAACGTTTGCTTCCCAAATGCGAGCCGATCAGTCCACCAACGATTGCAGCTGCTGCGAGAAACAACCCCAGCGAAGGAATGGAATGCACTTTAGTGAAGTAACCAACGAGTCCGGCAATCGAGTTTACCCAGATGAAGAGCGCCGATACCGCTGCGGCCTCGCGAATGCGGGCCCATTCGCAAAACAACAACAGCGGCGTCAGAAATATGCCGCCGCCGGTTCCGGTTAGCCCCGCGAGAAATCCCAAGCCTGCTCCGACTGCTACCGCAACCGGAATTGAGGGAGGCGATGTCTCGATTGGATCGCCTCGCCGCAACAGAAGTCGCGCCGCCGAAAAGAGAAGCACTATGCCAATCAAAATTCTTAAGGCGGAAGCGGACGGCTGCAAATAACCACCGACATAGGCAGCCGGAATCGAAAGCAGCGCGAACGGCCAGAATAATTTCCATGAGAAATGGCCCGCCCGCCAAAATTGAAACGTGCCGATTGATGCGACCAAAATATTTAGCACGAGCGCAGTTGGACGGATGACGATCGGCGCCAGCCCAAACAGCGTCATCGTTGCGATATAACCGGAGGCCCCCGCGTGGCCGACCGACGAGTACAGCAACGCGATCACGCCAATAGCGAGAAAAAGAAGAAGGAGATGCGCGATGTCCATGGTTTTGTCCCTCTGTCATTCTGACCGAGGCGAAGAACCTCTCATTTGCTGTTTGGATTACACTTCTTTAAGAAGCGGGACCAGTCATGCCAGGAGAGGTCCCTCGCTGCGCTCGGGATGACAATGTTTTTGTTGAGTACGGTAGTCTAAAACATGGCGAAGCCCTTCCGCTTTGGATTTCTCGCGCTAACGTGGTTGGTGACATCCAGCGACACTCTTGCTGAACCCAACTCGGCGCATTCGGAGCACACGAACCGCCTGGCGCACGAGAAGTCGCCTTACCTTCTCCAGCACGCGCATAATCCCGTCGATTGGTATCCGTGGGGGGAGGAAGCATTTGCCAAAGCGCGCCGGGAAAACAAACCAATCTTTCTCTCGGTGGGCTATTCCACCTGTCACTGGTGCCACGTCATGGCGCATGAATCTTTCGAAAGCGAAGACGTGGCCGCCATCATGAATCGCGAATTTGTGAACATCAAGTTGGATCGCGAACAGCGTCCGGACGTCGATCGCGTTTACATGACTTTTGTGCAGGCGACAACCGGCGGTGGCGGCTGGCCCATGAACGTTTGGTTGACGCCGGATCTGAAGCCTTTCGTTGGCGGAACTTATTTTCCGCCGGAGGACCGCTATGGTCAGCCTGGGTTTAAGAAAGTGCTCGAGCGAATCGCGACAGCTTGGAAACAAGACCACGACAAGATCGTCGAGCAGGGCAGCAAAATCGTTGAGGCGCTGCGCGAGTCGCAATCGGGTGGGAAAGCCGAGAGCAAAGTCGACAGCACAGTGTTAGATGCGGCCTATCGCCAGCTCGACCGCAGTTACGACCCGAAGGAAGGCGGTTTCGGCAACGCACCGAAATTTCCGCGGCCGGTCACACTCAATTTCCTTACCCGCTTTTACGCGCGCGAAGTCGGGCATGCCTCCGGCCTGCCTTCAACAGACAAAGCAAGCGTGACGGATGCGCTACGTTCACAGGCGCTCGAGATGGCGCTGTTCACGGTTCGCAAAATGGCTGCGGGCGGAATGCACGATCACATCGGCGGCGGGTTTCATCGTTACTCCGTCGATCGTTACTGGCACGTGCCGCACTTCGAGAAAATGCTTTACGACCAGGCGCAGCTTGCAGTTGCGTACCTCGACGCATTTCAGATCACCGGTGATCGACAGTTCGAATCGGTGGCGCGCGACATCCTCGATTATGTCGCCCGCGACATCACCGCAAAACAAGGCGGCTTCTTCTCAGCCGAGGACGCTGATAGTCCTATTGTAGCCAGGACCGGTGATCCCGGTCACGGGAAGACAGCCGAAGGCGCATTCTACGTGTGGACGCAAAAAGAGATCGACGACGCGCTCGGGGATGCCGCAGAGATTTTTGACTTTCACTACGGTGTGCAAGCGCACGGCAACGCGCCCGAGGGAAGCGATCCGCACGATGAATTCCGCGGCCAGAACATTCTGATCCAACGCCATACGATTGCGGAGACAGCGGCGCGTTTTAACAAGAGCGAAGAAGAAATTGGCAAGTCGCTCGCGCAGAGCCGGCAGAAATTGTTTGCGATTCGCGCCAAACGACCGCGTCCTCATCTCGACGACAAGATCATCGCCGCTTGGAACGGTCTGATGATTTCTGCCTATGCCCGCGCCGCGCAAGTGCTGGATCCCGCGACTGCGGGACGGTATTTGGAAATTGCTGTACGAGCTGCGAAATTTTTGCAGTCGAATCTGTACGATCCTTCTCACAAGATTCTCTACCGCAATTATCGCCAGGGCCGCAGCGATATCGAAGGCTTCGCAGACGATTACGCCTTCGTTGTCCAGGCGCTGCTCGACCTCTATGAAGCCTCTTTCGATGTCGAGTGGCTGAAGTTGGCAGGCGACTTACAGGAGACGCAGGACCGCTTGTTTTTCGACGGTAAAAACGGCGGCTACTTCAGCACGAGCGGCAAGGACCAGAGCGTCTTTCTCCGGATGAAAGACGACAACGACGGCGCCGAACCGGCGGCGAGTTCCGTTGCGGCGCTGAACCTTTTGCGGCTTTCACAAATTCTGAATCAGGAACAACTGGCGACGCGCGCCAGAAAAACGATCGACGCATTCGCGACCACGCTATCCAATTTTGCGAGCGCCATGCCGCAAATGCTGGTCGCAGTCGACTATTCATTAAGCAAGCCGCGCCAGATCGTGATTGCCGGCAAATACAATGCGACAGAAACGAAAGTGCTGCTCAAGGAGGTGCATCGCCAATTTCTTCCCAGAACGGTCGTGCTTCTGGCCGATGGCGCTGAAGGCCAGAAGTATCTCGGCGAGAAAAACGAAGCAATCCGTGCGATGACACCGGTCGACAGAAAATCAGCCGCTTACGTCTGCGAAAATTTCACCTGCAAAGCACCAGTGACTGAGCCGCAAGCGCTTCGCGAACTGCTCGCGAAGTAGCCAAAGTGTACAGGCCCTCGCCGCGGTGAGCGCCTGCTGCGCTATTTGCTCCCGGGTTTTACAGCAGGAATCTGTTGCAGATCCGCCGGCAGATTGTCCGGCGGAAAATTCGCTACCGTCATTTCAACCAAGCTGACGAAAGGGCAGCCAAAATCAGGTTTTAATTTTCCACTGCGATCGACAATCACGCCGACTGCCGAAACCGTGGCGCCATGCGCGCGAACAATGTCGAGTGTCTCCTGCACTCGACCGCCGCGCGTGACGACGTCTTCGACTACGATGAACTTCTCGTCGGGCGAAATTTGAAAACCGCGACGCAACACGAGCTTGCCGTCCTCTTTCTCTACAAAAACATGGCGTTTGCCCAGCGAACGTCCGACCTCTTGACCGACAATGATTCCGCCGAGAGCAGGCGAAATCACCGTGTCGCACGAAAAGTTGCGCAGTTTATTGGCGAGCTGTCCGCAGACCTGCGCAGCAATCTCGGTGTGCTGCAACAGGATCGCGCATTGGAAATATTCGCGGCTATGCAGCCCGGACCGCAGGATGAAATGGCCATCCAACAGCGCACCGGTTTTTCGAAAAAGCGCGAGAAGATCTTCGCTCATGTTGTTGTAGGGCGTTTTTGCAAAACGCGGTTCGCACCGGCGTCTGACACAGACGCCCTACAATTATTGAAAGCCGCGCCGCCCATTTATCCCGACGTATCATACGCCGTTGGTCCGTCCGCGTTGCCAGCGGCAATCACTTCAATTTCCACATTCACGGCCTTTGGCAGCGCGGCCACCTGAACCGTTGAACGCGCAGGGGGCTTGTTGTTGAAATAAGAGCCGTAGATTTCGTTTACGGTTTGGAAGTCTCGAAGATCGGTGAGGAAAATTGTTGTTTTGACGATGTGATCGAAGCTGAGTCTTTCAGCTCTCAAAATGCCCGCGATATTGTCCATGACTCGGCGGGTCTGTACCGCGATATCACCAGAGACGATTTCGCCTGATTTCGGATCGAGCGGAATCTGGCCGCTGCAAAACACGAGACTCCCGCTGCGCACCGCTTGCGAATACGGGCCGATGGCAACGGGCGCTTCATTCGTCGAGATGATTTTTTTCATGTGGCCGATTGTAGCTGCAAAGTCAGCCGGCAACAATGAAAGGACTCGTCGCAATACGGCGCTGCCATGTTGAGCGAAGCGCTGCAACGAAATGCGAAGCATGAGGCCAGTTTTTTAAACCTCTCTGATTTATCGCTTGAGGAGCAGTGCAAAACTGGATCTGAGATTCGTCGCTGCGTTTAGAAGACATGAACACACGGCAGTGCATGTCGCCGGCGTTAGATCGGCGTCTCGACCTTGCCGTCCAACTGGATTGCGGCATAGTGAAAACCCCATGCACGACACAGAATCGTGTCGCTCACGGCTGGGTAGCTCAGTTGGCAGAGCAGTGGACTGAAAATCCACGTGTCGGCGGTTCGATTCCGCCCCCAGCCATAGCCCCGTTTCCAAAGGTAAAACGCGAGGGAAAACAAGTCTTTTGGTTCCGGCTCGGAGTGACCGGACATGTAAGAAAATGAAGGTTTGGACGGGCTTGGGCGTCATGCAATTTTGTGGATGCGCTCGCGCAAGCGCCCAGATCGCCGCCAAAATCATTTTGATCGCCCGGTCGACTGCGCTTGCGATTGGCATTCGATTTTTCTTACAATTCGAGCCCCTGGAACGAGGCGTTATCCATGCGGTTTTTTCGAGAATTGCACCCGTTCGCAAGCCATGTGGCAGTCGCGGCACTTGCCATTGCTACGTGGATCTTTCTAATCGTTCCGCTGTGGAAAAGATGGCGTCCAAGGTTGCTTTTGCGAAGCAAAAACAACTTGCTCAAAAATCCGTTGGCAGCCGCGACCATTGTACTTCTTGTGTTTGCAGTGGGCTTGTGGACGGGATGGCACAAGGATGCAATATCCGCTCGCCTGTCGCGCTGGCATAGCGAGCTGACGCGGACTATCCCCTCTCCGTCACCCTCAGCCGGTCCTTTGACGCCAAGGGAGTCCCCGGTGGAACCAACGGACCAGACTCCTGCATCCTGGCCGTCGCTGGTAGATCAGTTGCTGCGAGAAAGCATCGAGTTGCGCGATCGGGGTGACACGACAAATGCGATCGAGCACTTGCAGGAGGCGTTGGATAGCGAACCGAATAACGCCGTCGTACTCGCCGAACTAGCGAAGACTTACGATCTCGTGCAGCTTTACGACCGCGCGACTGAAATGTGGCGCAAACTTCAGGAAATGGGCCCCTCGGCTGGCGCGGCATATGAGCTAGCCGATCGACGGCTGAAGCTCGAGGCACCGACTCCAGCCGCAGCACCGATGGCGACGGCGCCGGATTCTTCATCGCGTGAGGTAAGCACTTCGCCCTATGGAACCGCTGCTGATTTTCCAAAGTACGCCACAAAGCCGCGCGAAGATGAGATCGACCAAGCCGCGCCACTGCCCACTTCCACTGCATCGGAAGTATCTTCTCCTGCAACTCGCGCCAGTCCAGCAGAGCCGTTCCCTTCCGTCGAAACTGCCGTCGCTCAACCGGGTGGACGTCTTATTGTTTTGAGGGGCGCGAACTTTGGATGGAATTTGGCTCTCAATCTCAAGATCGACGGAAAAACGGCCGCCAACATTGTGCAGGGACGCCGGTACGATCAGTTCGTGCCGGCGGGGCGCCACATGCTGACCGTGTCGGTCGTGCCAAACTATCAGCCGACGTCGACGGTGCTGAACGTGTCGGGCGGACAAACGTACGTATTCACGGCAATACGGCAGAACACGGATAGTGTTGTTCTTGTTCCCTCAGCCCTGCCTCCAGGGCAGCCGTAATAGGTTGAATACCACCCGCTGAGACGAACAGCTCTAACGTAACTATGCCGGAGTCGCGTTCGCTGATCGCACGGAACTCGGAGCTTTCGCAAATTTGCGAAGTGAAAGAAAATGCAGCTTGACAGGCGAAAGCGTCATGCGGCGCCATGCAATTTTGGCCGTTCCTGCGCACGTGCTGGCGGCGCCAGAACGCTCGGAAAGCCCTCTGCCCCGCTGTCTTGACCTTCGGGCGACCGTCGCCCATCACGTTTTCGCGTAACCTCGTGTCCGATTTTACGCATTACCTCAGTGACCAGTTAGAAAGGAAAATTAAAATGCAAAAGAAAATCACCAAAATCAAAGTCGGTGACCTGAAGCCGGCCAAAGACGTAATAGGAGGCCGGCGCCACGGTAACCACGGCCACCACGGCCACCAGTTTGCCGCGCTGTTGAACCAGGGATCCAGGACGCACGGGCACGGGCACGCGGGCGATTTCAAAGAGCAGTGATCCCCTTGACGGTTTCGGCGTCGCCGAGCCTGCTGGGAGAGGGCGCGTCGCGACGACGGAAAACGTTTCACCCTGCGTGGCGATGAAAAGCTGACCGCGTTTGTGGAACTTCAAGCGGCGATCAATCGCCCGAGGATGATTCCTTAAAGCCGGATGCGATCGACGCAAGACGCCTTAGGTCAGTAGTTTCAGAAGGGCGGCAGCTTTGGCAGGAACGGTTACATCCTGGCCTACCACGAATTCACGCAATACAACTGTCAGCCATTCGCGAGATGCGGTCGCCTCTTCAATAGTGATGTGAGTCGTCTCACCTTTCGATTTCAAATTGTAGCGCAAAATTTCGACGTCGATTGGCTCCTTTTCCCCGACCAATTCCAGTCGCACCCGGACGCGTTTCTTTTTTGTGTCGATCGAAAGTTCTGTCATTTCGCCAATAGAACGCAGCCGCGCGTTGATCGCCATCCGCACCGTGAACGCCAACGTCGCATCTTTGGATCGATTAAGAAGACCTCGAAGGCCGCTCGTAGCAGAAGCTCCCACCCGGCTTACACCGTCTTTTCGTACTTTTTTGAACGTTTGCCGCGCTTTCCCTTCCCGTCTGACTTTGCGTGGCCGTTGCTGTTCGACCGATGATGGTCGTCCTTCAACAGGGGAATGCTCGCCGACACCACTTTTAGAATTTTTTTACCTCCAGGAATGCTCTTCGCGGCTTTTTTGAGCTGCTTGTGACTCTTCTTTCCCTCGGCCCCCAAATACGTGGCGACTGCGGCAGCAAGGCCTGTAGCCAAATGTTGCACCAGCGTCGGTCCATGCTTGTTGATCACTTTTTTTAAACTTTTGCGTATTGCCTTGCGTGTCTTTTTCTTGAGCATACCCATAAGAATTTCCTCCCATTTCTGAATCGTGAACGAAGGCCGTTTAGGTCGGTGCTGCGAGCCACTTTATGATGAGTGCGCTTCGGCTATGGTGGGTTCGACTGATGAAGTACGATTGGACACACGCCGGCGAGGAATGGTCTGCACCCTGGGGCAGTTCCGGGGCGCAATGGGCGGGCACAATTCTCCCGCGAATCCGTGCCTGTCTGCCGACTGGCACGATCTTGGAAATTGCGCCCGGATTTGGACGGTGGACGGATTATCTGAAGGATTATTGCAAAGAGTTGTGGGCCGTTGATCGCTCAAGCCAATGTATCGACGCGTGTCGCCGGCGTTTCGCGGCTCAGTCGCAGGTGCACTGTTGCCTGAACGATGGCCGCTCGTTGCCAATGATCCCCGACGGCTCAATCGATTTTGTTTTCAGTTTCGACTCATTTGTCCATCCCAATCGCGACGTACTGGAAGCGTATCTGCAGGAACTGCGGCGAAAATTGAAAGTCGGCGGCAAAGGCTTCATTCACCATTCCAATTTCGGCGAATACGTGAATTCGCCGCGTGAACGGCTTCCTGCTCTCGTAACGAAGCCGCTAATCAAATTGACCATTCTTGACTGGGCGCACCATCGAAATCCAGGAATGACCGCTCAACTGTTTCGTGATTTATGCGCGCAGAACGAGCTGCATTGCGTCAATCAGGAGCTGGTGAACTGGCGCGGTCGACGATTAATCGATTGTCTGTCGCTGTTCGTGCGCACTGATTCAGGACAGAGGCTGCCGCCTACGAAGGTAATCCGGAACCCAAGTTTTATGCGGGAGGCCGCGCGGATTCGACGGCAACGGCGTAGCTGATGTTAACGATCCGTGGTTTGCCAGTCGCTCCGCGGATGAGTACGCCTCTACCCTTGTTGGGGAGGCCTGAGGTGAGAGGCCGCCAGAGCGATACTGAACTCTCTGCGCAACCGCGGTCATTCTGGGACGACTCGCAGCGATACGTTATTCCGGGAGTTGTAGGGCGTTTGTGCGAACCCCGAAAGCATTCGGGCTGACACCGACCGCTACAGTGGTTTGTAACACATTTAACGCCGCCGCGGGCGAGGCTGCCGCGAGTTGGATGATAAAGTTCGTTGACCTGATCAATTTTCTCTGGTTCAACATCGCCGGATGCCTGAAGTCCAAGCGCCTCCGCCCCTCCCAAAATCCCAGCCTTTCTTTGGCCGGCGTCATAGCACGATTCTGAAATTACTCGGAGTCGGCGCTCTCGTTTTGGTGTTGCTGATTCCGCTGGCGATGATCACCGGGGTGTTGAGCGAGCGCTTACACCGGCGCAATGATGCTGTGGCCGAGATCACGTCTTCATGGGGCAGGGAACAAAACCTCATCGGGCCAGTGCTCGGCATTCCTTTTCAATACAAATACAAAGCGATCAAGGAAGTCCCAGCACCTGATGGAAGAGTCGAACGGCGGGAGGTGGAGGAAACCGGCACAGCAAACGCCTATTTTCTGCCTGAGGTGCTGAACGTTACTGGAGATGTTCAGACACAAAAGTTGCATCGCGGAATTTACGAGGCTGTCGTTTACCGTGCCCAGACGGTCCTTTCCGGAAAGTTTGCGCCGCCCGATTTTGGACCGCTGAAGATCGATCTGAAGGATGTTCAATGGAAGGACGCCTTCGTCAGCATCGCGATCAACGATCTCCGCGGGACGCGTGAGGCGATTGTGCTCGACTGGGGCGGCACGAAGCGGGCGATGCTGCCGGGCTCTCAAGTTCCGGGTTACACGACGGGCGCGACGGCACCGCTCGGTGGCGAACAACCAATTGCCGGTGAGACTCAGTTCTCGATTCCCCTGGATTTCAACGGCAGCGAGGGAGTTTTTTTCGCGCCGTTTGGCGTGCAAAATGAAGCGGCGCTGAAATCAAACTCACCCGATGTCGGATTTCGCGGAGCGTTTCTTCCGGCAGAACGATCGCTGCGACCCGATGGGTTCGACGCGAAGTGGAAAGTTTCATACTACGGGCGCGATTACCCGCAATGGTGGACGAGCCGCGCCGGCAACGAGCGCTTCACGATACAAGCCGTTTCAAATTCAATGTTCGGCGCGCAGTTCCTGTCGATCCTCGACGCGTATCGTTACGTAGAGCGGTCAATAAAATATGGCGTGCTCTTTCTCGTGCTGGTGTTCACAGCTTTCTTCCTGTTTGAAGCCACCGCGCGACAGAAAATTCACCCGTTTCAATACCTCATGGTCGGCGCTGCGCTGTGCTTGTTTTATTTGCTATTGTTGTCGATCTCGGAATTTATTGGATTCAGCTGGGCGTACCTGCTCGCGGCCGTCGGCTCGACGGTATTGATCACTTGGTATTGCAACTATTTCCTTGGTGGCGGCGTTCGCACGTTAATGATCGGCGCCGGCCTCGGAGGCGTTTACCTGTTTCTGTACATCACATTGCGCCAGCAGGATTACGCGTTGCTCATGGGCGCAATCGCGCTGTTCATCGTCCTGGCAATTGTGATGTACGTGACGCGCAAGATTGATTGGTACGCGCGGGACGCGAACTAAGGCACAAGCTTATGGCGAATTCACCATTAATCCCCGGTGGTTTGAACCCGACGCCCGGGTAAAGGAATCGTCCGACCATCGATCAAAAAAACGTGACGGGTTCGGCTGCCTTATATGTCAGCGGAAAATAGGGGTGGCGTGTGACGATTTCCTTGCGTAGCGCGTCCATTGGCGTCGTGACGCTCGTCGCTGCGGTCGCGTTGTATCTCATTTGGCTGTGGCAGCCGGAGCATCAGGTCCGGCTGCATAGTCAAAATTTTTTTCGCGCGATCGACCACCGGAACTGGGACACTGTAGCCGATTTCATTGACAACGATTATCAAGACCAGTGGGCGGATGATCGCACGCGGCTCCTGGAACGAATGCGGGAAGGTTTTCGGTGGATCCCAGGGTCGAAAATTATGGCGCCGGATTCGATTGTGAACGCTGAAGCGCGTCACGCAACCTGGAGCGGCAAAATCACAGTTTATAGCAGCGACGATGACGTGATGGATGCGCTCGACCAGCGAGTCAACAAATTGCCGACACCTTTCGAATTGGAGTGGCACCGTCTGTCCACAAAACCGTGGGATTGGAAGCTCACGCGCGTAAGCAACCGAGCGTTCGAGATCCCAGCAGACACGTATTGACCAGCACTTCACGGTGAATCCGGTGCTCGACACAAAGCCACGCTAGGACGGCGTCGCACTCCAAAGCTTCTGCGAAAAAACAGACGCCATCTTCAGTAACTTCGAAGGCACTCCTGTGAGTGCGATGCGTCCTCGCCTCGCTTTCTATTTGCCGAGCGCGTGCCGCAACTGAGTCTTGGCCGTATCCACTTCGCGCTGGGCGTGCTGGCAGAGGAGTATGGCTCGGAGTTTCTCACCTTGATAATAGCGGGCGACAAATTTCTTCTTCGCGTACGCACCGTCGAGCTCGACGCGAGTCGGCAGGACGCTGAAATCGCCGACGAAGTCCAGTCGGACGTCGAACACTTCCGACCAAAAGTACGGAACCTGTTCGTACCGGATACGCTTTTTGCCGGTCATGTTCGCGCCCGCGACGAGGCCTTGCTCTCGCGCGTTTTCCCAATGCGTCTGGCGCCTGACGCCGCCCATTATTCGATCGGGATAAAATGCCAGGTCCCCAACGGCGTAAATTCCTTTTTCTTCTGTCTCCAGGTACTCGGTGACGGGTGAGCCGTGCGGTCCGGACAACGGCGTGTTGCGCACAAGCTCGAGATTCGGTTCTGCGCCGCATGCGACGACGGCGAGGCCGACCGGAAATCGATTGCCGCTCTTCGTTTGGATATTGCGCAACACAGTTTTGCCCTCAAAGCCATTGAGGCTTTCACCGATCGAAAGGACCACGCCTTGTTTTGCAAAGTAATCGGTAAGCCACGCACCAGTGTCAGGGTCAAGGTAGCGGTTCAACAAATATGGATCACGATGCATCAAGCCGACTTTGAGTTTCATGATCCGCAAGCTCGCCGCGGCCTCGCATGCAAGCAGCCCGCCACCAATAACGATGATACCTCGCTCGACGCCGGCCATTTCTTTTAAAGCCAAGGCGTCGCGAAGGCTTCGCAAATAAATGACGTTCCCAAGATTGGTTCCCGCTACCGCCGGACGCACCGGCCGACTGCCCATCGCCAGGCACGCTTTGGTAAATTCAATGCTCTCGCCATTCGTAAGCACCGCCAGACGCCGGTCGATGTTGAACTGGGTTACGACTGTACCGAAACGGGTCTCGATTTTATTATTTTGAAACCAGCGCTCGTCCGGCTCCTGCAGCTTCTTGAGATTAGGATCTTTCTCGCGCAGAAAGCTCTTCGACAAAGTCCAGCGCTTGTACGGCGGAAACATCTCAGCCCCAATCAACGTCACGGAGCCGCGCTTGTCGTATTTGCGAATTCCCTCGCACGCGCTCGCGCCGCCAATGCCGGCACCAACGATGAGATAATCGCGTCGAATCATAAGTCGTGAGGATAGTTTCGCTGCTGGCGCGCCGACAAGCTAAATCATCACAGTCTTACGACGAGCCCATTTTGTCGGTCTGCATGTTGGGTTTCGGAACGTTCTCGAAGGGCCGGGGAATACCAGAGGCGAAAACGAGAGCGTGAGTGAAGCGTTCACCAATTGTGATTGCATCGTGCATGTGTTTTTCGGCACACTGCGGCGCCATGAATGGACCCATTACTCAGCTGAAAGACACATCGGCGAATCCAGCGCCGCTGGGGCTGCTTGGCTTTGGTATGACCACTGTCCTGCTGAACCTGCATAATGCCGGTTTTTATGAATTAAACAGTATGATTCTGGCAATGGGAATTTGCTATGGCGGCGCGGCGCAAGTTGTGGCCGGCATCATGGAATGGAAAAAAGGCAACACGTTCGCGACCACGGCCTTTCTTTCTTACGGATTGTTCTGGTTATCGCTGGTGACGCTCATCATTCTGGCAAAGTTAGGATGGGCTACGCCCTCCAATGATAAGGCCATGGCCGCATACCTGGCGATGTGGGGCTTGTTCACGGCGGTGATGTTCATCGGTACGTTGCGAATGCACGTCGCCGGCCAGGTCGTTTTCGGGTCGTTGACTATTCTTTTCTTTCTCCTCGCCATCGGTGATTTCACGGGCGCCGGTGCTGGTTTCAAGCAGTTCACCGGCTACGAAGGAATCTTCTGCGGTTTCTCGGCGATCTACACCGGCCTCGCGCAAGTACTGAACGAAGTCTTCGGCAAAGTCGTCCTGCCATTGGGACCGGTGGGGGAACCTAAGCCTGCTCCTTCAACAAACTTGCCGCGAGCTTGAGCGCCGACTCGCTTTTGCCGCCGAGCATGCGCGCAATTTCCTCCTGGCGGGCCTTGCCTGTGACTTCACGCAAATTGGAAAGCGTGCGGCCGTGAACCGTATCCTTCGTAACTACAAACTGTGAAGAGGCAGTGGCCGCTACTTGCGGCAGGTGCGTGATGCAAATCACCTGATGGTCGCGGCTGAGCGCTTGCATCTTTGTGCCTACCGCGTGTGCGATTTCGCCTCCAACGTTCGTGTCGATTTCATCAAACACCAGCAGGGAAATCGAGTCGTGCGCCGCAAGTGCAGACTTGATTGCGAGCATCAGACGCGAAATTTCGCCGCTGGATGCAATTGCGCGCAGCGGTTTAAGCGGTTCGCCCGGATTCGGCGAGAAGAGTAATTCGACCGAGTCGAATCCATTTGGACGCGGCTCATCGAGCGGACGGATTTTTGCTTCAAATTCCGACTGACGAAACCCCAGATCGCGTAAATTACGCCGTATGTTTTCGGAAAGTTTCGGGGCAGCTTTGGCTCGCAGCTTTCTGAGCGTCTCGCCTGCGCGATTCATTTGCACGCGGATATTCGCAATTTCTTTCGTGAGCCGCTCTAATTCCGCGTCGCGTCCTTCGATTTTCTGCATTCGTTCTGCAGCGCGCTCGCCGAACGCAATCACTTCGACGATCGTCCGGCCGTATTTGCGCTTCAAAGTTTCAAACAGCGACACGCGTTGCTCAAGTGCGGTGAGCTGTTCCGGATCGAGATTGAGTTTTTCTGCATAAGCGGAGAGCGAGCGCGCAATTTCGGAAAGCTCGACCACAGCAGCAGCGTGCGCCGACGAAAGTTGCGCCATCGAGCCATCGATTTTTTCAAGCTCCCGAAGGAGTCGCTGAGTTTCTGCGAGTTGCGACACAACGGAATCGTCTGCTTCAGAGAGTTTATTCGCGATCGCGCTGGCCAGTTCAATTAACCGTTTGCTGTTGCTGGCCAGTTTGTAACGGTCCTCGATTTTTTCTTCTTCGCCTGGAGTGAGATTTGCTGACGTGATCTCGGTAATTTGATGGCGAAGCAAATCGAGTTCCTGTTCGCGTGCCGTTTCCGCTGTGTTCAGCGCGGCGTGCTCGGCGAGCAGCGTCTGTAATTGCCGGTAACATTTCCGGTACTCCTCGAATTGTTCCTCGGTCCGCGCGAATGAATCGAGCAAACGCAACTGCGTGTCCGGCGAGAGCAAAGACTGGTGATCGTGCGGCCCGTGAAGATCAACGAGCTGATCACCAAGGTTTTTCAGTACCGTCAATGTAGTTGGCGAACCGTTGATGAACTGTCGATTCGTTCCGCTTGAGGACAGAATGCGTTTCAAGATCAGATCGTCCTCGCACGGCTCAATTCCGGCTTGGCCGAGATGCCGGTTTAACTTTCGCAAATCGTTACCGCTGAAAACTGCCTCCACTGTGCAAACATCCGCTCCGGTGCGAATCAGCGATTTGTCCGCACGTTCGCCCAGCAACAGTTGCAGCGCCCCGATGATGATTGATTTCCCCGCGCCTGTTTCTCCGGTCACGGCAATGAACCCTTCGCCCATCTGCCAGTCGAGCGTTTCCACCAGGGCGAGGTTTTTGATTCGCAATAACGTGAGAACGGCAGGCATCGCGAAAAATTTGATGGTTGATGGTAGATAGTTGAGAGCGCGAACTGGTAAGATTTCAAACTCTTACCGGCTAAGTTTCAACTCTGGAAACCACGCGGTGGCCCTTTGCTAACGCACAAGCCCATCTCACCAAAAACTCAGGCTACGACGCGCCCCTCCGGTCCCGGTATGATCCGTGGGTTGTTGTCCGGCTTCTGCGCGTAATCTGCGGTCGAAACTTAACGAATGATTCCGCGTTCGCTTTGTTCAATGAACTGGATGAGTTCAGTGATCTCTTCTGTCTGCGGTAATTCTTTCTGCATCGCTTCGACGGCCTGGCGCGTGTTGTATTTAGAGCGGTAAATCAGGCGGAAAGCTTCTTTGATTACTTTGACGCTTTCGGGGGGATAATTCTTGCGTTCCAACCCGATCAAATTGATTCCGCGAATTTCCGCCGGGTTGCCGTCCGCAATCATAAATGGCGGAACGTCCTGCACGATTTTCGAGCATCCGCCGGTGATCGCGAACCGGCCGATCCGACAAAATTGATGGACGGCGGTCAGCCCGCCGATAACTGCGTGATCGCCCACCTCTACATGTCCGGCTAACGTGCCGTTGTTGGAAAAGACAACGTCGTCTCGCACGATGCAATCGTGTGCAATGTGGCTGTAGGCGAGAAAGGTCCCGCGATTGCCGATATGCGTCTTTCCCTGGCTGCTTGTGCTGCGGCTGATTGTGACAAACTCGCGGAATGTGTTTTCGTCACCGATTTCCAGATACGTCGGCTCACCCTTGTATTTTAGATCCTGCGTTTGCTGGCCGATAGAGCAGTACGCATAGAACCTGTTTTTCGATCCCGCCCTCGTGGGTCCGCAGAGCGTAACCTGATGCTGAAGCCAGCAGTTTGGCCCAAGCACGACGTCCGGCCCGATTACACAGTACGGCCCAACGATTGTATCGGCGCCGATTTCTGCTCCGGGATCGACAATCGCGGTGGGATGAATCTGCACGTCAGACATTTCGCGAATGACAAATGACGAATGACGAATGACGAATTAATGACGCATGCGGAATTCGGAGATTCGTGACGCCCAGTTCTTTGTCATTCGTCATTGGCAATTCCTTGGTCATTCAACATTCGTGCTTGGCCATTCTCGTCATTTATCCAGGAACGTGAACATCAGTTCTGCTTCGGAAACGACAGCGTCGTTTACTACGCAGTAGCACTTCGTTTTCGCCATGCGATTGCCACGCGCTCTCGTCAGCTCGGCGTGGATGAAAATCGTGTCGCCAGGAAAAACCGGTTTGCGAAATTTGACCTCGTCCGCGCTCATGAAATACCCGACGCGACTCGAAGTCTTCGTCAATTTGAACAAAAGAATACTGGCCACCTGCGCCATCGCTTCGACTTGCATTACTCCAGGCATGACAGGATGGCCGGGAAAGTGACCCTGAAAAAACGGCTCGTTAATCGTGATAGATTTCATGCCCGTAATTTTGGTTTCGCCCTCGAAGCCGATGACCCGGTCAACCATTAAAAAAGGGTAGCGGTGCGGAAGGATCTTCATCACTTCGCCAGTGTCCAGACCGGAATCGCTGATTGGGATCGCGCGCGGTGTGCTCATCGCGCTTCTTCGCGTCTGCTCGCGAGCGAGCCCGCGAGCCAAGTCCGCATTCGCAGCATGTCCGGGCTTCACCGCCACCACGTGACCGCGGATACGCCGGCCGACTAGCGCGAGATCGCCGATGATATCGAGGATTTTGTGCCGTACGAATTCGTCGGAGAAACGCAATGGTTCCTTGCTTAAGACCGCCTCGCCGCGCACGACGATCGCATTTTCGAGGCTGCCGCCCTTGATGAGATTCTTATCCATCAGCGGCTCAACATCCTCGTAGTAAACGAATGTGCGCGCCGAAGCGATCTCGCATTCGAAAATCGACGGCGTCACTTCCACTGACAAAAACTGCGTGAATTGATTGTTTGGTCCGGCCTGTGTGCATGAAATGCGGAATTTGTCGTCCGGGAGCAGAACAAGCAGCGCACCTGTTTTCGCTTCCACGTGCATCGGTTCGCGCACGTCGAAAAACTTTCGTGGCTCCTCCTGAGCTGTAACGCCGGCTTTCTTGATCAGTTCGACGTACGCCTTCGCACTTCCGTCACCAATTGGTGGTTCGTTTGCGTCCATTTCCACGACGGCGTTGTCGACGCCCATCGCCCATAGCGCCGCCAATACATGCTCGACGGTATGCACACGCACCGGACCTTCGCCGATGGTTGTAGCCCGTTCGACGGTCTTCAGGTTCTCGATTTTTGCGTCGACAGTCGGCTCGTCCTGCAAATCTTTGCGCTTGAATTTTATCCCGTGATCGATGGGCGCGGGATGCAGTTTGAGCGTGACTTTTTCGCCAGTATGCAGCGCGGTGCCATTGAAGCTCGCGGCTTTGGCCACCGTCTGTTGAAGCTCAGGCGTCGAGGGCATTGGCGTTAAGTAACAAAAATTCCGACCTGTGACCAGCAGTGTCGCCTGGCAAGAGTTGGCGCAAAGACTCTCATTAACACCTTGCTTCAGCAAGGTGGTAGACGCACCCCCGACTTAAACCGCTTCAGCGGTTTCGCACGTACGCTCGCAAAACCGCTAAAGCGATTCGGATTACGAGAGGTTGCACGATCCACCTCACTGAAGTGAGGTGTTAATGAAATGTCCTACTTCAGTTCAACTTCGCCGCAATCAAACGCCATCATTTGATCGACGTCTGAGATGCGAAATCGATGAAGACCTGTGTCAGTGTCCTCCAAAATGTCGATGGATTTTTCTCCGGCTTTCGCCAAGGACACGCCGCGCAAATTCGGAGACTTATTGACGGTGAACAATGGAAGATCGTCGCTGGTTTCCAAGTAGGTTCCATCGGCATCGAACGCCGCAGCTAGCTCGATTGTGGATCGTTTATCGTTAGCGAGCGGATTTGGGATGAGTTTCACTTTTACCTTCGGATCCGGACTCTTTGGAAGCGTAGATTGGGCGGCCTGACCGACATCTTCAACTTTGAGGCGACCCACGAGATAACCGCGAGCCCGATATTTCGCGGCCGGTACATCCTGGCCATTATTGCTTTTGCCATCCCACTGCGTTACCAGCGCATCCGCGCCAATTTGAAATTGATCCAATTGCGCTTCCCGGTACAGCACCCGCACCAGTTTTCCCGCACGATCGTAAATGCCCAGGCTGATCGTTCCCTCCAGTGGCGGTGGGACAAAGCTGATCCGGACACTTCTAGCGGGCGAGGGTGAAGGTGTTTGCGTGGGAACGGGTGAAGGCATGAGCGATTCCGCAGGCGTGATTGAGCTGGAAGGCGTTTCCTGCATCGGCGACGGCGTCGAAGTCGGTGATTCCTGCGCGCTTGCGATACAAATCAAAGCTGCTGTGAGTATCGCAATGCCGTATTTTGTTTTCATGTCGACCGAAGCGGAGACATCACTCGCCGTTTGAAATCACTGAGAGAATATCGACAGATTCCTCGACTTCGCTCGCAATGACAAGTGGGCTATGTGTAATAACGCCAGTTCACGTTTGGGAAAATGTTGTCGCGCCATTCGCAATCATTGAGAAATTCCTCGTCGACCTGTTGGGCAACGAATTGATCATGTAAACGGCTGAATCGAGCAAGGTGGTCGAGGGTGCGCCTGGTGGCGTACTCACGCGCGGTGGAAGTTTTGATCAGAAATGCCCAATCACTCGATTGGGCCAGCAAAAGTTCGCGAGCGAGTTGCTTGAGAATACGATCCGCGAGCGAACTACACTTTTCTACATGCTTACGCGCAGCTCCAATCATCCGCTGGGTCGCAGACTGTAGAGCGGGATAAATCCAGGCGTTACTTGGATCGAGCCAGACACCGAGATGGCCGTTCTCTCCCCATGTCGAAGCGGCAGGGTGGATGACTTGCTGTGTAGGATGCGCGGCCAGGTATGCACTGGGTGTCGTAAGGACAAGATCGGACTCGACTGCCGCCTCGCGGATGAAGTGTTCCAAAAACAGTGGCCCTTCAAACCACCAGTGCCCAAACAATTCTGCGTCGAACGGAGCAATCAGGATTGGATCGACGTTAAATTCGTTGAGTCCTTTAATCTGCTGGCGCCGTTCGTTCAGAAAGTGGCAGGCATGTTTCAATGCCGCGTTTTCCGCTGCCGCGACGTCGTACAATTCTTTGTGATTACCAGCTCCAGTGATTCGATGATACTTCACACCGGAGAATTTTCTCGCCCCGCGCGCGATCGGTCCGAGCTGTTCCAAGGCAAGATCAAAACCGAGGTCGCGATAAAATTCCCGGTAAGCGGGATGCCCGGGGTAACCTTCGTGGGCGCTCCAGACTTGCCGGCTTGAGTCGCGGTCGCGCGCAAAAGCAGCCGGGCCGGCGGGCGTATAAGACGGAACGAAAATCGACCGGCAGGGGCGTGGGCTTGCGAACAACAAGCCGTGTGCATCGAGAACGAACCACCGAATGTTCGCTTCCCGCAAAATCACCTCCAAGCGTGTGGAATATGCGCATTCAGGCAGCCAAAAGCCCGTCGGCTTGGCACCGAAGCATTCCACATACATGTCGCGGCCAACCAAAATCTGCGCACGCGCCGCTTCAGGCGCTTGTTGTTGAAGAATGGGCAGCAGACCGTGTGTGGCCGCACTGGCGATGATTTCGAGCGCGCCGCTAACGCGCAGCTTTCGAAACGCTTCGAGCAAATTGCGCTTCCATTCATCAACGAAAAATGCACGAGTCTCGCGAAATCGTTGAAAGTAGAAACAAGCGAGTTCGTGCAATTTCGGATCGCTGCGAGTTCGTTTTTGCTCGCGAGCCGTGAAATCGATCAGAAGATCGAGATGCCGCACATATCGGTCGCGCAACAGTTCGTCCTGCAGCATCGCGCACAGCGTGGGCGTGAGCGACATGGTGAGCTTGAATCGCACGCCATCGTCCAAGAGTCGCTGCATCATTCGGAGCAGCGGGATGTAGGTCTCTGTTACCGCCTCGAAAAACCAGTCTTCCTCCAGGAAATGCTCGTGCTCCGGATGGCGAACGAACGGAAGATGCGCGTGAAGAATCAGCGCGAGGGAACCCATTGCAGATTTCAGATTTCAAATTGCAGAATGGCAAGCACGCCGAATTTGAAATCGGCAACTTGCAATCTGCAATTACAACGTGCGGCAGAAATCCTGGAAGCGGTCCAGCCCTTTTTTGATTACGTCGAGGCTGGTGGCGTAGCTGAGCCGAATTGTGCGATCGTCGCCAAAAGCTGCTCCGGGCACAACGGCGACATTCGCTTTGCTCAGTAAACGATCGGCGAAATTTTGGGACGTAAGTCCTAACTGGCTGATGTTCACCAATACATAAAATGCGCCCTGAGGTTTGACCGCGGTGACATTCGAGATTTTCGAAATGCGGTCGAACATGTAATTTCGACGCATATCAAATTCCTCGCGCATGTCGGCGAGCGGTTGCTGATCGCCTTTTAAAGCCGCGAGTGCGCCGTGCTGCGAAAATGAAGATGGGTTCGACGTGGTGTGACTCTGGATCGAATCCACCGCTCTGGCCACGGCTTCCGGCGCCGCGAGGTAACCGAGTCGCCACCCTGTCATGGCGTAAGATTTGCTGAAGCCGTTAACGGTAATCGTAAGGTCGTAAGCCTCGTTCGACAGTGACGCGATACTTACGTGTTTGGCATCGTCATAAACGAGCTTCTCGTAAATCTCGTCGGAGAGGATGTAGATATCTTCCTCGGCGGCGACGGCGACGATCGCCTGTAATTCTTCGCGGGTATAAACCGAGCCGGTCGGATTGCCGGGGCTGTTCATGATCAACATCTTGGTGCGCGGCGTCATTGCATTCTCGAAATCCTCGGCACGCATTTTCCAGCCATTGCGCTCGCTGGTGGGCACGATGACCGGCTCAGCGCCGACCAAGCGCACCATGTCCGGGTAACTGACCCAATACGGTGCCGGGATAATCACTTCGTCGCCGGGCTGGCATGTTGCCAGAATTGCGTTGTAGCAAGAATGCTTTGCGCCATTGCTTACGATGATCTGTGCGGCGCGATAACTTAGACCGTTGTCCGCAGCGAATTTTTCCGCGATGGCCTGACGCAGCTCCGGGATACCGGCACTGGGCGTATATTTGGTAAAGCCGGCCTCCAACGCGTTGATGGCGGCTTTTTTGATGTGCTCGGGCGTATCGACATCGGGCTCGCCCGCGCCGAAGCCGCACACGTCGATCCCTTCGGCCTTCATCGCTTTGGCTTTGCTGTCTATCGATAGAGTGAGAGAAGGAGTCAGTTGGGCGGCGCGTTCGGAAATTTCCATGGCGGTAAGGTTAGTCAAAATGGGAGCGCAAACTATTGGCGACCATAGAAGTTTTCAATGAGAGGTTTGAAATTATTCTCGTCGATTTGAACGATCGCCATTTCGCGTTGTGCATTCTCCGGCGAATCCGACGCGTGCGCGGCGTTGACCATGATTGTCTGGCCGAATTCGCGGCGAATTGATCCCGGCGGCGCCTTGGCCGGATCGGTCGGTCCAAGTACATCGCGGATCTTGCGGACAGCGTCAACGCCTTGGTAGACGATGGCGATCGATTTTTCCGTGCCTGGTACATCACGTTGGCGCGGCGGACATCCGCTCGGTTTTTGGCCAGCCATAAATTCAACGATGCTCTCCCAGTTTTCGCGTCCGCTTTTTGGCCCGAGTTTTTCTTCTAGAACGGACAATACAGGTCCGTAGAACTCCTCCGCTTGCGCGACACTCATGCAATGAACTTTAAATCCAATGATGGTGAGTCCTGAACGTGAAAACACTTCGATCACGCCGCCGGGCCGTAGATTTGGAAATCGGAAATTATCGGGCTTGATCAGGACGAGTGTCTTCTCAATCTTCACATTCGCTGGAAACCGGACGCTGCGATCCAAAATGCCGCCGTCCGAATCAGAAAACTCGGCCCAGAGTTTCAAATCGCGCTCGACAGCTTTCGGGTCGAACGCTGCCAGCACGCCAGGCTCAAAATAGGTCACCTTGCCGTAATCATCGGTGATGTAATCACCGTAGGTATCGCGAATTGTTTCCCCACTTGTGCGCTCGTGCAGAATGTGGCCCACGGTACGGTGAATTTTTTCGACCGCGGCCGGTCCGCGAAAAACAAGCAACAGTACACGGGCTTTTTGCCCATTTTTTTCGCCAGTGAAATTTTTAAGAACGTACTCGCGAATTAACTCCTGAGTCGCGCGATGGTCGGGATCTGTTTCCGTTACGATGGTATCGACGTACCGCTTCGCCAGTTCCGCGCTCGGCGCAAACATGCGGCCCCCGACAAGATCGAGCCCCGTACGAGAAATCAAGCGGCCAACGATCCCTCCCGTGCGGGATTTACGGATGGAGTATGGCGTTACGATTGCGTAGGCAAGCTCTTCAGTCTGCATTTAGGCTACTTTAAAGGGACTCGATGGCCGCCGCAAAACTCTTCTCCTCCCATCAGCCCAGGCAATTGTGGTACCGCGAGGCTGTAGCCGTCACCCCGTGTGCGATCCGATGCGGTGAATCTCCCGCGTAGGCGCTTCGCACAGCGAAGCGGCTACAGAACAGCGGGTGACGAGGCTCGAACTCGCGACGTCCACCTTGGCAAGGTGGTGCTCTACCAACTGAGCTACACCCGCATTTAAGAGGGCAATAATAATGTCCACCCGCTCGTCAGACGCAACCTTTTAATTGCGTCCGCAGACTGAAAATCGTTGAATCCAAAACGAGCCTTCGGCGCATCTTATGTTCAAAGCACTGTTATGAATAAATTTATCCTCCTCTGTATTTGTACTATTGCGCTGGCGGTGAGCCTGTTTGCGCAGACCCCGACGACGGCGCCAATCGCGACCGCGTCCCCAGCGGCTGCAATGGCAACCGTGGCGCCGATCGCAACAGCTACCGCCTCTTCATCCGATCTCGCCGACAGAATTCAGCAGAAGCTCGAGAAAAAATTCCGCGGCCATCACGGCATCGTCGTTGAACGTGATGAGCACAAGGGATCGAACGACGACATTCCTGCGATGGTCATTCCCCTCGTTGGAATAGTTTTCCTGACAATTTTTGGTGCGCCTGTATTGATCGTCATCACCATAGGTCTGATTACACTCCTGGTGACGCGGATGCGACAGCGTACCATTCGCGTGATGGTTGAGAAGGGTCAGCCTGTTCCCGCAGAACTGCTTGCGCCCGCCACGCGGGCTGTACGCCAGCGGTCGGATGTGCGGCGTGGGGTTGTATGGACGATGATCGGCGTTGGTCTGATTGTATGGCTTGGCGCCATCAACGATTGGGAAGGCGGCGCCTGGTCATTCGGGTTGATCCCATTTCTGATCGGCGTCGGGTATCTGATGGTATGGAAGTTGGAAGGAAAAAACAGCGTTCCTCCTCCGCCGCCGGCACCGTAGAATCGGAGACGTGGAGTTGACCGATGCGGACCTTGTCGCACGAGTCCTTGTCGATGATGACCAGCACGCATTCGGCGAGCTGGTGCGCCGGCATCAATCCACTGTGCGTGGACTGTTACGCAACCTTACCCGCACAGACGTCGCGCTTGCCGACGATCTGGCGCAGGAAACGTTTGTCCGCGCTTACAAGAATATTCGGAGCTTCCGAGGTGAAGCGCGTTTCTCCACATGGCTTTATCGCATCGCCTACAATTGTTTTCGTGAGGATGCGCGCCGCCGCAAAGAGCTTGTGGGCGTCGATGACGAGCAATTGCAAGCGGAGCATGACCCACAAACCGTCGATGCGGGGTTAAGGCATGACCTTATGCACGCGTTAAATTTACTTCCATTGCACGAACGGACGGCTGTTGTGCTTTGCTGCCAGAACGGGTTATCACACGATGAAGCTGCGCGCGTTCTTGAAATTCCACTAGGCACTGTGAAGACCAACGTCTTGCGCGGTCGCGAGAAACTGAAACGCATACTGGCGGCGTGGGGACCGAACTGATACCATGGACGCAATGATCGACGACGAAACGCTCGACCGGCAATTGCGCGAAGCGGCGCCGTACATTGATGACGACGGATTCACCGCGCGTGTTATGGCCAGATTACCCGCGACGCGGCGCGAGCCGCAATGGTTGCGCGCGATGATCTTGGCAGGCCTGACACTGCTCGGAGTCGGAATCGCGTACGTCATCGGTGGCGGTCATTTCGTTCGTGAAGGCATCATCCATTTGGCAGAGTTTCCCGTCTGGCTGTTGCTGGTGTTCGCGTTTGGTTGCGGTCTTGTCGTTGGAGCATTCGCTGTGATTTTTGCCATTCGCAAGACGCCAGAGGTGCGCGACGTCGCGCGGTTGCCGTTTTGAATGCAGGCGTGCCCGATTACGGCGTGAACAGTTTGCGTGCCTGATTGACGTCAGCCTCGATCTGACGGGTGAGTGCCTCGACGCTATCGAATTTTTTTTCTGGCCTGAGATATCGCAGAAAACGCACTTCTAAATCATCGCCATAGATATCGCGATTGAAGTTGAGCAGATATATCTCCAGGACACGTTCTTTTTCGCGGCTGACAGTTGGTCGAAAACCGAGATTCACGATGCCGGGGTGAATAACCCCACCCAGCTTCGCTTCGGCGAGATAGACTCCGTTGGGCGGAAACTGCTCGCTATGCGCGCTGAGGTTCGCGGTCGGGAACCCGATTTTCTTCCCCAGGTTATCGCCGCGGACAACTGTTCCGAGAATTGTGTATCGGCGGCCGAGCATGGCCGCCGCTTTTTGCAGATCGCCTGCTTCAATGGCGCGCCGGATTGTGGTACTGCTAACGAGCTCGCCATCGACCGTTACTGGTGGAATTCCAACCACATTAAAATCGAACTGGGCGCCGAGCTTCTTCAGCAGTTCGAGATTGCCCCGTCGATTTTTTCCAAACGCCCATTCGTGGCCGACGCAAATTTCGCGCAACGGCTTGGAATGTTTAACTAACGCCTGTACGAAGTCTTCCGGTTCTGTGGCGGCGAATTGTTTATCGAACTTGATGACGAGCAGATGCTCAACGCCGAGATCGCGAATTAAAGCGATCTTGTGCCGGGTTGCCGTGAGCAAATGTGGCGCTGCCTCGGGCCGCAATACTTTCTCGGGATGCGGGTCGAATGTGACTACGACAGGGGTACCATTCGCGGCGTTGGCGTGTTCTGCTGATGTCGAGATGACTGCCTTGTGACCCAGGTGAACGCCGTCGAACACGCCGATCGCGACGAAGATCGGTCCGGTCAATCGTGACAGTTCCGAGGCTGATCGAAGGGTTTCCATCATTAAAATGACGAATGCCTTCGCCGCGTTCGACCGTTGAATCGTCGAACGGTTAAGCGGTTATGAAGATTACAGCGGTGCTCCGATGTAGCGATGTAACGATGTAACGAATCACTCCGCATTTGCCCTCACGCTCCACGCATCCTGGAGACTTCCGGGAGTGACAAAAGGCGCTGCAGAACTTGCTCGCGCGGCGCCCGTTTGATTTCCTCGACGGTGATCGCGTTTGCCACATCGAAGCGGCCCGAACGCGTGCGGCGTAAAGTTTTTAAATGCGCGCCACAACCGAGCGCCTCGCCGATGTCGTGAACATATGTGCGAACGTAAAATCCTTTGCTGCAGAGGACACTAAAATCGATCTCGGGCAGCTCAATTCGATCGATCGTATGACGGTAGACGTGCACAAGGCGCGGCTCGCGCTCCACCGTTTTTCCCTGCCGGGCGAGCTTGTAAAGCGGGACACCGCCATGTTTTTTTGCCGAGACCATCGGAGGCAGTTGGTAAAAATCGCCACGAAATTTCTCGAACGCGCTGCGAATCTGATCGTTGTCAAAGGCAGGCACCGGCCGCTCCTGAAGCACTTGGCCTTCCCGGTCTTGCGTGTCAGTTGTCACTCCAAGCACAAACGTGCCGGCGTATTCCTTGTCTTCGCTCATCAGTAAATCCTGAACTTTTGTTCCACGTCCGATGGTGAGCAGAAGCAAACCTGTGGCGATGGGGTCGAGCGTGCCGCAATGGCCGATCTTTTTGATGCCGAGTTTTCGTCGCGCGAGAGCGACCACGTCGTGCGACGTCATCCCTTCGGCTTTGTCGACCAGCAGGACGCCATCAGGATTGGCGTTCAAGGACGTCACGAACTTCCTCCAGCACTCGTTGTTCGACTTCCGCGAGCGTTCCGCGCACGCGCGCGCCTGCGGCGAGGGTGTGCCCGCCGCCACCGAATTTTTGGCAGATCGCGCACACGTCGACTGCTTCTTTTTTGGAACGCATGCTCACGCGCACTTTACCGTCGGGCAGTTCTTCGAAGAACACAGCCACAATGACGCCACGAATGGCCCGGAGATGATCGATCAAACCTTCGTTATCTTCGGGAAGAACGGCCAGCCCTGCGGCCGTTTTCAAGCTAAGGCTAAAACTTGCCACCCACCCACACTCGCTAAAGCGCATGGTCCGGAGCAGTTCTCGTAGCAGCTCGACACGACGGCGGGGATAATTCTCATACAATTGCTGACTTATTTGTCCTACGTCGAGGCCACCAACCTCGACGAGTTCAGCTGCGATCTCGAACGTGCGCGCGCTGGTTTTCGGATATTGAAACGAACCGGTGTCGGTAGAGATCGCAACGTAAAGGTTCTCCGCGATGTCGTGGTTGAATGGCAGACCTTGACTCTTGATCAGGTTGAAAATGATTTCTCCCGTTGCCGGGGCGCTCGCATCGACAATAACCAGGTCACCGTACCCTGGGTTGCTGCCGTGATGATCGATGTTGATCCAGATTTTTGCGGAGTCGATAGCGGCGATCGTATTGCCGAGGCGATTTTGAATCGCTGTGTCCAGTGCGACGGCGACATCGAATTCCTCGCCCCTCGCAGGCGGCTTGGATAGCAATTCGGCACGTGGCAGGAACGAATATTTCTCGAGCATCCCGTTTTCATTCCAGACGCGGATGTCTTTGCCGAGCTGCTCAAGCGAAAGTGCGAAGGCCAGCTGACTTCCGAGCGCATCCCCATCGGGACGAACGTGACCTAGAATCGCAAACCGTTGATTCTCGCGCAGTACCTTGCCGATTTTGTCGAATGTCGAAATGCTCATGTTGTAGTCACCGCGCTGTGGGCGGTCCGGAAGAGCGAAACTAATTGCCACGATAGACGGCCGGTAGTGCCGTGGCTACAGCATTCACTCGTCGTGGCTGCGAACTTTTTCGAGGTCGTGCAGGATCTCGAGCACGCGCGCACCGCGTTGGATGGAGTTATCGAGATGAAAGATCAGATGGGGCGTGTACTTCAACACGACGTGGCGCGAGAGCTCGGCTTGCAACATAGGACGGTGCGCGTCCAAGATTTCGATTACGTTCACTCCCTTGGCAGGGCCGAGCGCGCTTACAAAAACCTGTGCGCTCTTCAGGTCGGCGGCGACTTTTACATCATTGACGCTCACCAGTGCGCCTTCAAAGTCGATTTCGCGCGCGATGATGACGCTGAGCTCGCGTTTTACCAGTTTGTTTACGCGTAATAGTCGATGTTTCATGGTTCATATGGCGCTTCTATTAAACGCCGGCGTCGCCCGCGTCGGACGCCCTACAATTTCTGCGCAACCTGTTCGAGCTGGTAACACTCGATGATATCGCCGACCTGGTATTCACTGAAATCGCCCAGCTTGATGCCGCACTCCAGACCTGAACGAACTTCTTTCACGTCGTCCTGGAAGCGACGCAGTGTCGAGATGCCGCCGTCGTACACAGGTTGCCGCTTCCGCAACACACGGGCGCGAGCAGTGCGGCCGATGCGGCCATTGGTGACCAGGCAACCAGCAACGATGCCTTTGCTCAGTTCGAAGACCTGCTTGACTTCGGCGTGGCCAATCACGGTTTCGCGCAGTTCCGGGTCAAGCAGGCCGGCCATGGCGTCTTTCATCTGATCGAGCAATTCGTAAATGATGCTGTAAAGCTTGATCTGCACGCCTTCGCGCTTTGCCGCGGACACAGCCATCGCCTCAACCTTTATGTTGAAGCCGACGACCACCGCTTCCGAGGCGCTTGCCAGTAAAATGTCCGATTCGGAAATCGGTCCGACGGCCGAGTGAATGATCTCCAGGTGAACCTTTTTGGTTTCGATTTGCTTCAACGCGTTGACGAGCGCCTCGAGCGATCCTTGCGTGTCGCATTTCAAGACCATCCGCAGAACTTTTGTGCCTTCGGCGGTTTCAAGCAGGCTTTCAAGCGTGGCGCGCTGCGGAACGAACAATTTGGTTGCGCGTTTGGCGTCCAAACGTTCATCACTCAATTGTTTGGCCTCGCGTTCAGATTCCATCACAAGCAATTCATCGCCCGCATTGGGTAGTCCGGTGAACCCAAGCACTTTCACCGGCGTCGAAGGGCCGGCCTGCTTAATGGGCTGCCCCCGATGGTCCAGCAGCGATTTTACCTTGCCATTGTAGTCGCCGCAGATAAACGGGTCGCCAAGCTTCAACGTGCCCATCTGCACGATCACCGTGGCAGTCGGGCCGCGGCCCGCTTC
Source organism: Candidatus Udaeobacter sp. (assembly GCA_036269995.1). Classification (GTDB taxonomy): domain Bacteria; phylum Verrucomicrobiota; class Verrucomicrobiia; order Chthoniobacterales; family UBA10450; genus Udaeobacter. The sequence goes on from DATBDJ010000032.1 coordinate 54,118, forward strand.
CACTTGCGCTTCAATGACAGTGCCGCGTGGTCGCGCAGTGGGGGACGCTTTGAGTTCCAGGACCTCGGCTTGCAGCGTGATCATTTCCAGAAGGTGATCAATCCCTGTCCCCTTCGTCGCCGACACAGGACAAACAATCGTTTCGCCTCCCCAGTCTTCAGGAGCCAGCTCCTGTTCCTGAAGTTGCTTTTTCACCTTGTCGATGTTCGCCGAGGAAAGATCGACTTTGTTGATCGCAACCATAATCTTCACGTGCGGCGCGGCCTTGGCGTGATTCATCGCCTCGACCGTCTGCGGCATGATTCCGTCGTCCGCAGCGACGACGAGAACAACGATGTCCGTGACATTGGCGCCGCGTGCGCGCATCTCGGTGAATGCAGCGTGCCCCGGCGTATCAATGAAAGTTAGCGTCGCGCCATTATGATCGACTGTGTAAGCGCCGATGTGCTGAGTGATCCCTCCGGCTTCTCCAGCCGCGACGCGCGTTTTCCGAATCGCGTCGAGCAAGCTGGTCTTCCCATGATCGACATGTCCCATGAACGTGATAATGGGACCGCGCAGCTTTAGTTCTTCTTGCTTTTCAATGACAGGCGGCGGAGGAGCGACGACTACCTGTTCCGCCTTGTGAACGCCGCCGCCTTTTTCGCGACGTTCTTTCTCCAGAACGAACCCATGATTCTCAGCGATTTTCGAAGCGATATCTGGCTCGATCGTCTGGTTGATGTTGGCAAAGATGTTGTACGTCATTAGCTCAGCGATCAGCTGATGCGGCTTCAAGCCAAGCTCCGTCGCGAGTTGCTTTACGACGATCGGCGGTTTGATCAGAATCACTTTCTGCGAGGTCGTTTCGCCTTCAGCAACTGCTGATGTTTCAGCGACTGGTTCCCTCGTCTCAGCTGCCTCAACTGCAGGCGGTGGCGCGGGAGGAGCCTCGGCCGGCGCGGCAGGTTTTGGCGGGGCGGCAGTTTCCAGTGACGCGCGTATCCTCGAAATCGGCGGCAAAATATCGCGTCGCGGTTTTGGTTCGGCGCCTTCTGCTTTCTTTCGAGGTTTTTTCCTGTCAATCAGCGAGATGCTCTCGTGCTCGTGGGTGGTGGCCGATGCAGGCTCCGGCTCGGTTTTTTGTGGCGAAACAGTGCGTGGTTTTGCTGGCGCTTCCGCAGTGAGGTTCTGGTCCGTTTCTTTTTTCTTCGGACCTTTTAACTTCGGCTCGGCGATTTGCTTTTCGGCAGCAGGTTTATGCGCAGCCTCGAACGCCTTCGGGGCTGACTTCCGCGTTGCAGTTTTGCTGCCCGTTTTAGTTGCCATCGTTGCTTCAAACTTTCGCTCATGGCCCAAGCCTCTTAAACCAGAGCCATATTATTGTACCAGTTCCTGTCGATGCACCGCATCGTAAATCTCGCGTGCCTTTGTCTCATCGACTGCGAGAATATCTACCAGATCCTTCACGTCTGCATCGCGCAATCCTTCCAAATTTGTAAAACCCGATTTCACGAGCGTCAGTGCTTGCTCTTGGGTCAGAGGAAGCGCGCCAGCAAGTGTTTGTGCCGCTTGCGCCACCTTCTGCTCTACTGCGGTTGTTGCGGACGTGTCCTTGCCGATGTTGATTTCCCAGCCGGTCAAGCGTGAGGTTAATCGCGCGTTCTGCCCCTTTTTTCCAATGGCGAGCGACAGCTGATCTTCGTCGACTGAAATCTGGACGCTCTTTTTCTCCGTATCGAAAGCGAGATTTTTTACCTTTGCCGGCTTCAGCGCTTCGAGAACGTAATCTTTCGGGTCCGAGCTCCAGCGAATAATGTCGACCTTTTCATTATTCAGCTCTCGCACAATATTTTTTACACGTGAACCTCGCATGCCAACGCAGGCGCCTACGGGGTCGACCTTTTCATTGACGCTCCAGACTGCGATTTTCGTGCGATAACCAGCCTCCCGCGCGATACCGCGAATTTCCACCGTGCCATCGGCGATCTCGCTCACCTCCAGCTCGAAAAGCCGGCGCACGAAATTCGGATGACTGCGCGAGACGATAATTTCAGGACCGCGAGCGCCGTTTTCGACCGCGACCACGTAAGCGCGGAGACGATCGCCTACGTTGTAATCTTCCACTACAACGCGTTCGCGCTGCGGCATGACGGCTTCAAATTTGCCAAGATCGAGAATGACGTCCGACCGATCGAACCGACGCACGGTGCCGCTGACGATCTCGCCCGCGCGATCCTTAAATTCCTCATAGATCATTTCTTTCTCGGCCTGGCGAATCCGCTGCATCATGGCCTGCTTCGCAGTCTGCGCGGCGATTCGACCGAAATTTTTTGGGGTGACCTCTATCTCGATGCTGTCCCCCACGTTCGCGTCTGGTTTGATCTTGCGCGCTCTTGAGAGCTCGATCTCGTCCTGTGGGTTGCTTACGTGTTCGACTGCCAACAGGTTCGCCAATGCCCGAATTTCGCCGCTCTTGGGGTTAATATCGATACGCAGATCGCGCGACGCGCCGACGCTCTTTTTAGACGCCGAGAGCAGCGCAGTCGACACTGCCTCGAGCAGGATTTCGCGTTTGATTCCCCGCTCCCGCTCCAGGTAATCGAGCATGGCAATAAATTCTGCGTTCATAAAACATGCAGCCCGCAGACTAAAAAGAGCGGGACACCGGTTCCCACTCCTATCAGCGCGCGGACTAGGAACTAAGGTTAACTTCCTGAAGCTTTCGCGTCAAGCTGGGCTTCGGTTTGATTTGACGTGGAAGGCTCAACGTCGATAAATCGCGAGCAGTCTTCCAAGGCCTCTCCATCCAATGAATTCGCGCCTCCAAGCCATCGCTGTGGTGCTCCTGGTTTGGGCCGTGATTTACTTACCAGCCCTCGGTTCCATTGCCATTAAAGGCGAGGAAGGACGACGCATTCTGCCGGCGATCACCATGCTCGAGACCGGCAACTACATCGTTCCGCAAATCGGAAGCAACACATATTATCGCAAACCTCCTCTGATCAACTGGCTGGTCGCCGCGTCGTTCAAAATTTTCGGGGTGCGGAACGAATGGACAGCGCGTCTGCCGTCGGCGATTGCCGTGCTCGCGGTGGCCATGGCATTCGTCACAGTGGCGCGCGCCAGTCTTGGCACCAAGGGCTCGCTCATCGCGGCCCTGATCTGGATGACGAACATTGGCATCATCGAGAAAGGCCGATTGATTGAAATCGAAGCGCTCTACGTCTCGTTGTGCGGTCTGGCGATTATTTTTTGGCTGAGCTTTTGGCAACAAAAAAAATCGCCGTGGCTCGTTTGGCTCCCGGCGTCCGTTTTTCTCGGCATCGGTCTGCTGGCAAAAGGCCCGACACACCTGGTGTTTTTCTATGCCGTGGTTCTTGCCGTTGTTTGGCAGGAGAAAGATTGGCGGCTTTTAGTTCATCCTGCGCACTTCGTTGCGCTGGCGGTTATCCTGGCGATTCCAGCAGCGTGGGCTATTCCGTTTCTGCAAAGGACCACGAGTCACGTGGCGGTGGGTAAATGGTCAGCCCAATTCACCGGACGGCTCAAAGGCATCGATTTCAAATTCTTCAGTTGGATTCAAAATATTCCGCGAGCTGCCACGTACTTTTTGCCATGGGTTCTTCTGTTGCCGTTCGTTCGCTTTTCAAAATTTCAGAACGCAACGCAGCGACGTTTCGCGCGTGGGCTAGGGTGGGGGATTACGGTGTCATTCCTCGCCGTGAATCTAGTTCCGGGATCGATTGCCCGATACAGCATGCCTGTGATAACTCCCGCTTGCTGGTTGCTGGCAATGACGTACGTCGGGCATGCATTACAATGGCCCCAGATTCGGAGAAGGGGCGATCGCGACTGGAACAGGCTTGTAGCAGCTTTTGTCGCAGTTGGTCTGGCCATTGGTGCGATCGGGTACCCGCTAACGGCGATCGTTTTGAAGAACCGACAGCAGGTGAAGAAAGCTGCCGCCGAGATCAACGCGATTGTCCCCCCGACTGAAACGCTTTACGCCATTGATCCGGATTATCAGCCCGTATTTTTTTATGTGAATGCGCCCCTGAAATACGTGAGTCACATCGAAAAACTTCCTCCTGACACGCATTACTTTATCGTCCGAAACGAAGATGAAATTTACGCCGCCAGCACGCAAGAGTGGGCGCCGCGACGCGCGGAAGTGGTCGCCCGCGTACGGGATTACAGCGAACGTGAGTTAGTTCTGTTCAAAGTGGCGCCCTAACCGGGCATTGACAGTCAGACGAATTGGAATTCGTTAGCATACTAACCAATTTGGTTCGGCGTTATGTCTGAAGGCGAGATCTTTGGCCAATTGCTCCATGGCACCGCGCGTGCATGGCGGCAAAAGCTCGATGCGCGGCTTAAGCCGATGGGGCTAAGCCAGGCAAAGTGGCGCACCCTGATGCATTTGTCTCTCGCCGATGACGCGCTCACTCAAGCTGAAATCGCTGGACGGCTCGGCGTCGAGGAGCCAACCGTCGTGACACTGTTGAATCGGCTGGAGAGAGAGGGTTGGGTGACCAGGAAGAATTCAGCGCGTGATCGCCGGTGCAAGATGGTTCTGTTGGGCAGGCGCGCTCAGCGAGTAATTGAACAGATTAACGCGGCAGCGGACAATCTCCGTCACGAGCTGCTTGCCGGCATCGGCCGAGAAGATTTGCAAACGTGCATCAACGTACTGCGCATGATTTGTGTCAAAGCTGCAAAAGACGAGAAGGAGCGCAGAACAGTTGTGCAATCAGTTAATTCCAACGAGAACGGCCATGATGGAGATCAATATCCAGTTCGCACAGAAGGGGGCCTGGTTACCACACGGAGAAAATCTACATGAACCGTGCGCGTAAAAGGACTGGGAATATTCCTCGATGGGCGTTCCTGCTTTTCGCCTTATTGGCCGCTTTCGTGCTGTATCGGATGTACCAACGCAGGGCCGCGGAAGTTAAAGCCTCCACGCCGCCGGTGCGACCGGTCCTGGTTGCGCAAGCAATTACAAAAGACGTGCCGCTTTACCTCGATGAAATTGGCACCTGCGCCGCGTACGAAACCGTGCAAGTGCAGGCGCAGGTTAACGGACAGATAATGTCGCGCGACTTTCAAGACGGCGCCGACGTAAAGAAAGGCGATCTGCTCTTCACGATCGATCCCCGACCATATCAAGCCACACTTGACCAGGCAAAAGCGCAAGCGGCGTTAGACCAGGCAACATTGAAGCGGCAGGAGGATCTACGCACGCGAAAAGTGATATCACAGCAGGACTATGACACTGCCGTGGCAAACGCGCAGAAGTCCAAGGCAGCCACGGAGGCTGCTCAGGTCAATCTTGATTATTGCTATATCAAATCGCCTATCAACGGACGCATAGGATTGCGCCTTGTCGATGTCGGCAATCTGGTTGGACCAGCCAGTTCACCGCTCGTCACGATTCAGGGACTCGATCCCATCTATACCGATTTCACCGTCGCCGAGACTGATCTCGCGTTGGTGCGCAAATATCTCGGAAGCCACAATCTGAAGGTGCAAACCTGGTCGCCTGACGCCAATCTTCCTCCGCGCACGGGCGATTTGTATTTTATCGACAGCGCAGTGCAGCCTGGCTCCGGCACGGTCAAAGCCCGCGCGGTGACGCCGAATACAGATCGGGGGTTGTGGCCTTCGGAATTTGTTCGTGTTCGTTTTATTCTCGACACAATCAAGAATGCCACATTGGTTCCTTCGCAGGCCGTGCAAATCAGTCAAAGCGGCCCGTTTGTGTTTGTGATGAAACCCGATAACACCGTGGAGTTGAGGCCGGTTAAACCTGGCCAACGTCAGGACGGCGATCTAATGGTCATCGAAGCTGGTCTGAAGGCAGACGAAACGGTTGTTGTTACCGGCCAGCTTGCACTCGGTCCTGGAACAAAAGTGGATCCGAAACCGTACAACGCGCCGAGCCCACCGAACAATCAATCCGGAGGCGCGTTGACGAGCGCATTGCAATAGCCATGGAGTACGGCGACGAACACAATGGCGCCGGAGATGGCGAACACCGGCCATCGCCGCAGCCACGAAGCAGATCGCAAGCGGCAGCCCCGCCACAGGAGACACCGGGCGGCAAGCTGATCCAAGTCACCGGCTCGGGCTTGTCCGGTCCTTTTATCCGCCGACCGGTCATGACCGTTTTGCTGACGCTTGCGGTGATCGTCGCTGGGCTTGCTACCTACAACAAACTCCCCGTCAACGACCTGCCCGCGGTCGATTATCCGATCATTCAAGTGAGTTGTTCCTATCCCGGCGCGAATCCGGTGACGATGGCGAACAACATCGCGACACCGCTGGAGAAACAATTTCTGCAAATCCCCGGCCTCGATCTCATCACAAGTTCAAGTACGCAGAGCACCACGTCGCTTACTCTCCAGTTCAACTTGAGCAAGAGCATCACTGACGCGGCTACCGATGTTCAGGCGGCGATCCAGCGCGCCACCGGCAAATTGCCGATCGACCTGCCAAGCCCGCCAACATTCACCAAAACGAACCCGAATGACCAGGCGGTTTATCTGCTCGGTCTCCTGTCCGACACGCTCACGGATGGCGATTTGTACAAGTACGCATCCACCGCGGTCGCTCAGCGCATCTCGATCTTACCCGGCGTCTCGCAGGTAAATATTTATGGAGTTCAAGGTGCGATTCGGATTAAGGCCGATCCGGCAGCGCTGGCTGCCCGTGGCCTCACGATGGACGACCTGGCCGGCGCTATCAAAGCGGGCACGGTTTACTCAGGCGCCGGTCAGTTCGATGGCGCGCATCGCACATTTGTTCTGCAACCAAACGGGCAGATCGACACAGCGGAAGGTTATCGCAACCTCATCGTGGCGAAAAACAGGGACGGCTCGCCCGTTCATTTGCGTGACATCGCGGACGTGCGGCAGAGCGTGCAAGACGAACGGATGTCGCGCACGTTTTGGGTGCGTGGCTTCAACCCGCCCGGCTCAGTCGTCGTGCTGGCCGTGTCGCGACAGGCGGGCGCCAATGCAGTGGAAGTCGCTAATTCGGTGAAAGCGCTTTTCCCCGAAATTCGCGCAAGTTTACCGGGGTCGATCACGCTGGTGCCGGTCTTCGATCGGTCGCAGACGATTGTCAATTCCGTCCACGATGTGCAGTTCACCCTCATCATCGCGTTCATTCTGGTGGTGCTGGTCATTTATGTATTCCTCGGACGCGCCACCGACACGTTGATTCCGGTCGTCGCCTTACCACTTTCCCTATTACTCACGGTCGCGGTGATGTACGTCCTCGACTACTCGATAAATAACCTGACGCTGCTGGCACTGACCCTGGCCATCGGATTCCTGGTCGACGACGCAATTGTGTTTCTGGAAAATGTCGTCCGGCGCGTCGAGCACGGCGAATCAATCGTAAAGGCAGCCTTCAACAGCGCCGGCGAAATTTCCTTCACGATTCTCTCCATGACGCTGTCGCTCGCGGCAGTCTTCATTCCGCTTGTGTTTTTGCCCGGGTTGCTGGGACGAATTTTTCGCGAGTTCTCCATGACCATTATCGTCGCCATTCTGGCGTCCGGTATAGTGTCGCTGACGCTCACACCCCTCATGTGTGCAAGAATGCTGCGCGAACATCAGCCGGGTCACAAGCGCAGCCGAATGGAGCGGTGGACTGGTGATTTCATTAAACGAATTATTTCCCGCTATGGGCGGGCGCTCGATTGGTTTCTCGATCGCGCCTACCTGGCTGTCCCCATCTTGGTAGCCTGCATCGTTGGCCTGTGGTTTTTCTTTACTCACATTCCATTCACGCTTTTGCCGGTTGGTGACAGCGGTTTTGCTCGCGGGGTGTTCATCGCCCTGGAAGGTTCGTCGCCGGCGCAGATGCGTGGGTATCAGCAGCAGGTAAACGACAAACTTAAAGCCGATCCGAACGTGGCGCAGTTTTTTACTCTCGCTGGATTCGCATCGCGCACCGCGGCCTCCCAGGGTCTCATGTTTGTGATCTTTAAACCGAGAGAAGAACGGCCGCCGATCGACCAGTGCACACTGCAAATCCAGAAGACGCTCAGCACGATTCCTGGCATCACGGGAGTGTTATCGCCGCAGCCGGTGTTGCAGATTAACGTCGGCGCGACCAATCAAACGCAAGGGCAGTACGCTTATACTATCAGCGGGATTGTGCCGCAGGATGTCTATGCCGCTGGCGATCAGCTGATGGCGAAGCTGAAAAATTTCAAAGGATTCGCGTCTGTTCGGTCCGACTACTACAACAGCACGCCCAATCTTGCCGTCGACATCGACCGCGAGCGCGCCGCGACCTACGGCGTGTCCACTTCGGCTGTCCAAAGTCTGTTGCGCAATGCGTACTCACAGAACTACGTCTATCTCATTAAACAACCGGACGATCAGTATCAGGTCATCCTGGAAGTAAAAGATAAAGAGCGCGCTAAACCCGGAGACCTCGACAATCTTTACGTCCGCAGCAATGCAGGCTCGACAGGTACATCCGGCAACACTGCCGGCGGCGGCATTGTCACGACGAACGGACCTGGCAACAACCTGGTACCCGTGCGTGCGGTGACCACCGTTAAAGAGATCGTCGGCCCGCAGGCTGTTAACCATTTCAATCAATTCACGAGCGTCACGATCAACTTCAATCTGCTGCCGGGCGTGGCGATCGGCGACGCGACCAAGTTCATCGAAGACTCATTTGAACAAGTTCATCAGCAGTTTCACGGAGTCCAAGCCACATTCCAAGGCGAGGCGCTGGTCTTTCGTCAGTTATTTCAGGCAGTGCCGCTTCTGCTCCTGTCTGCGATCTTTGTGATGTACATTATCCTTGGAATTCTTTACGAGAGTTACGTTCATCCGATTACGGTGTTGTTTCCAGCGATCGTGCCGGCCGTTGTCGGCGGATTGTTCACACTCTGGATCTTTGGATCGACCTTGTCATTGTACAGCGTCGTCGGCTTGTTCCTCTTGCTCGGCATCGTGAAAAAGAACGGCATTCTGGTTGTCGATTTTGCTTTGCAACGAATCGATGAGGGATGGGATCTGCGCTCGGCAATCCACGAAGCAAGCATGGAACGGTTTCGTCCGATCATGATGACCACTCTCGCCGCGTTGATGGGCGCGGTGCCGCTTGCACTCGGTTTTGGTCAGGACGCCTCGTCGCGCCGTCCGCTTGGCTTGGTCATCGTCGGTGGTCTTATCTTCTCACAAATGGTGACGCTATTCGTCACGCCCGTGATCTATCTGTGGCTCGAGTGGTTCCAGGAACACGTGCTCGACAAAGTGCCGTTCTTGCGCAGCAAACACACGCATCATGAAGGTGAGGCTCTGCCCGCGCCAGCAATGGAGGATGAGGAGGCTCAGCCGCAACCTGCAGGCGTGCACTGATCTTTATGGTGCTCTCCCTCTCCCCTTCCGCTTACTCTCCTTCAGCGTCGTCGACTCGGTCGAGCATCAGTATTCATTTAGGAATGACGAGATCCGAATGTCGAATGACGAATTAATGACGAAGCTCGAATGACAAATAGGCGCAGTCCGACCTTTGCGCCTATTTGGCTGTGTCATTCGTCATTTAGACTTGAGCAATGCGCGCGATGGTTCTCGACAAGCCAGGGCAGCCGCTGCAACTGCGCGATGTTTCAAAGCCGGAACCGGATACCGGACAATTGCTCGTGCGTATCAGCGCGTGTGCTGTTTGCCGAACGGACCTTCACGTGGTCGACGGCGAGCTGGCGAATCCGAAGCTGCCGCTTATTCCGGGACATCAAATCGTCGGATACGTCGAAGCGATCGGACAGCAGGCCAATTCAAGATTCGCTATAGGAGATCGGGTGGGCATCCCGTGGCTCGGCTGGACTGATGGCGACTGCACGTATTGCCGATCCAGTCAGGAGAATCTCTGCGATAACGCGCACTTCACCGGCTACACGATAGACGGCGGTTACGCGGAATTCACCGTCGCCGACGCGCGCTTCTGTTTTCATCTGCCCGACGGTTATACTGACGTCGCCGTTGCGCCGCTGCTCTGTGCCGGGTTGATAGGTTTTCGATCGTATCGCAAAACAGGGAATGCGCGGCGGGTCGGCATCTATGGCTTCGGTAACGCCGCGCATCTCATTGCGCAGATTGCGCTTCACGAAAAACGCGAGCTCTTCGTGTTTACGCGGCCAGGCGACGTCAAAACACAGGCAGACGCAAAAGCCCTCGGCGCAAAGTGGGCCGGCGATTCTGATCAACTGCCTCCGGAGCACCTCGATGCAGCAATCATCTTTGCCTCAGTTGGTGCGCTCGTACCAATGGCACTGCGGGCACTCGCTAAGGGCGGTATCGTTGTTTGCGGCGGAATTCACATGACCGACATCCCATCGTTTCCGTATGCCGATCTTTGGGAAGAACGCGTTATCACTTCGGTCGCAAACCTGACTCGGCGTGATGGTGAAGAATTTCTCGAAATCGTGCCGCGTGTTCCCATTCAGACGAAGACGGAAACATTTGGTCTGGAAGAAGCCAACGTCGCGCTGGACCGATTCCGATCTGGCGCGTTGAATGGCACTGCCGTGCTGACGATACCGAATAAAAACCCGAAGTCGTCCTGACTGGTCTCCCAGAGTAGCCGCCTAGCCGTGTCGAAGTGCTCTTACTGATACCCCCTCAAGACACGGCGACACAGCGCCGTAGCTACAACTACAACGTCACCTTTTGGTTCGTCGCCGCTTAGGGGTTGTTTGCGGCCACCTGTGGTGCAGGTTTGTCCGCCTCAATCTGCGCGTTCACCTTTTGAAGACCCGAAGTAAGAGCTTCAATTCGCTTTTCCTGTTGCGCGAGCTTGGACAGAAAATCCTTCTGCTGTTGGCCTACGGCTGCCTCCAGTTCCTGGACTTTCCTATGCTCTTTGAGAAACTCGTTGAGTAACATCGCATTCACCTGATCGTAGCGCACACTGTAGGGTTTTCCTTCCTTGTCGCACACCACAAGCTCGGGATCCACCTGTTCCACGTCTTCAGCGACGAGGCCGAACTGCGATTTGCCTGCTGAATCAATCTCCTTCTTGTAACGAAACGTAACCGGCTTAAGCGCGAACAGCGTTTCGCTCGCCGTGCCCATCTGCTGGATGTCTTCCTTAAAGCGCTTTGAAGAGGTTGATGTACCGAGCTTACCGTTGGCGTCGATGAAAACAGCGCTTCCACCGGCAGCAGTTTGGCCAAAAATGCTGCCTATGTAGCACGCGTTACTCTCGCCAGCACTGCCCTCCATTTGGTAGCCGATGTAAATATTGTTGCTGCCGGTGGTTGCTCCGAATCCGGCATAATTCCCTAATGCCACATTGTTGTTGCCGGTACTATTACTCAGTGCACTAAGACCGACAGCCACGTTCTCGTCGCCTCCGGTGTTGTTTAGGAGCGCTCCGGCACCGATGCCCGTGTTGTCCCCACCGTCTATGTTACCATAGAGGGCACCGCCGCCGACTGCGGTATTGAACCTTCCGGTTGTATTGCTGAAAAGTGCGGGACCTCCAGGACCACCAATACCGACTGCTACGTTACTGTCGCCGGTCATGTTGTTAAAAAGGGTCCTATCGCCAATGGCGGTGTTGAAGCCGGCGGTGCTGTTAAAAAGCGCAAAAGCGCCGACAGCGGTGTTGTACGAACCGCTGTCGTCATGCACGAGAGCGTCAGTTCCAACGGCCGTGTTTTCAGTGCCAATTGTGTTAAGCAAAAGCGCCGCCGCGCCAACTGCGGTGTTAGAATCCGCCGTGTTGAGCACCAACGTTCCAGCGCCAATACCCGTGTTGTAGTTCCCGTCGCCGACTAAATAGAGGGAGTACCAACCGAGTCCAGTGTTTCCTGCGCCAGCCCCGAGGAACTGAAGGGCGTTGCATCCTTCCGCTGTTGTAAAGCCGGGATAGCACCCGTCCGGGGGCGGACTGACTGCTTGTATTCCTGGTAAAAGCCCAAGAAAAAGGAGCGTTAGTACGATGAGGATGGATTGAGTTCTGGTGTTCATATGGCGAAGTTTTTGGGAATGTTCTCTCGGCATGTCGAGCCAAATCGGCAATCGTGCACCATTATGCACACGCTAGCGCGTTGCTGCCCGCACCCGAGAAGCACGCGGTTTGGCAAAATTTCCTGGAAGAGGCTTTTCATCGTCTGGGACTGCGCCGGCAGCATTGCCGAGTGCTTCTTCGTCTGCAGAGAGAAATGGTTTGAACCTGTTTTTATCAATCGCTTTCATGAACGCTTCGTGTGGGGAGACAATGCCTTTTTCGAGCAGCGCCGAAATGGCGTCATCCATGAATTGCATGCCTTGCGCTCTGCCGGAAACGATTACGTCCTGGAGCTTTTGTGTTGCGCCTTCGCGAATGATGGCGGCGACCGCTGCGTTCGAGATCAGAATTTCATTGACGGCGACGCGGCCTGGGCGGTCGGATCGTTTCAACAACAATTGGGCCACTACGCCACGAAGCGAGTTTGCCAGCATCGCACGCGCCTGCGCCTGACGATCTGCTGGAAAAGCGTCTATCATGCGATCCACCGTTTTGCGCGCGTTATTGGTATGCAGTGTGGCGATTACGAGCAGGCCGGTCTCGGCGGCAGTGAGCGCGAGCGAAATCGTTTCCAGGTCGCGCATCTCGCCGATAAGCACGATGTCGGTGTCCTCACGCAGTGCTGCTTTAAGCGCAGCGGGAAAGGTTATGGAATCGCCTGGCACCTCTCGCTGCGTAATGATGCTTAGCTTGTTGTCATGCACGAATTCGATGGGTTCTTCGATCGTTACAACGTGTTTGGAGAAGTTTTGATTAATAAAATCGATCAGCGCTGCTTGCGTTGTCGTCTTCCCCGAGCCGGTCGGTCCGGTAACAAGGACAAGCCCGCCACGCAAATAGGCAAATTCTTTAATGACGACTGGCACGCCAAGTTGTTCGAGGCTGGCAATCTTGGTCGGAATTAATCGAAAAGCCGCGGCATACCCATCGGACTGCTTGAAATAGTTCGAGCGGAACCGCGAGTGCTCATCCATTTGATAAGCAAAATCGAGATCACCGTGTTTCTTGAAATTTTCCCAATTCTCCGGGCCACAAACTTCGCTCAACATGCGCGTGGCTTCCTCGTGCGAAACCAGCTCCGCGCGGGTGGGCATGATATCACCATGCGTGCGCATTTTCGGCGGTTGCCCCTCAGCGATGTGCAAATCGGATGCGCCCTGCTGCACGACAACCTGAAGAAATTGATCAATATAAGCCATCGCTCAATGACCAATGACGAATGAATGATAAATCGCAAATGCGCAATGATTGTCTTATGGTAGCTATCACGATTTCGCTTTCGTCATTCGAGCTTCGTCATGGAGCGACGTGTTGCCGCACGATGTGTTTTTGCTCCGCGCGCTCATAGGCTTCTTCTGCGCTGATCAAACCACGATCGTAGAGATCAATTAAGGCATCGTCCATTAAACGCATGCCCTGCTTTTTACCGGTCTGGATAATGCCGGGTAACATAAAGGTTTTGTTCTCGCGGATCACATTGGCCACAGCCGGCGTGTTAGTGAGGATTTCCAGCGCGAGCACTCGCCCCGTTCCATCTTGTCTTGGTATTAACTGGTGACTGATGACGCCGCGCAACGATTCCGCCACCATTACCCGGATGTGTTCCTGTTGATCCGTCGGGAACACATCCAGTAATCGGTCGAGTGTGCGCGACGCGGTAGCCGTGTGCAAGGTTGCCAAGACAAGATGCCCCGTCTCGGACGCGGTAATGGCGAGTGAAATCGTTTCCAAATCGCGCATTTCACCAACCATGATTACGTCTGGATCTTCTCGGAGAGCGGCGCGCAACGCCGTGCCGAACGAGTCCGTGTGGGTGAACACTTCGCGTTGGCTAACGTGACAGTTTCTCGATCGGATGACGTATTCGATCGGGTCCTCGAGCGTGATGATGTGATCGTGCCGTTCCACATTTATGTGCTCAATCATTGCGGCCAGCGTCGTTGATTTGCCAGTACCGACCGAACCGGTGATGAGGATCAATCCATTCTGATATCGGGTAAGCAACTTGAGGTGCTGCGGCAAGCCGAGTTCGTCCATTGTGCGGACCTGCGTGTTGACCACGCGAAAGACAATTTCGATTCCAAGCCGTTGCCGAACGACGCTTGTTCGATAGCGGGCGAACTCGTTTTGATATGCAAAATCGGAATCGCCGCGTGTGTTGAGCTCCTCCTTGTAGACTGCAGGCATGAAACCCTCTGCCAATGCCATCGTTTGCTCCGGCGTGAATGGTGGCGCCTCCGGCCACATCGGCTGCAAGCTTCCATGCACGCGCCAGATCGGCGGCGCGCCTACGCCCAGGTGCACGTCCGACACGCCAGCCTTTTGCCCGATCTCGAGATATTGATCTACGTGGCCGAGCGGATGCGATTCGACGGCAATGTCCGGAACGGCATTCTCGGTGATCATGGGGACATGAGAAGCATGCGCCTCATGGACGCATGCGGATTGTGCCCATTATTTCCGGCCGCCCGATGGTGCGCCAGAATAAAAGAACCGTTTTTTTATGAATTCCGTGATCGCAGGCCGGGCGAAGTCTGCCGCAATTTTCAGTACTGCCAGCGCCGTGCCGGTTTCCGCGAGTTTCTTGGTTGATTTGCGGCCGGTTCTTGCGTCGACATAAATTTTTTTCTTCCGCATTGGCGCGAAGGCCACGACCGCACCGACAGCGGCTGCGACTGAGAGCCAGGAGCCAGTTTGTTTGCGAAACGACCTGCGGAGTTTACCGCCGAAGTCCAGTTCATACCGCAGGCCGCGTAAATCGCGCGCCACACGTTCGCGAGAGCCAGCGATTTCCGTCGTCAGCTCGTTGATTGACTTGTTGCGTCCAAATGTTTCAGCCATTCGCGATCCTTCCTTAATTCAGTGCGCGTCGCGGGAAAAACAGGATGGGTGATGCGGCTGCGCGCCACTACAACCAGCACGACGGCGATTACAAAGTGCAGTATGGCCGCCGCTAACACTATGACCGCCCACGAAGTCCCAACAAGATAGGCGAGCCCCGCCACAGCAGCGACCACGAGAAAAATGTAGCCCAACACACACAGCGCCAGAGCGGCAACTACGCAGCCAACCAATATCAGCAATTGAAGCGCAGCCGCCTTCGATTCCTGGGCAACAAGAGCAAAGCGGCTCTCAAAAAATTCTGTCAGCGCGCTTAGGAGCGCCAGCAGGTTTTCGAGCAAACCGGCATGTCCGGCCGGGTTGCGGGACCAATAAGTCTCGCTGGGCATTTCTCCGAGTGCGGTTCGGAGTTAACGCCGGAAGACCAGACCCAGCACAAAGCCGATTCCCAGCGCTGTGAAAATCGCCTTTGTTGGATTTTCATGCACGTATTGCTCGGCATCTTCCTGGAAAGTGCGGGCGCGATCCCTCGCATCCCCCCACGCTTGTTCTGCTTTGCCACGTGCATCGCCCCAGGCTTGCTCCGCCTTGCCGCGGTATTCGCCGGCCAAAGCGCCTGCGGCCGATTTCAAATCTTCCGCGGCTCTCCGCGCGTGTTCTCTGCTGCTTTGCAATTTATCCTGCGCGTCTGCGGTGCCCGGCGGTCGTTGTTCTGGTTTATTTTCTTCTGCCATTAGTAATCTCCAGTTGGTTTGTGGTCACAACTATCTGCGCGCTTTGCTGAATCAGCAACACTTCTCGCGCGGTTGGCAACCGACAATGTCAGTCGCCAAGGTTGAATCGTTACAAGGGAGCGGTTCGTTCGTAACGGTTTTACCGTCCTGAGTTGTTGCTCAGCCCGACGCGAAGCACTATTCGCGAAAAATGATGCGCGCTTTCGTCAGATCATACGGCGAAAGTTCCACTGAAACCTTGTCGCCGGGCACGATACGAATAAAATGCTTCCGCATCTTGCCGGATATGTGGGCAAGGACATTGCGATGACCGGGAAGATCAACACGGAACATCGTTCCCGGTAATACCTGTGTTACCGTCCCTTCGGTAACGATCTGTTCTTCCTTCGCCATCGCGGCGAATATACGCCCGCCCGCGCGTCTCTCAAGATCGTCCACGGTTTCTGAGGAGACACGCGTGTGCGCGTGCGCTTCCGCACCACGAGGCGCGTGATCTCAGCGCAATTGATCGACCGAAACGGTCGGGAAATATTCCCGCAGCTCCTGGCGTTTCCACCATGCACCGGTTTTGCCATGTTCGCTCGCGCTTGTGAACCGGTACCGATAAAACATCGCGCGAACGTAGTGCGGCGGCTTGTCTGGAAACGGATTCTGCGCAAGCAAGCCCGTTACGTCACGCGAACCTTGCAACAGGCGCACGATCAAGTTGAGAAACCACGGATTCTGTCGCGGGCTTTCCAAGGCAGCAAACCACATCTGCCAATCGAGCCGAGGTTGGTGCGGCGCGCACCACGCTGGCGGGTGTTTTACATCGCCCGGCTTCCATTTGAATTCGTAGGGCAGCCATTGAATGCCGTCCATGCTGCCTTCGAACACGATCTCGTCCCGATCTTTTGTCATTACCCGAAACAATCCATAACCATTCACGATTCGGAACGCCTCGAGGTGTG
The DNA here is from genome assembly GCA_036269995.1 of Candidatus Udaeobacter sp. GTDB lineage: Bacteria > Verrucomicrobiota > Verrucomicrobiia > Chthoniobacterales > UBA10450 > Udaeobacter. The sequence continues at coordinate 70,670 of DATBDJ010000032.1, forward strand.
CGTAAAGCGCGCCGAGGACATTTGGTGGGCGGAGTTCGGCTTTGAATGCTGCGAAAATCAGCCATGCGTTCACCGGCAGTGTCACGACAATTACCGCAATCGCCGCGTAGCTGCACAGTCGATTTGGCAGAGAGACCATGCGGCTGTAGCCCTGGCGCTGTGTCGCGATGTTCGCATCGCGGCCCAACAGAGCGCCTCGACATAACGAGGCTGCTACAGAATCGTCAATCAACAACAAACACAGCGCGATCGTCAGCAGATTGAAGAAGCAATAGTTTCCGGTAACTGCGATGGCGAGCTGCAGGAAAATCATCAACGTAGCGGCGATCAGTCGTAGCCGGCGCGGGGCCCAAATGAAAAAGGGCACGATGAGTTCTACCGCCAGACAAAACGCGACGGAAAAATGTTTAAACCATTCGGGGCTTTTGTCCGCCCACCAGCCGAATAGCGTCGGCAACGGTTGCGACCAGTAATGATAGTCCAGCGCCGTCAGGTTCCACCAGCAATCGTCACCGCTCGTAAGCTTTACGACGCCTGACATGAGTATCAGTTTGAACAAAAGAAATTTCAGCAAGAACAATGCGGCGCGAGAGACAGGCGACGCGGCAGTCGAGGGCGCTCGGAATTCCGCCTTTACATGTTCTGGGCTTCCTAAGGGCGGAACTCCAAACGACCTCGGCCGCCACGAAAGGTCTTGTGGCCAAAGCCGCCACGGCGCGAAAAAGATGGACAGAAACCCGGTCTCGAGCAGAAGGATGTCCCATTGAAAGCTGAAGAAAACTTGCCCGGCAATTGTGAGCGAAAGGTAAAACACGAACAGCACGGCAAGGCAGACGGCAGGGGCGATTCCGAGGATCAATACCAACGAAACGGCAACGCCGCCGCCGCACAGGAAGTGCACAAACGCGTTGCTTGAGTTAAACCAGCACAGCGTTGGCAAAAGCGCATACCCATCTGATCCTACTTGGGCGCGAACAGCTGGAAGGAATTGATTTACCGGGGAGACGCCGTCGCTGCCTATGAGCCCGTCCGCCTGCACCCAGAACGAGACGAACGCGATCAGGTAAATGAGCCCAAGCATCCGCAAAAACCAGCGACGCGCCCAAAAGTACGTCGGCGGTCGCACGTCTTTTCCCCAGAGCACTCGAGTAACAGTCGAACCCAGACTGCGATTACGAGCTATGAACTTGTAAGCGGCTTCAGAAATCGCCGCGAATCCGGGAATGTGATCGTAACTCCAAGCCAGCCATTTTCGCGAATCTTGGTGCGCCAATGAGCGATACACGGCCTCTGCGGCCAAAAGAACTTCGCCGTCCGGCTCGAGTAAAGCGACCGCGCTTTTGAATCGCTCGATTGGAATTTCGGGGAACCGCTGTGCTGCCTGCTGGTACGTAACGTAATCGATTCTGCCGGCAGTAATTTCCCGCCATCGTTCGACCCATCTTTTGCAAAAATGACATTCGCCGTCCCAGATCATGAGCGGCTTGGGCGGAGCGTTTGAAACGCGCAGGCGCATTCAGATTAGTAAAACGTGAGAGGTGAGATGTGAGAAGTGAGAAAGTCGGTAAGCGTTGCCGCTCCGTTTCTCATTTCTCACCAATCACGTCTCACTGGTTCGAAACTCCGCCCACACCGGCGCGTGGTCGGAAGGTTCTTTGCCCTTGCGCATTTCGAGATCGATGCCTGATGCAACGCATTTTTTGGCGAGATTTTCGCTCGCCAGCACTGCGTCGATGCGCAGACCGCGATTTTTCTCAAACGCGCGCATTTGATAATCCCACCAGCTGAAGAGTTGTCCTTCTTTATGGTGGATTCGAAGTGTGTCGCGCAATCCGATCTCGCATAACTGCCGGAATGCGTCGCGCTCGGCGTCTGAAGCCATAATGGCTCCGCGCCAGAGCTCCGGATTGTAAACATCGACGTCTTCAGGCGCGACGTTAAAGTCGCCGCACACAATCAGATCCGCCGCGTGTTCCAGCGCAATACACTCCCGAAGGCGTCGATACCAATGCATTTTGTACTGATAAGCGGGCGAACCAACAGCCTGTCCGTTCGGCGCGTAAATTGAGAACACCCGCATGCCGTTGATGGTGGCCGCGATCACACGGGCCTGCGGATCGACAACTTCATCACAGAGTGACGCGCGCACCCCCTTGAGCTCTGTCCGCGCGAGGATGGCCACACCGTTGTACGACTTCTCGCCGTGGTACGCGCAGCGATAACCGGCTGCTTTCAAGGTGAGTGATGGGAACTGGTCATCGGAACATTTCGTCTCCTGCAAACACACAACATCCGGCTGCGTTGTCTCCAGCCATTCAAATAAACGCTCCTGACGCTTGCGCAGCGAATTGATGTTCCACGAAACGATTTTCACAGTGTCATTCTGAGCGAAGCGAAGAACCACTCAATCACTGGTGGATCACACTGACTATGCTGCGTGACCGTTTGCGCAATTGTGAGGTCCCTCGGTCGTCGCCGCGGCTCGGGATAACCGCGCGAAGGTAATGAGCGAATCCCGATCGGTGATGGTATTGATCATTGCGTCGTGGTTCGCACCTGACCACTGATCACACGTCACCTCACAATTCTAATTCTACGCCGGGTTTTGGCACAATCACCTCCGATGCGGAAAGCTCGGTGGCCAGGGTTCCGCGCATCCATTCCACAGCCGACGGATCGCCGTGAACGAGCAGAATCTTTTTGGGAGAAAGTTTCTTCGCGTACTCAATCAACGTCTCGCGCGTTGCATGGGCGCTGAACTGAAACTGTTCGATCTGGCACCGGACGCGTTGCGGCGGCTTCTCGGGATCAAGGGCAACTTCACCACCAGTGCCAGCGTCCCGCAGAATACCGGCAGGCGATTCCGGATTCGCATAGCCCACGAAGAAGATCGAGTGCTTGGGATTCTCGATTAATCGACGGGCGAAAACGTTCGAAAGCGTTTTCGGGATCATCATTCCGCTCGACAGAACGTATACGTGTCTGGCGCGCAGCGGTGCATCGCGAATAGTTTGATCATTCAAAATGAACGGCGCTGCTTCCCGCATGAGTTGCAGCCGGGGCAATTGGCGGCGCGTTGTGCGCGCACGCCGGTCATAGATGTCAGTCATTTTTGAGCTGAGACCCCCAATGTACATTGGAAAATCCGGCAGAAGCCGCTCGCGGCGAAACTTGTAGAGCATTGCCAGCACCTCCTGTGTTTTTCCGAGCGCAAAGACCGGGATGAGCACGCCTGCGTCGCGCTCGAAAGCGCGGCAAAGTGCTTCCGCCAGCCGTCGCTCTTCACTGGGTCGTGTCCAACCCGCGGGCTTTGCATGATCGCCCCGCGTGCATTCCATGATCAGCACATCGATTCGCCCTTCAGGAAACACTGCTGCTTGCATGATGGTTTGATCATCAAAATTCACGTCGCCGGTGTAGAAGACACTTTGTCCTTCGCCGCGCACGAGAATTCCGGCAGAGCCGAGCACGTGTCCCGCTTCAAAGAATTCAAACGTTAACCCATTTCGCTCCCGCCGAGCCGCCCGTTCGCCCTCAATGGAGATTTGATGGCGCAAGGGACACCACTGCCATCGTTCAGAGGCTCGGTCGATTTCGCGGTGTGTGAAAAGCGGGTACGACGCTTCCCCGATCTCCTCGCGTTGGCGCGTCATTACGTTGACCGAGTTGTGTAAAAGCACACTGCCGACTTCGCCCGTGGCTTCGGTCATGAAAATGCGCGCGCGCGGAAAGTGTCGCATTGCCACTGGCAACGTGCCGATGTGATCCTGGTGCGCATGCGACATGAGAATCGCTTCGATCTCGCGGCCGGCGATTGCCTTCAGTTGTGGCAGCGCATCCTCGCCGGTGTTCTTCGGATGCATCCCGCAATCGAGCAGCAGTCGATGACCGCCAATCTCGAGGTAGTACGAATTCGCGCCGATCTCTGTGCGCCGTGTCAGATTAAGGAATTTCAAGCGATCACCGTCCCTTTCCCGGTTTTCCTTATCAGACCGGTAATTCTCTGAACAGTCGGTTTCGCGAGCAGTCTAAATACGGTCGCATGAAGGGAGAAATACGACGGCAGCGCGAGGAAAATAATCATCTCGAGCAGGACATTTCGATCCACATCTTCACCGTGTCCTCCGCCATGGTCGGCGTTTGCCTCACCGTCATCGTGGTCTCGTGCCTGCTTTTCTACTGGGCGCTCCACTCTCGGAGTCGGCGCCGAATGCATCGTATCAAAAGAGTGGCCGATGCAATTTTCATCATAGCGATGATTGGAATGGTCGCGATTTGTGCACTGATTACCTACACCGTTTCTGTTCCGCGCCACTCGGCCGGCAGTTAAAGCATCTTCTGAAAAATCCGCAGCCAATTCCCGCGCAGGATTTTTTTGATGTCCTCGTCTCTAAATCCGCGCTCCATCAGTCTGCGAGTGAGATTGCGGGCATTTGAATGGTTCCTTAGATCGGAGATGAAATGCGGAGTCGCAAGCTTGGCGGCGAGCTCCTTCTGTCTTGATTCCGTCCACTGACGGTAAATGAATTCAAAGAAATCAAAGCCGAGTGCGACGTGGTCGATTCCAATGAGATTTGCGACGTATTCGATGTGATCAATGTAACGATCCATCGTGCTTTCTTCTGCCTTTGGGGCAACCAATATCGAATTGACACCGATCACGCCGTCTCGTTCGCCGAGCATTTTGATCTGCGTGTCACTGATGTTGCGCTCGATATCGTAATAGTGGCGCACATTTGTATGCGAGACGATGGGTCGCTTCGTGGTGAATGACAGAATTTCCTCGAATCCGGCCGGATTGATGTGTGCGAGATCGATAAGTATCCCAAGCCGCTCGCACTCGCGAATGACATCACGCCCAAATGCCGTGAGACCTTCCGGTGACGAACCAGTCGCGGCAAATGTGCCGCCATGTCCAGCAGCATTGCTTCGCGCGTGCGTAAGCCCGATTGAGCGCACACCCAGCTCGTAAAACACTCGCAACATGTCCAGGTCCGTTCCCAGCGGCTCCGCTCCTTCCATGGTAATGAGCAGTGAGATCTTGCCGGTCTCGCGTGCGTTCTCAATTTCCTCGTACGTTTTGCAAATCGCGAAATGCTGTGACCGCGCCGTTTCGGCATACAACTGCGCGATTTGATCGAGCGCTACGCGCAAACCGCTTTCAGGTAGATAGCGGTCTTCAATGTAAATCGCGGCACCAATTACGCTGATGCCGCCAGCTTGGAGCTCGCGCAAAAATTCCGTTTCCAGAACATTCTTGCGGTCACGTTTCTCATACAAATCCATCGCCAAATCGAAATGCATGTCGATGACCCCGTCGGTGTGCAGTCGATCGATTCTCTGTTCGATCGAGTCATTCGTGCCGCTCATGGTCAGAAGAAAGCGCGATTACGGTAGATAACCAGCGTTGAGAGCTTTAACGGCTGGGTCCGACTGGAGTAGTCGGGCCAAATCAAAGGAGAAGAAGCAATGCGAATACGCGTGGCACCAATTACCTGCTCAACTCTAGCATGCGCAGGATTGGAGCCTCCGCGCGTTTGCGCACCGATTCGGGCAAGGTGATCTCCGGTTCCATATTCAATAGCGCATCATATGCTTTCTCCAGCGTGTTCATCTTCATGAACCTGCATTCGCCGCAAAAGCAATTGTCTGTGGGACCGGGAATGAATGTTTTGTGAGGGATTTCTTTGCGCAGCCGATGCAAAAGGCCTGCTTCGGTCACGACGATGATTTCGCGCGCAGGCGATTCCTTGCAAAACGTCACCATCTTTTCAGTCGAGCAAACTTCATCGGCCAACATTCGCACCGCATAAGTGCACTCGGGATGCGCGACAACGGGCGCGTTTGGGTATTCTTCGCGGATTTTGCCAATGCTGCGCGCCGTGAACTCTACGTGCACGTAACAAGTGCCCTGCCACAAATCCATTTTGCGCCCGGTCCGTTCCATGACCCACGCGCCCAGATTTTGGTCCGGAACGAATAGAATGTTCCGATCAGCCGGTGCGGCTCGAACAATTTTGTCGGCGTTACCGCTGGTACAAATCACGTCCGCGAGCGCTTTCACCCCTGCGCTGCAGTTGATGTAGGCGATAACGTAATAGTTTTTATGGGCGTGCTCCTGTAAGAACTGAGCCAGCTTCTCAGGCGGACACGATTCAGAGAGCGAGCAACCTGCATCGAGGTCCGGTAAGATCACGCGCTTGGTGGGGTTGATGATCTTTGCCGTCTCCGCCATGAAATGGACGCCGCAAAACAAGATGACGTCGGCGTCTGTTTTCGCGGCTTCGTAGCTCAAACCCAACGAGTCGCCAACAAAGTCGGCAACATCTTGTAACTCCGGGACCTGGTAGTTATGCGCTAGAATAACAGCGTTTCGCTCGCGTTTGAGCTCTAGCAATTCCTCCGCGAGATCGACTCCAGTCCGCTGCGCACTGCCGAAATTGATGCCGGCACTTACCATCGGCTAATATGGCGGGGCTGGAGGAGATTACAAACCAACTTCTGTAGAGGGTTTGAAATCCCGGCCGTTGCTTCGCATCCGTTACGGCTGTTGTGAAACGCTAAAGTCACGGCGTCTAACACAAACGCCCTACAAGAGCACGCAACGCATTGCTTCGATCGGCGCTTCGCGATCAAACCAAATCGAAAATGAAAGTGCTCCCTGGTGCAGTAACATCGATAAGCCATTCGCACCGCGCGCGCCGGCTTGGTCCGCGGCCTGGAGCAAAGCACTTTTCGATATGCCGTAGACGCAATCCAACACCATGTGATGTGGCGCAAGCAAACGGCCGGGAACAGCGGTCGGATCGCTGCGATTCATGCCTAGCGGCGTTGCGTTCACGATGAGATCGATGTCGGAAAGCTGCAGTCGCATGGCTGTTTCATCAAACGTTAGCGCTTCGAGACGTGCAGCAGGACCGAGCACGCGTGGTCCGGAAAAAAACGGTCGCAGTTGCTCCACAAGTGTGTGCGCTTTTTCGAGGGTGCGATTCACGAGAAGAAGACGCTCACAATTTTCCAACGCGCATTGCCAGGCAATGGCACGTCCCGTTCCGCCGCCTGCGCCGAGAATCATCACTCGAAGATCGCGCACATCGACTGAGAATTCCGTGCGGATCGCTTGCACGAATCCTTCGCCGTCTGTGTTGAACCCGATCAGCGTTTGATCGTCCGCTGTAGCCACGGCGCTGTGCGCGGTCGAAGCAGCCTGATCGACCACAGCCTGGTCGTTGTGCTTACCACGTTCGATCTTGATTGTGTTCACCGCGCCACAACGTCTGGCGCTCTCATCCAGTTCGTCGACCTGCCCAGCCGCGGCAATCTTGTGTGGAACTGTCAGATTGATTCCAACGAAGTCGAGCTTGCGCAAAAACGACAACGCTGATCGCAGCTCGGTCCGGCGGATGTGAAAACGCGCGTATTGCATTCCGATTTCGCACGCCTGCAGCGCGGCATTTTGCATCTGCGGCGACAGCGAATGTGCAACGGGGTCGCCGAAAACCCCGAGACCAATTGGCGGATTGATGTCGCGTGCGATCTCGTCCCAATTCTCGAGGTCGCCGACTGTGTAGCGCTCTGTGGTTTGTTTCTGTTCTTTCACTCCGGAGATTACGACCTCATTCTGTCTGGGTGGCATTCACACCCTGCTTTAGCTGGGTGCGTGATACAATAGCACTTTGAAACCGCTTCAGCGGTTTCTCGCTCGACGTAAACCGCTAAAGCGGTTGTAATTCGTCGTACCTTCGTTTCACCGCGCTAAAGCACGGTGTTATGAGAGCGGGTAATTTGTCGGCGCGCGACTGCTATGGTTGTCCATCTGCGCGTTCACCGATAGCTTTGCACGTCAAATGACCACCGAAAACGACAACCCCTCGGATTTTATCCGTGACGTCGTCGCGGAGGATGTTCGTACGGGAAAATACAAGCAGATCCGCACGCGTTTCCCTCCCGAACCGAATGGCTATCTTCACATCGGTCATGCCAAATCGATTTGCCTGAACTTCGGTATTGCGCGCGAGTTCGGCGGCGTCTGCAACATTCGGATGGACGACACCAACCCCACGAAGGAGGAAGCGGAATACGTCAGGTCAATCATGACCGACGTGCAATGGTTGATCCATGGGTGGGCGGATAATCATCTCGGCGGCGCGCCGTTCTACGCATCGGATTATTTTCAGAAGTTTTACGATTACGCAGTCGATCTCGTCCGCGCTGGCAAGTCGTACGTCGATGACATGACTCCAGAGGAAATCGATGCGTATCGCCGGTTCGGAAAAGTCAGCGCATATCGCGACCGCTCGGTTGACGAAAATCTGGATCTGTTCGCCGGGATGAAAGCTGGCGAGTTTCCCGACGGCGCACGAACGTTGCGCGCGAAGATCGACGTGAACGCTGCGAATGTGTGGCTGCGCGATCCGGTGCTCTACAGGATCCGCCATGCGTCGCACCATCGCACCGGCGACAAATGGTGCATTTATCCGATGTACGACTGGGCGCACACGCTCAGCGATTACATCGAAGGCATCACACACTCCATTTGCACGCTTGAGTTTGAAGTTCACCGACCGCTGTACGATTGGATCCTCGACGCGCTCGAACTGCCGGAGCCGCGCCCGCATCAATATGAATTTGCGCGGCTGAATCTGACCTACTCAGTCATCAGCAAGCGAAAACTCATCCAGCTCGTGAATGAAAAGCTCGTGAACGGCTGGGACGATCCGAGGATGGTCACAATCTCCGGATTGCGCCGGCGCGGTGTCACGCCCAGCGCGTTGCGCGCCTTCGCGTACAACATCGGCATCACCAAATACCCGAGCATGACCGACATGGCGCTGCTCGACCACACACTCCGCGATGAATTCAATCGCACAGCAACGAGGCGGCTCGCCGTGCTGCGTCCGATGAAAATTGTGCTGACGAATTATCCCGAAACAAAAACCGAAGACCTAGACGCGATTAATAATCCTGAAGATCCAACCACGGGAACGCGAAAGATTCCATTCGCGCGCGAACTTTACATCGAGCGCGATGATTTCATGGAAACACCGCCGCCAAAATATTTTCGATTGCGTCCGGGCGGCGAGGTGAGGCTGAAATATGCTTATATCATCAAGTGCGACGAGGTGATGAAGGATGAAGCCGGTCACGTATCCGAGCTTCGATGTACGGTTGATCTGGACACTAAATCAGGCGGCCCGAGCGCGGGGCGCAAAGTGAAGGGCACGGTTCACTGGGTCAGTGCCCCACACGCAATCGATGCAGAAGTGCGGCTGTATGATCGTCTGTTCACCGTTCCGGAGCCTGATTCGAATGGTGATTTCAAATCGTTCGTTAATCCGAGTTCGATGCAAGTGGTGAACGCAAAATGCGAACCCGCGCTTGCGAGAGCGCGATCGGAAGAACGGTATCAATTCGAACGCCTCGGCTATTTCGCGCTCGATTCGGATTCCACGGCACAAAAGCAAGTTTGGAATCGCACAGTGACGCTGAGAGACACTTGGGCCAAGGAAGCGAAAAAGTAATTTGCCCGTCATCCTGAGTCGCGAAGACGACCAAGAACCTTCCATTGGATGATAAAGGCACGCAAGTTAGCTGGGTGATGCCTGCGACTTTATGCGAGGTCCCTCTCCCGCGGCTGTGGGATCGGGATGACGGTGCGCACTAGAATATCCCAAGCGCGCGATCAATGCGCGCCAGCACTTTCTCTTTTGCGAGAACTTCCAGCAGATGATAAAGGCTCGGGCCGACATTGCTGCCCGTCACCGCGAGCCGCGTAGGATGGACGATCGCCCCCGCTTTCACGCCAAGCTTTGCAGCAGTGCTTTTCACCGTCGTTTCGATGTCAGCGGCGTCGAATTTTTCGAGCGCGCTGAATGCGTCGCGAACGGCTTTAAGCCGCGCCTTGTTTTCCGCGGTGAAGTACTTTGCTACACCTTCCGGGTTGTAGTCGAAATCATCATTGAAATAGAAACCGCAATAAGCCGGCAGCTCATCAAACGTGTTGATCTTTCCTTTGCACGTTTGCAAAGCAGCGCGCACGTATTGCTCCGGAAAATCATCCAGTTTTATCCCGCTCGATTTCAGGCGCGCCACCGCCAAATTGTAAAAGTCCGCGTCGGTCAACTCGCGCGCGTACTCGCCGTTTAACCAGTGGAGCTTGTCGGGATCAAACGTTGCGGAACTGCGCCCGATGTTTTTGAGATCGAAAATCCGAATGATCTCGCCGACGTCCATTTTCTCGCGGTTGTCTTTTGGCGACCAGCCGAGCAAACAGAGATAATTCCGAACCGCTGCCGGAAGATAACCGCGTCTGGTGTAGTACTCGAGCCGCGCGCCTTCGTCGCGTTTGCTCATCTTTGATCCGTCGCGATTCAGAATGAGCGGAATGTGCGCGTATCGCGGTGGGGAGGCGCCCAGCGCGCGGAAGATCTCGATGTGCTTCGGTGTGTTCGAGAGATGATCCTCGCCACGGATGACATGTGAAATCTTCATTTCGAGATCGTCAATCACGTTCACAAAATGAAAAATCCATGAGCCGTCCGGGCGCCGGATCGTCATGTCCGGGTGTGTCGCCGGATTGGTGAGATCGAAATCGATTTTGCCGGCGACGATGTCATCGACGATGACGTGCTCGCGCGGCGAACGAAATCGCATTGCACCCTGGTCTTCAAAGATGTGGCCGGCGTCTTGAAGCTTTTTCAAGTGTCCCTCGTAGAGTTCCGTGCGCTCGCTCTGTAGGTACGGTCCGTAATGTCCGCCGACGTGTGGGCCTTCGTCCCAATCCAGGCCCAGCCACTCCAAGCCTTCGTAAATGGCGGCCATCGCCTCCTCGGTGTTTCGCTTCGTATCGGTGTCTTCGATGCGGAGCACAAATTTCCCGCCGTGATGCCGCGCAAACAGCCAGTTGAACAGCGCAGTGCGCGCTCCGCCGATGTGCAGGTAACCGGTAGGCGAGGGGGCAAAACGAACGCGGACTTCGGAAGACATTGGCCACAGATTACACAGATTTTCGCAGATGTTGTAGCGGCGGCTGTGTCAGGCGCATGGGCGTTTGGCACAAACGCCCCTGCAATTCACTCGACAAAAATGTTGCCGGCGCGGCGGCGGGCATGGCGATCCTGCGGTAGATTTACTTTGGCAACGCCAGCTTCACTATCGATAAGCGAACGAACCCGCTCGATTATCTCAAACCCAAGATCAGAGATGTTTTGTGCGCGCAGCCATTTCAGAATCGCGCGACGCTGAAGTGCTACAGGCAGGGCTCGAAGACCTGCGACTGAAAGTTGTGCACCGGTGGAGTTTGGAAGCTGATCATTCATCCAGGTTTCTTCGTCACCGGCAATAATCGATGTTCGCCAGATGTTTTGCCGGATGGTGCGGCCTAGCATTCTCTCCAGATAAGGCATAACACGGTGGCGAATGCGATTGCGCATCGGCGCTAGATTTTTGTTTGAAGCGTCTTCGTGGAAATACAGCCGGTGTTCGGTGACGTAGCAGTCGATCTCTTTGCGCCAAATCGAGAGGAACGGGCGCACCAGTATCATCTCGAAATCATCAGCATCTCGTGTCGAGACCTGCCGCATCCCCGCGAGACCGGTGAGACCCGCGCCGCGGATTAAGTTGAATAGAAAAGTCTCGACCAGATCATCTGCGTGATGCGCTAGAAAAATCGTGTGGCAACGGCGGCGCTGCGCGACTTTGGCGAAAAACGAGTAGCGCGCCTCGCGCGCTGCAGTTTCGATCGAGGTCCTTCTCTTCTTTGCGAGCGCCCGAACGCTTGCCGTTCCCAGCTCGAAATCGAGCTGATATTTCGCCGCGAGTTTCTTCACTAAGCGCGCATCGGCCTCGCTGGAGCGGCCTCGTAACTGATGATTCAAATGGCAGACGATCAGTTTCTCGTAGCCGAGACCGATTAGCCAGTGCAGCAGCGCGACGGAATCGCGTCCGCCGGACACCCCGATCAGATATGGCGCGTCCGGAGGAAAATCGCGGCTTAGTCGAGGGTTAGTGTTCAATGACTTCATCTGCGTCTTTTTGTCATTCTGAGCGCAGCGAAGAACCCAGCCACTTCAAGAGTTGGACACGGCATTTGTATACCGAATCCAACACAGCGCGTTGAAATGATCCGAATCGAGTCACCCGGTGGAAGTAGCTGGGTGTTTCACTCCGTTCAACATGACAATTATTTGAATCCAATTCACGGGCGCACGGCATCCAACGTTCAGAACCAATGATGAACAAACAATCAACCTTAGACAAAGCGGGAACTCCGCGGCGTCTTGAAATTATGAACAACGAATCTGAATCGACATACGCCCTTCTGGTCCGCTCGGAGGAGAAGGGCAGGGGAATGATGGAAATGGTGGTCTACGCGCTGTGCATTCTGAGTGCAATCGCTACAATCTGGCAATTTGTGGGGCAACCCGCGCCCGTTTCTTACCAAAGCCTCGGAGCGCCAGCGCAACCAGCGCAGGTAATCTCGCGGCACGCTGTCGAAGCGGAGTTGGATCGGTCTTAAAGAGCTGCGGGTGATTTCATAACCCACCAGCCTGTGGCGGTTTGAGGTGTAAAGCCAACAACGGGCCCTCAGGGCGTGGCAAAGCAGCAGTGCGCTCATCCAAGCTGCAACGGCAGCCCATACAGGAGCGATAAGAATTTCCATGTGTGCGGCACATAGGTGTTTGACAATGAATGAACGTTCATTCATCTTCCCGGCCTATGCCCCAGCCCCAGATAGATCCCGCAAATACTGATCGCCGCTGCCAAATCCTTGACGCCGCTTTGGTTTGTTTCGGCAAGCGTGGATTTCATCAGACCAGCATGCACGACATTGCCGGTGAAGCTGGAATCAGTGTCGGGCTTATCTATCGCTATTTCGAAAATAAAGAAGCCGTCATCTCCGCCATGGCGGCTCAGCACAAGAAAGAGATCAGCGAAGTGTTACAACGCGCCCGTCAGGCGCCGACATTGCTGGAATCGCTGGAAATCCTGTTCACGGCTCATTGCTCTGAGGACGAGCCGCGAATGGTGTCCGCATTTGTGGTCGATCTTTATGCGGAAGCGTCACGCAACTCACAAGTAGCCGATCTGGTGCGCGATGTTTTACAAACGGCAATGGATGGCGTCACGGACCTGATTGCGCGCGCGCCTGAAACGCAAACCGCTGCTCACGGTCTGAGGCCGGACGGGGTGGCAGAATTAATTTTTGCTGTGGCACGCGGCATGTTGATGCTCGATGTTTTACGCCCGCTGCAGATGACCTCCGCCGAAAGGCGGGAGCGACAACTGGAAGTGACACGCAGACTTTGGCGTTTGCTGTTCAAACAGGAGGCAGAAGTCGTTTATGCATGATGTGGCGAGACCGGTCAAAATCCAGATGAAATCGAATCTCGGAACGATGGGCATAGCGGTCGGAGGTTTGATCGCTCTTATCGTTGTTATTGTCGGTATCAAGGGGCTGCAAATCGGCAAGATGATGTCGACGCCGAGAGTGATGCCGCCGACAACTGTATCGAGCGTAACTGTGAAGGAAGAAGATTGGGCGCCGGCGCTGTCAGCTGTCGGTTCCATCTCGGCCGTTCAAGGCGCGGTCGTTTCCAGCGAGCTTGGTGGTGTGGTCGGCCAAATCGCATTTGAAAATGGCGGCGCGGCGAAAAAAGGCGACCTGTTGGTCCAGCTCGACGCGTCCGCCGAAGAAGCGCAATTAAAATCGGCCGAAGCCGATCTTGAGCTGGCGCGCGCCGATCTTACACGATCGCGCGACCTGGTTGGACGCAGAGTAATTTCGAAAGCGGAGATCGATGCAGCTGAATCGAAGTTCAAACAGAAAGAAGGCGGCGTTGAGCAAATGCGCTCGATGATTGCAAAAAAAACCGTGCGCGCACCCTTCGATGGTCAACTTGGAATTCGCCAGGTAAACGTCGGGCAAATGATCAATCCGGGTCAGCAAGTTGTTCCGCTTACTTCGCTCGATCCGGTCTTCGCCGATTTCGCCTTGCCGCAGCAATATCTCGGTCAGTTAAAGCCAGGGTTGGAGGTGCACGTGACGACAGATGCGCTTGCCGGGCGCGTGTTTGACGGAAAGGTGACTGCGATTAATTCGATGGTTGATTCTAGCACGCGTAACATCACCCTGCAGGCGACATTGGAAAATCCCGACCACGCGCTACGACCGGGAATGTTCGCCAAAGCGGAAGTCGTATTGCCCCAAAAACACAAGACACTTGTTGTGCCGGGATCCGCAATTTCCTACGCGCCGTTCGGCGACTCGGTTTTTGTGATCGAGAAGAAAAAAGACGAAAAGACCGGGGAAGAATCGCAAGTGATTCGACAGCAATTTGTGCGTGTCGGTGAAGCGCGCGGCGATCTCGTCGCGATTACGCAGGGATTGAAGGATGGCGAAACCATCGTGAGCACGGGAGTTTTCAAACTGCGAAACGGAATGACCGTGACGATCAACAACGATCTCGCGCCAAACCCGCAGCTAAATCCGCACCCAATCGATTCGTAGCGGTCGAAAAGCGACATGAAATCCTTCACTGATCTTTTCATCAAGCGCCCGGTGCTGGCGCTGGTGGTTAGTTTTGTGATCCTGATTGCCGGTTTGCAGGCGATGCGGACGATCAACGTACGCCAATATCCGCGCAGCGACATCGCCGCGATCAAGATAACGACAGTTTATGTTGGGGCCGATGCTGAACTCGTCAGGGGATTTATCACAACCCCACTCGAGCGTGCCATCGCCGCCGCTGACGGAATCGATTACATCCAATCGCAAAGCTCTCAGGGCGTCTCGACAATTACCGTACGGCTGAAACTGAATTACGATGCAAACAAGGCGTTGTCAGACATCAGCTCGAAGGTGGACGCGATTCGGCGCGATCTGCCGCCGGATGCCGAGATTCCGGTGTTGGAAATTCAGTCAGCCGATACACAGACGGCCTCGTGTTATTTGAGTTTCACTTCGGACATTCTGAAGCCTAACGAAGTGACCGATTATCTCGTGCGACTGGTGCAGCCGCGTCTCACTGCCGTCGGCGGCGTGCAAAAAGCGGACATTCTCGGCGGCCGCACGTTCGCGATGCGCATCTGGATGAAACCGGACCGGATGGCTGGGCTACACATTAACCCGGCTCAGGTACGCAACATGCTTGCGCGAAATAATTTTCTCTCCGCCGTCGGAAACACAAAAGGTTCGCTGCTTCAGGTCAATCTAACCGCCAACACAGATCTGCACACTGTGGATGATTTCAAAAAATTGGTCATTCGCCAGGAGAAAGGAAATCTCGTTAGGTTGAGCGACATCGCCGACGTGGAGCTCGGCGCGGAAGATTACAACACCGAGGTGAGATTCTCGGGGCAGAAAGCAGTCTTCATGGGGATTTACGTTCTGCCGAATGCCAATGCGGTGGACGTGATCAAACGCGTTCGCGCGGAGATGGCGGCAATCCAAAGCGAATTGCCCGCCGGAATGAAAGGTGAAATCGCCTACGACGCCACGGCTTACATCAACGACGCCATCCACGAAGTCGTAAAGACATTGATCGACACGCTGCTCATCGTGATGGTCGTAATCTTTTTGTTCCTGGGCTCGTTCCGCTCGGTGGTGGTGCCGGTCGTCGCGATTCCAATTTCGCTAATTGGCGCGTTGTTTCTCATGCAGCTGTTCGGTTTCTCGCTGAACTTGCTGACGCTGCTGGCGATTGTGCTTTCCGTCGGACTCGTGGTCGATGACGCGATCGTTGTTGTCGAAAACGTCGAGCGACATTTGCGCGATGGCATGACGCGCATGAACGCGGCGCTAGTAGGCGCCCGCGAATTGATCGGGCCGATTATCGCAATGACGATCACCCTGGCCGCGGTTTACACGCCGATCGCGCTGCAAGGCGGATTGACCGGCGCGCTTTTCCGCGAGTTTGCGCTGACTCTTGCCGGCGCCGTGTTCATTTCCGGAGTCGTCGCACTGACGCTTTCGCCGATGATGTCGGCACATCTTTTGCGCCCCGGCCATGAAGACAAAGGATTCAGCGGCCTGGTTAATCGTAGGTTCGACCGTTTCCGGGATTGGTACGGCAGTCATCTCGATCGCACACTGCATGCGCGTCCCGCAGTTTACATTTTCTGGGCTGGCATTTCGCTCCTCGCCCTCTTGATGTTTGCCATGATTCCTAAAATGGCGACCAAGGAACTGGCGCCCAAGGAAGATCAGGGCGTGATCTTTGGAATCATTACCGCGCCAGCGAACGCGACCATCGACGACACGATCCGTTACGCGGATGCTGCCGGAAAAATCTTTCAAAGTATTCCCGACACGCGCTTCACATTTCAACTTACATTCCCAGACAACGGATTTGGCGGAATGGTTTTGAAACCGTGGGGCGTCCGAAAAACCCCGACCAAAGCTTATTTGCCGCAAATTCAAGCCAAACTTGGCGCGATTCCTGGGATCCAAATGTTCCCGATCATGCCTTCGGCGCTTCCCGGAGCGGATAATTTTCCAGTCAGCTTCGTAATCACATCGACCGCTGACCAGGAACGCATCCTCGAATTCGCAAGACAGATTTTCGCCAAAGCGATGCAGGCGCACATTTTCCAATTTGGCGACATCGATACGAAGATCGACCAACCGCAATCGGCGATCATTTTCGATCATGACAAAGTCGCGGCGATGGGCCTCGACATGCAGCAAGTGGGCGCCGATATCTCAGCGAGCATCGGCGGGAATTACGTCAATCGATTCAACATCGAAGGGCGCAGTTACAAAGTGATTCCGCAAATAAAGCGCGTCGATCGGTTGAATCCGGAGCAGCTGGAAAATATTTACGTCAGCGGGCCAAACAATCAGCTCATCCCCTTGAGCACCGTCGCTTCGATTAAACACAAAACCGTCGCGCGTTCGCTCAATCGAATGCAACAGCTCAACGCGGTCACCATCAGCGGTGTGCCGGCCGTTTCGCTCGATGCTGCGCTGAAATTTTTGGAGAATGAGGCGCGCAATGTTCTTCCCAAGGGTTACGTGCTCGATTATACGGGCGAGTCGCGCCAGTTGCAGACCGAAGGCAGCAAGTTTTTGGGCGTGTTTTTTCTTTCGCTGGTGCTGATCTTTCTTGTCCTGGCGGCGCAGTTCAACAGCTTCCGCGACCCCTTCATTATTCTGTTGGGATCGGTGCCGCTCGCCATGTTCGGCGCGGGTCTCTTCATGTTTTTGAAAATACCATTCGGCGAATTCTTCACGGATAAATGGACGACGTCCTTCAACATCTACTCGCAAGTCGGTCTGGTTACGCTCGTCGGTCTCGTTTCGAAAAACGGAATCCTGATCGTTCAGTTCGCGAACCAGTTGCAACGGGACGGCATGGAGAAACTTGCTGCCGTCGCGCAGGCCGCGCGAATCCGGTTGCGTCCAATCATGATGACGAGCGTTGCAACTGTTGCAGGTCACTTCCCGCTCACGCTGGTGACTGGCGCTGGCGCTGCTGCGCGAAATTCAATCGGTCTCGTGCTCGTCGGCGGGATGACAATCGGAACGATTTTCACCCTGTTCATTGTGCCGTCGCTTTACATGCTTATCGCAAAAGAGCATCACGAAAAATCCTTGATCGAACCGAATTTGGACGATGTCGCCGAAGACGTCGATCTTACACCGGAGCCCGAGCCCGCGCTCGCTCGCGACGGCAACGGCAACGGCTGGAAGAAGGCGTAGCTTAAACTGAATGTAGTGGCGGCTGTGTCAGCCGCATAACGTTTGCGACCCTAAACACGGGTAAACTGTAGGGCGTCTATGTCAGACAGCCGAACCAGAGGGACGGCGTTTCACAGCCGTAACGGATGCGAAGCCGCGTAAACGACATGATTTCCGCCACCCAAGGGAGGGCTTATACGCGGCGAAGCAACGGCCGGCCTCTCAAACACCCTACAATTCTCTGTCTGTGCAAATCCGTGTCTATCCGTGGCCAAGTCCGGGGGCGCGGTTTGCAAATCGGCAAACGTGAAATCTAAAAACTTGTCCTGACCAAGCAAAGCAACTCGAATAGAGGAATGGTTATCGATTGCCATACGCACCTGGACGATGACGGCAGCGCAGACAAGCTGCTTCGATCAATGGACGAAGCGGAGATCGACGCGTCGATCATCATTGCCGAGACGCTGCCCGGAGACATTTCGAACGCCGATCAGGTGCTGGAAGCAGTCAGGCAATCGGAGAGGCTGTGGGCTATTGTAAACTGCGTTTTCTCAAAAACTGTTGAGCTGAAATACGTGGAGGAGCTGACGCAACTTCTGGGCGAGGAGAGGGTGGTGGGGTTGAAGTTTTACCTGGGATACGAGGAGTATTCGCCTAATGACGAACGGTTGTATCAACTGTACGAGTATTGTGAGAAGCACACTGTGCCGATCATGTTTCATACTGGCGTGCTCGAAGCCGGCAGCAGCGGTTTGCTTGAATATTCGCACCCGTTACAGGTTGACCGCGTGGCTACGCGATTTCCGAATCTCAGCATTGTCATGGCGCATATGGGCAATCCATGGTTGATCGATTGCGCGGCCGTCCTGGCCAAAAATGAAAATGTCTATGCCGACATGTCAGCATTTTTTGCCGAGAACAAGTCCATCACGGCTCATGACGTTGAGGTATTCAAGCAACGCATGGAGCAGGTTCGGGTGTTTTTGTATTCGTATGACAAGTTTCTATTCGGAACGGATTATCCGTTGTACTCACAGAAGGAGTACTTGGGAGCGGTGGAGGCACTCGACATGGAGCCAGACGAACATGAACAAGTGATGCATGCCAATGCCGCGCGGTTGTTCGGCGTCACTACTTCTTAATATCTGCAACCCTTACGTTGAACGGCAGCTGGTACAGTTTCTTCTCCAGGCCGTAATTGACCCGGTTCAATATCGATGTCGGATAATCGAGCGATAGAAAGTCCGACTTTGGCCGGTAATACGCACCGGCAAAAGAAAAGCCGTCGACGTTTTTGTACATCGAATTAACCGCCTCATCGATTGAATCCCCAGCTCCGGTGACGACTGCCAGGTTCCAATCGTCACCGACGGTCACGAGGCGATTACTTTCGCGGCGGGCATCCCATAGCCACAGATTGTTCTCGATCTCCGGTTTATAATCGATGCGTGCACCCTCGGGTGTCCGGCCAGTCTCCTCGTCTGTGGCCGGATTCAAGAGCAAAACCGAACTGGCCACTGTTCCGAGTTCGAATGGACTCTCTTTTCCAGCAATGGACGAAAAGTAATGATCCACTGACGGACACTGCGCGAGTTCAGCGAACAGTGAGTTATAGCCTGGGCGGTTGGAACAGAATTCGCCGAAGTAGATTTTGCCGGTCCGCTTATCGATAAGGAGCGACGCATCCCAGTAAAACAAGCCTTTGTGCTGCTTCGCCATTTCATCCACCACCGGTGGAAAGGCGATGCCGTTGATCTTGTCGCCCATGTCAATCGGGAACAGCAGATCCTGGGAGCACCCAGTCTGAATTGAAATATTCCCGCTGCCGAACGGTTTGTTTTCAAACTCGAGCACGACGGCTAGCGGCACGCCGTCGTAATAGATTTTCTCCGGTGTTATCTCGATCGCGGCATTGATTAACTGTTCGAGGATGAACCCGGCACCCTCATATGCCTCTTTATTTTCTTTTAACGTCTCGATGATCTGGTTGGCAGCGAGTTTTGGATCGTTAACATCCGGGACGAAAGTCTTCACACTGTCATCCTGACCTTTTAGGACCCACAGTTGTTCTGTTGGTTTCAGGAACTCAAGCGCCTTGAGCACGTTGTTGAACGGCTTGACGTCAGGCACGTGCAGCCGCGGATACTGCTCACGCACAAGTTGCTTCGCCTGATCCCGGCTCTGTTCGAATAAATAATCCGCTTCGGTAGGAAAGTTGCCGTGGAACGGCATGTCCACAACCTGATCGCTGAATTGGAACAAATAATTTCGATCGAAGAATACAAAATATTGTTCAGGGTATTCATAGCTGCGCATTTGCTTGATCAGGAGGTCAGCTGGACGCTTTTCTACCAGCCCGTCATATAGCGCCAGTCGGCGCCGCTTCGCCTCGGGATTTTCTGGCCGCAGCTCGCCCTCCCTGGCAGAATGAATCGCCGCTTTATCGTGGACCATTCCAACAACAACTTCGCAGCCTTCCTGCTGGAGTTTATGAGCGATAGGTAGTGCGTCGCCGGAGTAAGTGAATATTAGGTAGTTCATTGTCGGTAATCGAACGCTTGCCGATGAAAGACATCCGTAACCTCTCGCATCTCCTGATAAATTGAGCTGTTCATTCGAAAGTTGATTCGAACGTGACAGTACGGCGAGCCTTGCCGCTGATCTCGTGCAAAGAAGGCGGCTCACCGTGACTCATTAGAGTCACAATGAGCCGCCGCTCAACTGCTACCCACTCCCTTTGTAGTCTCCCGAAGAAGACGCCGTTATTGGGTCAGCAGTCCTATAATTTGATTTAGGATATCCTGCAAAGTCGCACCCAGATTAATCAGGTTACCTCCAAGTAGCTCGCAGAGCAGGTTGCCCAGCAAATTACCTCGTCCGGTCATTGCTGTGATATCGACTGTGATGGCTCCATTGGCGCAGTTATCCAACACGACGTTTAACCCAAGCAGTGTCAGATTCAACGGCCCGAGTTCGAGGTGCAGAATCGCACACGTGTGATGCCTTCCAACGTCTGTAATCAGCGTCAACACGGCCTGAGCCAGGTTAGCCAGCGACTGATTCAAAAGATCTCTTAGACCGCCGAGAAGGTTGCTCAATTGATCAGGCGTGAAGGTGGCGAGTGCCTGAGGTAGCGTCAACCCCTGGTTCAGCAGGTTGCCCAAGCTGCAGAGAAGATCTCCAAGCAATCCACCCCCGGGTGTGGCCGTAATTTGCAGGCATATCGGACTGGTCTGCACGACTAAGCCGAGCAGGTCCAGGTTGATCGGGCCTAGGCGCAGGTCCAGCACCGGGCACACACCAGGCGGCTGATTTGGCGCCAACGTAATGTCTACTGGTGCGGTAAATGGCACCGTCGTGGTCTGACCGTGGATTATTGCCGTGGCAGTTCCGGTCGCCGTTAGCACACCATTCACGAGCGCCACGCTCGTGATCGTTGGTATTATGCTGATGCTGGTTGGCTTCGGCGCAGCGACCGCTTCCGGCAGCCCGCTAGTCATCGATAGCACTACTACCGCGACCATCGCCGAGATAATTCTATTTTTTGTACTTATCATTGTTCCCCCTTGTTTGATCTCCGTTTTTGTTTTTGAAGCTTCCGTGTTGGAAGTTTCCCCCAAAGGGAAAACGAAAGTGTCAAGACAAATGGTTTCCAGCCCTACTGTGATTTTCTGAGCGCCCTACAACCGCCCACGCTTCGATACTACTTTTTACTAGGCATTGTTGCTTGGCTGGGGTGAGCAGGACGGCGCACACTCGAAGCAACGCCGCGAACCTAATGCATCGCGCTTCTGCCCCTTTTGCTCTCGAAGACGAAATTCCAATGAGCCGCCGCCGCTTCGCCTCGGGGTTTTCCGGCCGCAGCTCGCCCTCCCTGGCAGAATGGATCGCCGCTTTATCGTGGCACCATCCCGACGACAACTTCGCAGTATGGCTGTCGATTCGCGGCTTGCCTAACTAGTCGAAAATTTCGGCGCAAGACGGTCACCGACTCGTCCTGGACGTAGCAGCCTCGACTTCACGCTGATAGCGCTGATAGCCCAAATCTCCCCGAGTAACAACGATAAGGACCAATGCTGCCACGCTAAAGACGATAGCTATGCCCAACGTCTGGTAGTGCACTGGGAGATAATATGGTGGAGTTGAGGGAAAGAGGGCCACCATCGCGAGACCTGAGCTGTCGAAGCAAGCATGAAGCAAAATCGCCATGAGCGTGCTGCCACGACAGTTATTCAACACCCACGCCATCACCACTGAAAGTCCTGTTAAGCCGATCGAGAATTCGGCCAGAGCAATGCTGGCGCTGACAAATGTGGCCTCTGGTCCGGTTCGCGCCAAGGGCCCAAAGAAGAAGGGCAGGTGCCACACACCCCACAGTACTCCAAGCATGAGGGTTCCTGCTACAGGACCGTATTGGCGCTGTATGCGGGGTTGGGCGAAACCGCGCCACCCAATTTCTTCCCACATCGGAGCAATACCAACTGTGACAGAGATGGCCATTTCACTCAGGTAGATCCATGGAAGACGCAAACCCGGAGCGACAAAATCGCCGAGGACACCTGGTACGACCAGGAAAGCCAGGAAATTTAAAACGGGAAGACCAAGCAGAGCAACCAGGTACCATGTCGCGCCAACTCGCCAGTGCACGATGCTGCGCAACAAACGCAGCACTCCGGACTTCCCCGAGGTGAGAGCTAGCACAAGGAAGGCTGAGGCGGCTGGCCCGAAACCGCCCAGCGCTATAAGCGAATCGGGCAGGCGCAAGGGCGTCCAGATCAGCCAAAAGTAGCCCCAGGTTAAAATGAAGGAGAGAAGGAAAAAGACGAACAGCAGATGACGGCTGAGCAAACCATCACGAGCAGTGTCGGCACGTTTGGCGTCGCTATCCACCGTCGTCATATCAATTCTCAGTGACCATCGCAAACGCCAGTAACCTGGCGCCGGTAAAGATTTAGGACTCCTCTGATTTTCCTAAACTCGCGAGATAAATTCGGTGAAGCTAAGAGCACGCGCGAGTATTACGGTGGACAAATCAGCCAGACAACCATTATTTACGATCTGCCAGTTTGGATCATAATTCCTGCGTACGAGCTGTTAGTTCCCGTAGTTCAACGGATAGAACAAGGGTTTCCTAAACCTTAGATGTGGGTTCGATTCCCGCCGGGAACGGTTTGTGTGACCTCGCAAGTCTCAGACTCTCTGGGAACTCACGTACATCTGCGCTTCGATTGATTCGCTTTCTCCCGAAAGCTCACTCTTACGGGCTTCGTCCATGTCGCTCGAGTCCCGTCGGCTCCATTCCCGCCGGGAATGTTCGAGATCAAATTAGCCTTCCTGTTCCGCGCTGAGGGCATTATTTCTTTGGAATGACGGAGTGCGGAGGTGACGTTTCAGAAGAAACCCGCTCTGTTCCTCGATGGCGTTATTTGATCGAGATTATCGTGTTAGTTGCGGTGACGTTTCTTCTCGACGCGGTTCTCACTGCTTTTATTCCTGCACCGATCAATTGGGAGAAGGGGTTTGTCGTCGACGCAATTGGCAAAATGCTCCTCGTTGGAGTTGGATGGGGGTTGATCCGGCTGCGCGGCGAAAGGTTGGCCGACATTGGGCTAAAGAGACCGGCGAGTTGGATGCGCACGTTCGTGATCGGTATTGGGTTCGCAGCAATTGTTTTCATCGCCCTGTATGTATCGGAAAAGGCCGGGTTTCGCCGCGATCTCAGCAAGTTCAAGGAGGTGCAGGGAAATCTGGAACTAGCAATTCTTGGTGTTCTCTATGCGTTCATCGGCGCGGGCTTTTACGAGGAATTTATGTTTCGCGGTTTTCTTATGCAGGGCCTGGCGATGTTGTTTGGCGCAAGTCGCACTGCTTGGATCGTCGCTTGTCTGATCCAAGGAGCGCTCTTTGGACTAGCGCACGCTTACCAGAATCCCCTCGGCATCGCCATCACCGGCACACTCGGTGTTTTGCTGGGTCTGCTGGTCCTTGCTTCTGGACGCAATCTTTGGCCGGTGATCATCGGACACGGACTCTTCGACGCGAGTCGTTTCGTCTTGTTCTACTTCCAAGGCCCGCCAACTGGGTGAGTTGTTGGATTCCGCCCTTTTGTGGCGGACTAAATCAGCGTTTCAGCAGGCGCGGATCGAATTCGTAATCGACTGACGGCGCGATACGGATTCTTTTGAAATCACGGTGTTCGGGATTGAGAAGAAAATTTGTGTCTGCGGGACTAATCACACTCGGTAATGCTAACACCACAGAACGCTGTTCTTTAACCCAGGCGTTGCCGATTTCTTGCGTCGCGATGGGTGGCGGATGGACTCGCCAGTTCGTTGGCAAGTTTTTTACCGGAAAGATTTCGGTGAGATGATCCGGCCATTCCAGATGAAAAGCCTTGTATCTCTCATCCAGGATAAACGGCACGCGATTCGCGAAGACCTCAAAGGCAGCTGTGGATTGATGTTCACTGACGTAGATGACGCGCACACCCGCCGAATTCCACCGGCCTCCGTATCGCCGCGGCCCTTCGCCGGTAAATGCTGTCTTCTCGCGACTCGCGCGGACAATTCGCCACGCTGAAGCCATCGCGTTTTACGAATATGCGCTGTAATCGATTCGCCCGAGCAAATTATCCACTTCGCGCGCGCCAACCTCGGTTTGCGCATACTCGAGCGGAACAGCGCCGCCAAGGCCGTATTGCGGATGTTTCAACCAGGCGCGCGCCTTTTCCACATCCCCAAAAA
>DATBDJ010000033.1:0-59185 GCA_036269995.1 Candidatus Udaeobacter sp.
CATCTTGCTATACGTCGAGGTTCCGCACGTTGAGCGCGTTGTCTTCGATGAATTGCCGGCGCGGCTCGACGACATCGCCCATCAGAATCGTGAACATTTTGTCGGCGTCGACGGCGTTGTCTTCGTTCAAGTCCACCTTTAACAGCTTGCGTTTCGCAGGATTCATTGTGGTCTCAAACAACTCCTTGGCGTTCATTTCACCGAGGCCTTTGAAACGCTTGATCTGCACGCCACGACGGCCGATCTCCAAAATCTTTTGCAGAATTTCAGGAATCGAGAACAGCGGATGCGAGACCGTTTTCTCGCCTTCGCCTTCGATCAACTCGAAAATCGGCCGGTCGCTGGCCGCGTAATGGTCGACCTTCAAACCTTTGCGAGCCAATTCGGCAATAATCTTTTCGATCGCAGCGGATTCGTGCAACTCGACCAGTCTACCGCGCCGGCGGCTTCCATCAGGCCGCGGCGGCGAATCGCTCAGAGGAAGCAATTCCTGGCCGATCTGCGTATCGAACAAGTTCAGATCGAGGTTTTCCTGATGGAAATTCCGGACTGCTTTTTCATCGTGGAAATAATGCGCGGTCTCATCATTTCCATCGCGCACCTTCACCAGATAAGTCGGAAGTTTGCCAGACTTGGAATTTCGATGTCCGAGATACGTTTCAAAATCTCCACCGTGTCGCCGCACTGCTTCGCTGAGCTTCGCGAGCTTCTCGAGTGAATCGAGAATATCCTTCAATTGCGCGGCAGGGATTTCCTTATCATCAGCTAAATTCTTCAGCCGCACGTCTTCGGCGCCGAGCGAAATAAGGATTTTATTCAACCGCGCATCGTCGTCGACGTATTCTTCGCGCTTCTTGCGCTTGATCTGGTAAAGCGGTGGTTGGGCGATATAGATTCTCCCGGCGCGTACCAGCTCCGTCATTTGCCGGAAGAAAAACGTCAGCAATAGAGTGCGAATGTGGGAACCATCGACGTCGGCGTCGGTCATTATGATGATTCGCCCATAGCGCAGTTTCGAAAGATCGAACCGACCTTCGTCCTTCCCGTTTCCTTCCTCTTTCGGTTTGCCGATGCCAGCGCCGATCGCAGTAATCATCGCCTGGATCTCCGTGTTCTTGAGAAACTGATCTTCGCGCGCTTTCTCGACGTTGATTAACTTGCCCCGAATCGGCAGAATGGCCTGGTAGCGCCGGTCGCGGCCCTGCTTGGCAGAACCGCCGGCAGAGTCGCCTTCAACGATATACAGTTCGGTCAATTCAGGATCGCGCTCCGAACAATCTGCCAGTTTTCCAGGCAAACCCCCGCCAGTCAGTGCGCCCTTGCGAATCGTTTCCCTCGCTTTGCGCGCAGCCTCTCGTGCTCGAGCCGCGGTCAGAACTTTGTCGAAAACGCGACGGGCGATCGGCGGATTTTTGTCAAAGTACGTCATCAGCCCGTCGTAAACGACCGAGTTCACGATTCCGTCGATCTCCGTGTTGACGAGTTTGACCTTTGTCTGCGACTCGAATCGTGGATTAGGCAATTTCACGCTCAGCACGCAAGTCAATCCTTCGCGCACATCGTCTCCAGAAATTGAGGGATCCTTCTCCTTTAAGAGGTTGTTTTGCCGTGAGTATTGGTTGATTGCGCGCGTCAGCGCGGTGCGGAAGCCGGTCAGATGTGTGCCACCGTCCGGATTCGTGATTGAGTTCGCGAAGGGCAAAATCTGATCATTGTAGCTGTCGTTGTATTGTAAAACAACGTCGACAAAAACTTCATCCCGTTGTCGCGAGATCACGATCGGCTTCGGATGCAAAACTTGTTTGTTTTCGCCGAGCTGCTTTACGAATTCTTCGATGCCGTACTTGTAAAAAAATAATTCGTTTTTCGCGGGGTCGAGACGCTCGTCAGTAAGCGTGATTTCGAGGCCCGGATTGAGAAATGCCAACTCGCGAAGCCGCGTCGCCAGCCGCTCGAACTTAAACTCCGTCGTGATTGTGAAGATTGTCGGATCGGGTAAAAACGTGATGAGCGTGCCTGTGGTCTTCTTATTTTTGACCTCGCCGATGACGGTGAGTTTGTCGGTTGTTTTGCCCTTGGCAAAAGCCATGTGATAGACTTTGCCGTCACGCGATACCTCAGCCTTGAACCACTCTGAAAGCGCGTTCGTGCACTTCGCGCCGACGCCGTGCAAGCCGCCGGAATATTTGTATGCGCCCTGTCCGAACTTGCCGCCGGCATGCAAATTCGTAAGCACCAACTCGATTGCCGGCATTTTCCACTTTGGATGGACGTCAACCGGGATTCCGCGGCCGTTGTCACGCACTGAAACCGACCCGTCGACGTGAATGACAACTTCGATCTTGGTGCAAAATCCCGCGAGATGTTCGTCGATTGAATTGTCGAGGACTTCGTAAACTAAGTGGTGCAGTCCGCGCTCATCAGGATCTCCGATGAACATTCCAGGCCGTTGGCGCACGGCTTCCAAACCTTCCAGTTTGTCGATTTGCGCCGCGTCATATTTTTGCGAAGCAGCGATTCCCGTTGCGCTCCGCATTGATTTTTCAACCGGAACCTGTTCTTGGACTTGTGGCATAAGGGTAGGCCAAGCGACCTTAAGGGAACAGCATACGGGAAAACGCCATCAAAACAAATAATAATGTCGTGGTTCGGAGCAGATTAATTCCGCTACAGCTGGGAGGGTGGAGGTGGGCAGACCCCACTATGTTGTGGTTGACGGATTTCCACCCGCTAGTTGTTTTTTGGCGTCTTGACCGACCCCTTCAGCCCTTCAAAAATAGAACTCTTTATGCGTTTCCAAACCCTGTCTGAAGCACGCTGGATTTTAGGTTTTGTTGGTGTTCTTGCTGCCGTAGCCGCGACGTTTTCAGTCTGCCTGTCGGTATTGTTTTGGGTGCTGTTCGTTTGCACGCTCTTGTTCTTCCGCGACCCCAATCGCGCCGCACCGCCAGATCCAAATGCGATCGTTGCTGCCGCCGACGGCAAGGTGATGGATATAATCGAAGTGGAGGAAGATCAGGTACTCAAAACGAAAGCCCGCCGCGTCGGAATTTTCTTGTCGATCTTTGATGTGCACACGAATCGCGCACCGATTGATGGGCGCGTCATCTACTGTCAACGTCGGCAGGGACTTTATCTGGACGCGCGCCATGCCCATTGTTCGGCGAAAAACGAATCGATGACATGGGCGTTCCAGAACTCGCGCGTCACAATTGTTGTGCGTCAGATCACTGGAGCCATAGCGAGACGGATCGTGGCGTGGGCGCAGGTCGGAGACGAACTAAAAAAAGGTGATAGATTCGGAATGATTCGCTTCGGTTCGCGAACGGAATTATATTTGCCGCTGAACGCTGAACTGCTCGTGAAAGTGGGAGACCACGTTTTTGGCGGATCGACAATCGTCGCGCGCCTTTCCAGTTAATGAACGAACAACCTGCGAAGATCTATCTGCTGCCGAATCTTATGACGGCAGGCAATCTGTTTTGTGGGTTCACGGCCACGCTGAAAATTCTTGAAGGCGCTCTTTTGCAAAGCGCTGATGCCGATCTTGCCGCGGATCGTTTTCATGAAG
This sequence comes from Candidatus Udaeobacter sp., assembly GCA_036269995.1. Lineage (GTDB taxonomy): Bacteria > Verrucomicrobiota > Verrucomicrobiia > Chthoniobacterales > UBA10450 > Udaeobacter. Next base: position 3,572 of record DATBDJ010000033.1, read on the forward strand.
CCATCTGGTTCATTCTCGGCGCGTTTGTCTTTGACTTTTTAGATGGAAGACTGGCGCGGTTGGGTGGCCACGATAGTACGTTCGGTCGCGAGTTCGATTCACTCGCGGATATTGTCTCGTTTGGGCTCGCTCCGGCGCTCATGGTTTACAGGGTCGTTCTAAATGAATTTCCAAATGCATGCTGGATCATCGCGTTCGTTTACCTGGCTTGCGGTGCGCTGCGACTGGCCCGTTTTAATTCAGCAGCGACGGCGGATAACGGACCCAATCATCAAAATACTTTCACCGGTTTTCCCATACCTGCGGCTGCCGGTTTGATTGCATCAATCACATTATTTCTTCTTTGGCTTGCCGAAGGTGAACATCACCTTGGCAAGTGGCGCTTCGTTCTACCGCCTTTGCTGCTTTTTCTCTCCTTTATGATGTTCAGCCGGTTCCAATATCCGAGTTTCAAGGCGGTTAATTGGAAGACGAAACGATCGATTCCGCGTTTTCTGGCGATCATTCTCATTCTTATTTTCACCGTGTTGAATTATGAGTGGATGCCGGCCGTTCTGTTCCTGGCATACCTGCTTTACGGGCTGTTCAGGCCGTGGCTCTCCCGCGAATGGCGTCGCGAAATCGAAGAGGAGATCGGCGAAGAACCAACTGCCGAACCACTCGAGCAAACACACTAAGCTTTGACAAACCGCAAGCAGTTGCCATGGACGTAAAAATACGTGCGGCTACACCTGATGACGCGCAACGCTGCGGCACAATTTGTTACGAAGCATTCAACGCGATTGCCAATCAGCACAACTTCCCGACGGACTTGCCCTCCGCGGAAGTAACGGTTGGTCTGCTATCGAAGCTGATCGGCGATCCGCGGTTTTACGGAGTCGTTGCGGAAATCGACGGTCAAGTTATCGGCAGCAATTTTATGGATGAACGGTCGGCGATTGCAGGAATCGGTCCAATCACGATCGACCCGACCGTGCAAAATCGAGGGATCGGACGCGCCTTGATGCATGATTGCATGGCGCGAGCTGCAGAGCGGCGCGTTTCCGGGGTTCGCCTTCTGCAAGCTGGTTATCATACCCGCTCGCTTTCGCTCTATACGAAAATGGGATTCGTCACGCGCGAACCGCTCGCCACGATGCAAGGATCACCGCTCGGTGTGCAGATTTCCGGATACAAAGTTCGTAAAGCCGTTGAAGTTGACCTGCAGCCGTGCAATCGCGTCTGCTTCAAGGTGCACGGGTTCGACCGCAGCGCAGAAGTGCTCGACGCGATCAAGAACGAAACCGCGACTGTCGTGGAGCATGATGGTCACATCACCGGATACGCAACGGTGATCGGATTTTTTGGGCATGCGGTCGCGGAGACCAACGATGGGTCAAAGGCCCTCATTGGCGCGGCAACAGTTTTCGCTGGTCCAGGCTTTCTGTTGCCGATGCGCAATTGGGAAGTATTCCGATGGTGTTTGGAACACGGCTTGCGCGTCGTTGAGCCGATGACGTTGATGAGTGTAGGTCTTTATAACGAACCAGCCGGGGCGTTTTTGCCTTCGATCCTATTCTAACCGAATTCCGGCTACGCGTTTTTGTTCAGCCTGCCAAGAACTTCCTGATCGCGCACGTCTGCCCATTCACCTGTGAGCTCAAGCACCTTCACTTTTTTGTCTGAGTGCGCAAGCTCGCGGATTGCATCTGTCAGCTCGTATTCGCCGCGCGGCGAGGGCGTCAGTTTGGCCGTGAATTCAAAAATGCTCGGCCGAAATGCATAAAGACCGGCATTATACCACGGGCTCGTCAGTTCACCCGGTTTTGGTTTTTCGCGAATATCGACGAGTTCCATTTCTTCGTTCACAAAAACTGCTCCGCCTTTGCTGACGTCCTCGCCGCGCGTGACAGTGACGATTGCTTCTACATCTTCCGCCAAGTTGGCTACGCGCTTGTAATTCTCCGGGTCGAGCAAGATATCGCCGTAACTCAATACAAACGGCGAATCACGGACGAAATCGCGTGCCAAATCGACAACCCGACCCGTCCCGTCTTGCACTGTCTGCGTCACGTACTGAACGGCGATGCCGCAGCGCGAGCCATCACCGAAGATATTCCGCACGGCATTAGCGCGATAACCAACGATCACAAGAAGCTTGGGTACTCGTGCATCGCGTAGCCCCTCAATGATGTGCTGCAGGATCGGTTTGCCTCGCACTTCAATCATCGGTTTGGGAAGTGCTGCGGTAAGTTCCCGCATCCTTGTGCCGCGTCCCGCCGCGAGTATTACGGCTTTTTCAATGCTCATAATGGGGAACACAGGCTGCCAGCCTGTAGTTCGCTGCAGCTCGCCGCGAACATGTGCAAAGCGCGGTGGGCGAATGTTCGAAGCCTCCGGCAAGCTGCCGAACGCAACAGCCTAGCAGCCTGTGCTCCCCAGAATCATCGATCACTATTTAGGTTTTCTTCGACTCCGTTATTATTAGAGCGGGCAGGTTGGCTTGCTTGATCAGCTCGCTCACTTTTGGCAATTCGTCATTCTTAAGCTGGCCCCATTTTTGTAACTGCTCTTCGAGCTGAGTACTTAACATTTGGAACACATCGAATTGCGGTTTGGTCGGTTCGTTGTCGCCGGCTTCAATCGTGTGGCTGAATGTATCAAAGCGCTCGTTTAACATATTCGGGAAGGCAAGATTCGCTTCAGAGCCTTTCATGTTCACCTGGATGAGTTTCTGCTCGACTTCAGACGTTTTATGATCCAGATCGTCCGCCGCTCCGAGCGCGGGTTTCAAACGCTCGTCGTCGCCGAAACGTTTGTGCAGGATTTGAATTTGCGATCGTAAATCGCGGATTTCATTGACGGCCTGATGCAGTTTCGAGATGCGATCGTTCACCTGCACCGCCAACGCGAATTGTTTTTGTAATGCCGCTTCGTGTCCTTTCGTCCGCGGATCAATTGATAAATGAAGCGGAGCAGTCTGCGACTTGCCGCCGATAGTCAGTTTCACCTGATAATCACCAGGCAGCGCCAGCGGACCTTTCGGTCCAGTGCTCGAATAAAACGCGCCCGGAATTTGAATTGGATCATTGTAACGCAGATCCCATGCGAAGCGATTCATCCCTTCGTTCGCCGGAATTGTTTTCACGCGCTCAACGCGATCCGGCCATTCAGGAGGTTGCTCGCCCTCCTTCTTTTCCTTGCTGGAAAGATGTCGAACCATTTTGCCGGAACTATCAAGGATATCGAGTGAGACCTCTTCTTTTGGCGCGGTCTTGAAATAATAATTGATGATTGCCCCGGCAGGCGGATTATCGCCGACGGGCTGGCGCTTATCGAATTCCTCAGGGTAATGCAAGCGCAACGCAGTCTGCGGTTGATAGAGAATTACATCCGGCTTTGCAGATTGCTCGTTCACTTGACGCACCGGCGTCAGATCATCCAGCACCCAAAAAGAGCGGCCATGTGTTGCTGCGACGAGATCGTCATCTTTGACCACGAGATCGTGAATCGGCGAAATCGGCAGATTCAGTTGCAACGGCTGCCATCGCGCGCCGTCGTCAAATGAAACGAACACGCCGAGCTCGGTTCCGGCGTAAAGCAAACCTTTGCGCTTCGGGTCTTCGCGAACAGCATGCACGTACGCGCCGTCGGGAATACCGCGCCCGACGGCGGTCCAGGTTTTTCCAAGATCGCTCGTTTTAAAAATGTATGGCTTAAAGTCATCGAGCTTGTGCCGGTCCACAGCCACATAAGCAGTATTACCGTCGTGCGGAGAAGGTTCGATCAGGTCGACGGTGCTCCACTCCGGCATTTTCGGCGTCACGTTCGACCACTGTTGACCGTCGTCAGCCGTAACGTGCACGAGTCCGTCATCTGTGCCTGCCCAGATTGTGCCTTTGTTGACTGGCGATTCCGCGAGAGCAAACACGGTGTCGTAATATTCAACCGACGTAATGTCGTTTGTTAACGGGCCACCGCTTGGCTGCTGCTTCGATTTGTCGTCGCGCGTCAGATCGCCGCTGATTTGAGTCCAGCTTTGTCCGTGATCCGTCGATTTGAAAACGCATTCCGCAGCCGTGTAGAGGACATCCGCGTCGTGCGGCGAAAGCATTAGCGGCGACACCCACTGAAAGCGGTGGATAACATCGACCGCGCCATGACCTGCGTTGTCCAGCGGCATCGGACTGACGTCTTGTACTTGCTCCTTAGTTTTGTCGTAACGATTGATGAAGCCTTCGTTGTTGGAATAAATGATGTGCCAATCGCGCGGGTCCGGCAGGACGAAGCCGCATTCACCGCCGCCAGCGATGAACCAATTTTCGCGTCCGATCACTCCTGAATCGGACCGACTCGCAATAGCGACATTCGAGTTATCCTGTTGTGCGCCATAAATGTGATATGGAAACGCATTATCCACTGCCACGTGATAGAATTGCGCTGTTGGCTGGTTGTCTTGTGTGGTCCAATTTTTCCCGCCATCGATGGTAATGCTCGCACCGCCGTCATTCGCGTTCGCGATGCGGTTTGGGTTCATAGGATCAATCCACAGTCCGTGATGATCGCCGTGACGGGCTGGAAGCAGATTGAAAGTCTTCCCTCCGTCCACTGACTTGAACAATCCGGTATTTGCCAGATAAACGGTGTCGGCAGATTTCGGGTCAGCATAAACTTTACTGAAGTACCATGCGCGCTGGCGAAAACGTCCGTCCTCGTTAACGCGCGTCCAATGCTGCCCGGCGTCATCCGACCGGTAAAGCCCGCCGTCTTTCGCTTCGATAATCGCGTAGACGCGATTGGAATCGGCTCCGGAAACGGCGACACCGATTCTGCCCAGGATCCCACCGGGAAGACCATTTCCTTCCAGACGCTTCCATGTGATGCCGTTGTCCTCGGATCGATAGAGGCCGCTGCCCGGCCCGCCGCTCGAGAAAAACCATGGTTGGCGTCGCGCCTGCCAGAGTGACGCGAATACAATGTTTGGATTGTGCGGATCGAAAACGATATCGATGCCGCCAGTGTTTTCATCTTTGGATAAGACTTTCGTCCATGTTTTGCCGCCGTCGGTTGTACGGAAAATTCCGCGCTCCTGGCTCGGACCAAAGGCATGACCCAAAGCGGCGACGAGAACGACATTCTCATTCCGCGGATCGACGATGAGCGCACCGATCTGACGCGTGTCTTTCAAGCCAATGTTTTCCCAGTTTTTCCCGCCGTCGATCGATTTAAAAACGCCGGTGCCGTACGTGGTGTTGCCGCGAATCGCCGCTTCACCCGTGCCGGCATAAACCACATTATGGTCTGACGGTGCCACTGCGATCGCGCCGATTGATGAGATGGGTTGTTTGTCAAACAGCGGCGCCCAATTCGCACCACCATCAATCGTTTTCCACACTCCTCCGGCAACGCCGCCAAAGTAATATGTGTCCGGTTCACCGGTGACGCCTTCAACTGCGAGCGCACGGCCCCCGCGAAATGGACCGACCTGCCTCCAGCGCATTCCGTTGAACAACTTCTCGTCGATTGCGCCAGCTGGAATCGGGGTGGGGGACGGCGCGGCTTCAAGAGACGCGACGAAAACAAACCCAATAACGGCGACAACTATTCGAGCAACTGTACGACAACGAGACCTCGACAAAATCATCAGCCTACAGTGAAAAGCTTGGGACGTGATTCAAATGGAATTGCGCCGAATGCCGGTGGCGCCGGCGCGATGCGATCTTCAACGGCGCACGCGCCGCGCCGTGTTCCTATCTATGCGTTCAGTGCAGCCATTCCCGGCGCGTGAGCTTCAACCGCGCTTCCGCCGGTTGCGCTGCTGGCCATGCGCCGTGCCGCGAAGTACGACCCAATCACGAGCACTGCTGCAATGAGCTGCGCCAGGAGTGTTTCGACCGTTGGAAATACAGCAAACCACAACCCCATCCAGTCCGGAATGTAAGGGTTGAGCGAGTCGATTGGAGTTGAGGAAATCCAATGCGCAAGTTGCATTTCCTGCGCTTGCTCGCCCACCATGACCAGCAACACAACTCCAAGAAGAATCCCGGTCGTAATTAGCATTTTCCGGTACGGCAGACGTTGTTGAAGAACAAAAGTCAGCACCGCCACGATCGTCGTTAGCGCCAGGCCGAGCAATGCGCCCTTGAGCACAACGCCGCCACCGAACCGCAGCTGATAACTTTGCAGAAAAAGCACCACCTCAAAGCCTTCGCGGTACAAGGAAGTAAATCCGAGCAAGATCAATCCCCACCACAGACGCGATTGCGAAATCTCCGCCGCACGCGCGTTTTCCAATAACACTTTGCGGCGGCGATTGTGGGCGCGAATCCATCCGCCCCAGTAGATTTTGTGGAAGAACCAATTCATGATCACGAGCAAAACAATCACCGCGAGCAATCCCGTTGCAGCTTGCAGAGCCAGCGCCGACATGTTGTCGCTGAGCGAACTCACGATTCGCACCGCAACACACCACGTGATCAAACTGGCGATAAATGCCAGGCCTGACCCGAGCGCGACCGGCCGCCGATGCAGGCGTCTTACGCCGGTCATGCTCACAGTGATCGCCGCCAGCACAAGGATGCATTCCAGCCCTTCGCGAAATACCAGAACACCGATGTCGAGAAAGGCTACGGTGGGGCTCGTGTCAAAGCGCGTTGCGGGAGCACTCTGCGCAGTAACTCCCTGCCAGAAAAGGATCGCGGTGACGAAGAGCGCGGCTGCCACCGCGCCGATACGCAGAGCAAACTTCATTTGGTTTGACAGCTTATCACAGGCATAAACCGGCTGCTGTCGGTCAATTGCTTTTTTTTAGCGGCCAATTGCTTAATGCTGATACGGGGACACCAAAAAGGAATCGCGTGATATGTCGAAATACCTTCTAAATCATCATCTGACGGGCACCCGACGGCGGCTGGCGTTGATGTCGGAGTTGTTGGATCCAATGCATCGTCGCCACATCGAGTCGCTTGGCGTGGTGAGGCCTGGCGCGTGTACGCTCGAGGTCGGATGTGGGAACGGCTCGATTTCCGCGTGGCTCGCGCAGAAAGTAGGTCCTGGGGGAAAAGCAGTGGCTTTCGATCTCGATCTATCGTTGGCCGAAATCCGCGCGCCGAATCTGCAATTGCATCAGGGCGATATTGTTGCCGGCCCGGTGGAAGGCGGCGCGTTCGATCTTGTAACCGCGCGGGCTGTGCTTCATCACGTCGGCGATGTAGAAGCTGCATCAACAATCTTGTGACCAGCACGCGGCCGGGCGGCTCAGTTCTGCTTATTGAACCTGACTTTCTTCCGACGAGCATTGCCGAGCCGTCGCAGGTTCGAGCGTTTTGGGATGGGTGGCTCGCCTGGTGGTGCGAACGTAGAATTGACTATTACGTCGGCCGGTCACTTGCGCCGCGCCTTGCGGCATTAGGTTTAACGGAGATCAGCGGTACTGCTGAAACGGCCGTTTACAACGGCGGCTCGCGATGGGCAGAGTATTGGATGCTGACCGTTACCGAACTTTGCGATGACTTAACGCGCTCCGGCAAGCTGAACCCGACGCTCATCGACAAATTTCTCGGTCATTGTGCTGATCCAACATGGTGGACTGAAACTATTGCTTTTACGGCTGTTCAAGCTCGCGTGCCCACTGGGTGATGAGCCATGTGCGCGGTGATGTGCCGGTTGTGATTTTGCGTCGATCAAGTAACTTCCGCCGTGCAACGGTCTCGGGCGTTTACATTAATTGAGATTGCCCTCTCCATTTTCATTTTGATGCTGCTTTTGTTGCTGGCAGTGCCCAGCTTAACCGGCGTCTTCTCAAGCCGGCGCTTAAAGCAATCCCTCGATCAATTTAACGGCCTCGTCCGTCAAGCACACGAGCGAAGCGTGTTGGAGCGCCGTCCATACCTCATTGTCTGGGCAAAAAGCGGCGTCGTACTGCGACCAGAGGCTTTTGCAGAAGGTGAGGAAGCGAAAGCAACAGCGGAGCTTCGCCTCAACAAAGGGACACTGCTGAAACTCTCGCTGCCGTCAGCATTGGCGGACAATCATCCATGGGAGTGGATATTCTGGCCGTCGGGGAACTGTGAACCTGCGACAGTGCAGTTCAGAGGTCCCGCTGGACAATGGACAGCGAATTACTCGCCGCTGACAACGCAACCGGAAATTATTCAGTATGCGGCAAGGTAAAAGCAGAGGGCGAATGTCACGCATCAGAGGCCAGGTGGCGTTTGCGCTGTACGAGGTTTTAATTGGCGTGGCAATTTTTGCTATCGGCGTGATCGCGCTCGGGCGTGCCGTGCAAAATTGTCTCAACGCCAGCACGATTAGCGCTGAAGAACAGATGATTCGACAAATTTTGTCTGACCGCATGGCGGAAGTTCAAGCTGCGCCGGTCGTGCCTGAGGCCGAAAAGGAATTCAAGGTCGATAGCAATTACGGCACGGTGCGGCTGATTCAGAAAACTGCGCCCGCGGCGTTGACGGAAGCCAACAACACGGTCATCAACGGGATCAATGTGGTGACGTTGACTGCGCATTGGCAGCACGCGGGTACTCCACAATACAAACAGATTCGGTTCTATGTCTATCGATCGGGATAAAATCCGCGGCTTCACATTACTAGAGATCATGCTGGCGGTGACGATCCTCGGCATGATGTCGCTGGCGATCTATCGATTCGTGCAGTCAAATCTGACGGCGATGTATCTCTCAGCGGACACCGCGGCTGCGGATGCGCAGTATGATGGCCTCCGCGATTTGCTTGCTGCGCAATGGCAAACCTTCAGTCCGACGAAGGCCTCGATGAAAGGACAGGCGTTTAAGCTAAACGATCGCGAGCGCGATGAGATGAACTGGACATGCCCTGCAGGAGTGGGCCTGCTCACACGGTACGCACCGGGCGATTTTAGCGTTACGCTGAGGCTGCAGCCGGCAGGGAACGGGCGACTCAACCTCGGTTTTTTGCGTAAGCCTCGTGAAGATTCCGATATTGGTGAAGGACAGGAAACGTGGGTGCCGCTGATACCAAACGTAACGAGCCTAGAGATCCGTTATTTCAATCAGCGGGCGAACAGCTGGGTTAACGCATGGCCGGGAGGTTCCCTGCCTGCGCTTGTGAAGATCGCAGTGGGGCGTGCTGATTCGTCTGTGCCGTGGGAGGCGATTGTTGCACTAAGACGAACACCGTATTGATGCGAACCGATCGCATGCCCATACGTTTTTTACGTCGTAAGTCTGATGCTGGCGCTGCTCTTTTGCTAGCGCTTTGGGCGTTATTTTTGCTCAGCGCGATGGTGATCGCGTGGGCGCTGAGCATCAATTCGCAATTAAATGTTTCGAGCAATGCCACCCGCGCACTAACCGCTGAAGCAATGGCCTGCTCAGGCGCAGACGTCGCGCTTCATCCGATGGTTATGCCCGGCTCGGCGAATCTGCAGACAACAATGCGCGACGGCGGCGGTTATGAAGTGACGATGACCGGGGAATGTGGCCGTTTGAATTTGAACCTGCTGGCGCCCTCCGGAGTACAGAACCCGCAGCTTATCAAAGTTCTGCGGCAGTATCTCAATCTTAAAGGCATAGAAGTGAACGACCTCGACGTAATGATGGATTCGCTACTCGACTGGATATCGCCAAACAAAGGGATTCACCGCATGAACGCGCCGGAAGAAAGCGATGATTATCATCCGGCGCATGCGCCACTGACTTCCGTAGATGACCTTAAAAAAGTCTTCGGCTGGGCCGAATTCACTTCAAAGCCCGGCTGGGAGCAAGACTTCACCACGGTTGTGGGCAATTGTCAGCAGATCGACATGGCGTATGCCTCACGCGACATGCTGCGTGCATTGGGAATACCGGACGATTTTGTTGATCGCTTCCTGCAGCTGCGACAGGGCCAGGATGGGATCGATGGAACTGCCGACGATCCGCAGTTGGATCAGGCAACTGCATTCAGTACGCTTGGCATCAATCTTCAGGGACAGCAGCTGGGCGCACTTCAAAACGTGATCATATTCAAAAGCCCCAACCCTGTTTTTCGAATCGTGAGCGTAGGAAAATCAGGCGATGTGACGCGTTCGGTGGAAATGGTAGTGCAAAAGCAGACAGCAGGAATTGGTCTGCCTCAGGTGTTTAGTTGGAAGGAGCTTTGATATCGAGCCAGGCCAGCCATCGATTTTCATAGTTCCCACCGGGCACGGCTGGCATTTCGTTCGCTCAGCCGCTCCGGAGTCGTCGCCTGGCCGCAATGCCAGCCGGACGGGTGCTCACGAAGCTGTTGCTAGCAGCCGAGGACAAAATAACTCGTGGACCGTGCGCAAGCTGGAGACGTTAGAAGAAGCCGTACCGCTCCTAGCTGCCACCGATGAGTTCGTCCTTGGTCTACCTGTCTCGGCTGTGCTTGCCCAGAGATTTCGTTTGCCGAGCGTCGATCCAGCGGAGTTTCCAGAAATGATTCGGATCCAAATCGAGAAGCTCCTGCCGTTCGCGGCCGATGAAGTAACGACGGACTTCGAAGTGATCGAACAAAACGACGGCGAGAGCGTCGTTTCGGCGATCGCAATCAGAAATGAGCAACTCGCCGAGATGGCTTCACCGCTGTTGGAACGTGGTTACATTCCGCGGCAAATCACTGTATATGCCGCACAGCGCGCCAGCACGCATGCGCCGCGTGGCAGCGCTCTTCTGATTTACCCGGAAGGCGAGACGCTCGTTTACGCGATAACCGAGAACGGCAAGCTGAGCCTTGCCCGGGTATTCGAAGACGGCAACGGCGAGCAACTCCAGCTTGAATTGCCCCAATTACGGCTAAGCGCCGAGCTGCAGGGCATTGACGCGTCGTATCCGAATGTCTTGTTGGATGAGACTTGCTACGAATTGCGCGACACGGTCGAGGGAATTTTATCCAGTCCGACCGAGATCGTAGGGATAGAGCTACCGCCAGCGCCGGTTAAACTGAACCTCTTGCCCGACAGTTGGCGCCGGCGCCGTTCTCAACTGATAAGGCAGACAGAATGGCGGAAGCGCCTTCTGTGGATCAGTGGCGCTTATGGCGCGCTGCTGCTGCTTTTGTTCGCGTATCTTGGGCTGCTGCGGTTTCAGATCGGGCGATTTGATTCCCGCATCGCTCGCGCTGCACCCCAGACGGAGTTCGTGCGAATGACAGAGGCAAAATGGAAAGCGCTCGCGCCCGCTATCGATGCGCACTATTATCCCGTAGAAATCTTACTGCATTTGTTCGAAAGCTTGCCATCCTCCGACGTACGCATCACTACTTACAACCAATCGGCCCGCCAGCTTTCCGTCGACGGAGAAGCGAACACGCCCGCGCTCGCTTACCAGTTTGTTGAGAAGGTAAAGAAGAATCCCGATTTACGAACGTTTCAATTCGAGATGGCTGCGCCTCGGATTTTGGGTAACAATCACGCGCAATTTCGGGTGGAGGGTAAAGCAAAATGATGCCTTCCTGGTATCACCGGATGAATCGGCGTGAGCGTCTGCTCGCGTGGATAGTTGCCGGAACGTTGTTCGCGCTGCTGAATCTCTGGATCTTAAGCTGGATGTTCGGCGCAGTGGGTGCCGCACAACGGGAATTGGCATCGCGTCGGGCCAAGCTGACCGAAGAAACCCTTTACGTGAAGGAACGCGATGTGTGGACAAAGCGCGACGAATGGATGCGACAGAAGCAACCGGTGTTAAAGGATCCCGCCGAAGCTTCTGCTTTGCTCGATCAATTGAAGGAAGTCGCCGGCAAATACAACGTCCTGATTGAAAATCCTGCGATCGGATCCGGAGAGACGACGCCATATCATCAGACGGTATTTGCTTCCATCGAAACCAAGAGCCCATGGGAGCCTCTTGTACATTTCCTTTATGACGTGCAACGACCGGACGCGTTCATCGTTTTGGAAAACGTTAATCTAGCCATCGACAGCGGGGATCCCGCGATGATGCGCGGCAAGTTTAAATTCGCGCGCTGGTTTGCACCTGCGCAGGGCACCAAGTAAGATAGGAGACGGATCTTATGAAATATTTTCTTCCTGTAACACTGACTTTCGCGCTGGTGGGTCTGATCCAGATTCAAGCCGAGGAAACGTTGCCGCCGCGGTTTAATTTCGACCGATACACAAAAATGGTGGATCAGTCGCCGTTTGCACTGGCAACGGCAGCAGCTGCTGAGCCCGCGGCTACGCCTGACTTTGCCAAGGACCTTTACATCGCCAACGCCGCCCGTTCAGCCGACGGCGATCTCGTGACGCTCGCTTCCACTTCCGATCACAACTTCAAAAAATACCTTTCGACCCGTGAACCTGCTGATGGGTACAGCATCGCCAACATCGAATGGTCGGATAAAGTGGGCGCGACGAAGGTGACGATTAGTAAAGACGGCAACTTTGCAACGATCACATTTAACCAGGCGCTGTTGTCGCAAACTGGTGCAAATGCCGGTGGCGCTGTTCGAGCAATGATGCCAACCGCGCCCGCAGTGATGCCTAATCCCGCGCTCAATCCCAATCCCGCGTTATCAAAACTTCCTCCAGGTGCGCCGCCCGAGTTGCAACAGTTGATTCCCTCAGGGAAGGACGTGCCGCACCCGCATCCGCGCGGCTTGATTCAACGCAATCCCAGGGGAGGAGCGTCGAAGAGCGCCTCGCAAGGTGGCCCGGCAAAGAACTAAATGGCGAGGATCGCGCTGCGGCTATCCGCCACCCAAATCGTCGTCCGAAGTATCTGCCTGGCGATCCGGGCCCGCTGAAAACAAATCATAGCCGCCCGGATTTTTCACTCCGGGATTGCGATAGATGTAATTGCTGCCCCACGGGTCCTTGGGCATTTCTTTAAACAACTGGTACCAGCGCGTCGGCCGCGGATCGTTCTGCGGCTGCGTAACCAATGCCTGCAAGCCCTGCTCCGATGATGGATAAAATCCATTCATGCTTTCGTACAACTGCAGCTGTGTCTTGATCGCCTGAATATCCGCCTGGACGCGCATGCTTTTGGCAATACCGGTCGTGTTGCCGAGTTTTGAAATCGCTACTCCCAATATGATCACAATGATGCTCACCACGAGCATGATCTCCAATAGCGTGAACCCCTGCTGTTTCGTTTTTAGTCTCATGTCAATATGGGAGTGCCCTCCCGTTCTGTGGGCGATTACCTTAGCCCCGTCTTGAAGAATTGCTAGCGCCCGCCGCGCAGAAGGTAATCGGACTTGTCCCAAATATACTTTAACTGAATCTGCGTGCCGCGGATCGCGGCAGAGCCACCGCCGGCTCCATTTTCGACGACGAGATTATTCGCGCCTACTTTCAGGGCGGTCGCCGGCACAATCTTTTGAGCGCGCAACCATCCAGTGTAATGGAAATGCATTTGGGTTGTGAGCGGTTCCGATTCACCTCGATACCCTGGATCGGCCAAATCCGGCAGCGTTAGAGAAGCCGGCCCGATACTCTGATCATTCAGAAAAATTTCTGGCGGAGCATCGATACTCGGATTCGCAATCTCAAAGGTCAACAGCGCGGTAAGCGGTTGCGTTTCGATCGGAAATTGAAACTCCGCGTTTTGCTGCGCGCGGGAATCGATCCGGATTGGCTCGGCTGCCAAAGTCGCCGTCACTGTTCCGAAATTTTCGAGATCTTCAGGCGGCGAATGCAGTGTCGGCGTGGACGTGAATGGTTCGGGAATGATGTCGCGATGTTCCGCGTTCACAGGATGCACCACCTCGCTGCTGGTCATCCAATCCAAGTACGCTGCGCGGATAGTTTTGCCGTCGCCGGGCACTTCGATATCGATCGCGGAGGCCCCCGTCATTGGGATCAGGACTGAATCAGAACTGGGCAGATTCATTCCGACGCCGAGCGTTCCCGACTTCAGAATGTGTGTGCCGGACTCATCCCACGCGACTAGTTCCGGCTGTTGATTCGCCTTATCGTCGAAGAACAATCGGAAAAACAGAACTTGATATTCCGGGCCTGGTTGCGTTACGCGGATCCGAAAGATGCTCTTCGATCCACCGCCGCCTTCCGTCGCTTGGCCCGGAAGAAGAGTGAGCGCCTCAATCCAGGCAGGTGCGACTTGCGTTTTCGAATTTCGGACCGCGATTTGCCGGAGATCCAGCCATGCGCTTTCAGGGCTGGCCTGGGTAGAACTATCGGTCGGAGAAGGCAGTCCGTCCGTTAAAGCTTCTTGTGCGCAAACGGTGCAAACCGCAGCGAGGAACATCGCAAGAGAAGCGCGGAGTACCATCGGGCTGGCGAGATTATTCGCGCATATCTTATTTTGCAAGTTTTCAGTTTCAAGTCAGCAACATTGCCAAGACTGCGCGTAATACTCAGCGAATGATCCAGCAGCCGGTTGGTTCGCTCGCATCCGCCTTCGCAAGGGGACGCGTAAGGTGCGATGCGTTTAATGTGGCCTGACCTGCAGGCTGTGTGTCATCTCAAACACAGCCGAGAGAATGCTGAAAACAACGAGACCAACCAAAGCCGCGATCATCACGATGATCACCGGCGGAATCAATTGCGAGATCACGCCGACGCTGCGGTCGAGCTCGCGCTCATAAACGTCAGCAATGGCTTGCATCGTTTCGGCGAAATGCCCGGTCTGTTCACCGACGCTCATCATGTCGGTGAACAAATCCGGGAATAATTTTTGCGCCTGCAAGGCAGCAGACAGCGTCGCGCCATCAATAACTGCCTTTCGCACCTCGCCGAGTTTTAGTTCCAGAAACCGGTTAGCCGCGATCTCGGTCACAAGATTAAGTGACGTCAGGAGAGGCACACCGTTTTCCATTAAAGTCCCAAGTGTTCGCGCAAACTGTGCGTAGTACCGATGTCGAATAACGCCTCCGTATCCGGGTATCATCAGTCGAAAACGGTCCCACGCAGTACGCCCTTCCTGAGTGCGAACAAAGGCGCGGAAGCCGACGATCCCGCCAGCAATCATCAACAATCCAAGCCACCAGTAGCCGGTGATCGCATGATGAATTTGCAACAAAATCCGCGTAGGCAGCGGGAGTGCACCACCGGTTTGTGCCATGAAGGTGGTCAACTGCGGCACCATGAAGGTAATAAAAATCGTAACCAGAACAGCGCCGGCCAGCGCCAAAAACGCCGGATAAATCAGCGCTTGCTGCACCCGGTCTCGCAGGTCTTTGGCCTGCATCAGGTGCTTGACCAGACGAAGTAGAATTTGCGGAAGCGAGCCACTGGCCTCGCCTGCCGCGACTAAATTTATGTACAAGGGCTGGAAAATTCTTGGCATCTCGCTTAACGCGTGCGAAAAACTGCGGCCATCGACTAGAGACTGATGCAATCTTCGCGTCATTTGCTGGACGCGCGGCTGTTTGAGCCGTTTTTCTAAAACCGACAACGCTTCGTCGAGCGTCATCCCTGCTTGCAACAGGTGCGCGAGCTGTTCCGTAAAAATAAGCAACTGGCCGTGCGAAATCTTCAGACCCGTAGGAGATTCCGGGCGACCCGCGGCGGGTGGCCGCACGACTTTCGGCCCCTTCACTTCCGTGCCGACCATTTCAATCCGCACGGGGATGCAGCGTTGCAATTCAATCTGTTGAATCGCAACAGCGCGATCTGCGCATTCGAGAACGCCTTCGACCAACTCGCCTTGGGCGTTGCGGGCTCGATAATTAAACTGCGGCATCGGCGTGGAAAATTATCCGGAAACCTCGAATCGCAAACTGGAATCTGCGTTCGCCAGGTTTATTGGACGACCTAGGGCCCCAACAAATTACGAGTGACTCACGTGTGCTTCTTCTATCGCGCTGCAAGCATTCGCACGTCGACCATATGCGACGTTTCGCCGGACCCCCGATTCACCTAGGTAAAAATTTTACTTGCCATGCAGTCGGAACCTGATAGACCGCCCGCATGAAATGTGCAGCAGTGGCAATGGCCGTTTCCATTGTATTCGCTTCGCAAACATTCGCCGTTCTGCGACCGCTCTTCCCCGCGAAAGCGGCGGCGCCGTTTGGCATCGAAGCGATTGTTAAAGGAAACGCTCCAGTCTCGCATGCCGTGAAAACGGCGCCTGCTACAGTGCCGCGGTAAGCACTGTATCAGTCGCAACATGCAGGCACTCGCCTGCGTGACAGGAGATCTCTCACCTCTGTGCCCTCGCGCGAGAAGAAATTTTGACGCGATCGTTCCGCGAATTGCTGTGGATTAACAGAATGTCGGTTAGGATCAACAGGACAACCAGAGAGCGAAGTAGGATGGCGTCTATTAGAAACCGTTATTAAGACGACGGTTCGCCATGACTCGATGCGCGGCGAGCTCATCAATCGAACTGGAGCGTAAAACGAACCGCCGATATCCAACAAAATCCGCGCATAGAAGAGAGGCGGGGGCGGGAATCGAACCCGCGAATAGCGGTTTTGCAGACCGCGACCTTACCACTTGGCTACCCCGCCGCGATTCGAGAGCGGGTAATATCGTTGTAGCGGCGCTTGTATCAAGGGCCGAACTTACTAAATAGGCGCTTGGCACAAGCGCCGCTACAACATGACCTCACGTTCATCGGAGTTGTTCGCTCGCGCACAAAAACGCATTCCCGGCGGTGTCAATTCGCCGGTACGCGCATTTCGCAATGTTGAAGGGGAGCCGTTCTTCGTCGCGCGTGCGGAAGGCGCGAGAATTTGGGACGTCGATGGAAAAGAATATATCGATTACGTTGGCAGCTGGGGGCCGGCGATTCTCGGTCACGCGCCTCGAGTTGTCGTGGACGCGGTGCGCGACGCCGCAATGAGGGGCTTGACCTTTGGAATTCCCAATCCGCTCGAGGTCGAACTGGCAGAGCTGATCTGTAGCCGGATGCCATCCATCGAGAAAGTGCGGATGGTTAACAGCGGCACCGAAGCCACAATGTCGTGCATTCGACTCGCGCGGGCGTTCACTGGCCGTGACAAGATCATCAAGTTCGACGGCTGTTATCATGGCCACGCGGACGCGTTGCTGGTGAAAACCGGCAGCGGCGCACTTACCCATGGTCAGCCGAGTAGCGCCGGTGTGCCGCAGGCTTTTGCCGATCTCACGATTTCCCTGCCGTTCAACAATACGGAGTTGGTGAGAAAAGCATTTCAGGAAAGTGAAAATCAAATTGCCGGAATAATTGTTGAGCCGGTTCCAGCGAACGCAGGTCTTTATTTTCCCGAGCAGGAATTTCTGGCCGTGCTGCGGGACGAATGCACACGGAATCGCGCCCTGCTGATTTTCGATGAGGTGATCACAGGGTTCCGTGTGGCACGCGGTGGCGCGCAGGAAATTTACGGAATCAACCCTGACCTAACGGCGCTTGGGAAAATAATCGGCGGCGGGTTGCCAGTCGGCGCGTTTGGCGGGCGCGCTGAAATCATGGACCAGGTTTCGCCAGATGGCCCGGTTTACCAGGCCGGGACGCTATCGGGCAATCCAATTGCGATGGCGGCTGGGCTAGCGCAACTGCGCGAACTGGAACGCATTAATGCCTGGCAATCGCTCGAACAATCGGGCGCGCAATTTGAACAGCTCGTCCGCGACGCGATCAGTAACGCAAACGTCGATATTACGTTTCACCGGCTCGGATCCATGTTTTGTTTGTTCTTCGCTCCTGGGCGCATCGTTGATCTCGCCAGCGCGCAACGAAGCGATTTGAAAAAATTCAACCGGTTTTTTCACGCTTGCTTGAAGCGCGGCATCTATTTCGCACCCTCTCAGTTCGAAACCGGCTTCATTTCCACTGCACACACGCCTGAACAAATCGGCCGGACCGCCGCTATTGTTCGCGAGGCATTGAAGAAAATTTGATACCAGGCTGTTTGTCATTCCGAGCGAAGTCGAGGAATCTGTCGTTTGACTCTCAAACATTAGATCGAGAGATGTCTCGACCTCGCCCGACATGACAAGCAATACGAATTCGCGAGTTCGTCCTGCCGCGAAATTTTTCTTCGACGGCGACAAAAAGTTTTTTGTTAAGGGCGTGACGTACGGTCCGTTCAAACCGGATCGCGAAGAGAATTATCTCGGGACACCTGAGCAAGTCCAGGTCGATCTCGCGCTGATGCGCCAGGCAGGTCTGAACGTTGTGCGCATCTACCACTCGCCGCCGCGCTGGTTTCTGGACCATTGCAGTGACGCCGGCATGCGGGTGCTGGTCACGCTTCCGTGGGAAAAACACGTTGAGTTTCTGCGTGAACGCTCCATGCGCAAGCAAATCGCTCAAAACGTTCGCGCTGCCGTGAAGACGCATGCCGGCCATCCGGCAATCTTTGGTTATCTGGTTGGCAATGAAATCTCGAGCACGATGGCGCGCTGGCTCGGCGCGAATCGAGTGATCGAATTCGTGGAGGAGTTAATCCGGATCGGGCGCGCGATCGATCCGGGAGCATTGTTTTCATACGCGACGTACCCGCCGACAGAATATCTGTTGCCGCAGAACTCCGACTTCTACTGTTTCAACGTTTACCTGCACAATCAGCGAGAGTTCGAAGCGTACCTGCTGCGGCTGCAGAATCTCACTGGCGAACATCCTCTAATCCTTGGCGAATTCGGGATGGACACAATCCGGCATTCGCAGAACGAGCAGGCTGAAATGCTCGGATGGCATATTGACAGTGTCGTGAAGTGCGGCCTTGCGGGGACGGTTCTTTTTACATGGACAGACGAATGGTTCACCGGTGGCCAGGAAATTACTGATTGGGCCTTCGGCATCGTCACGCGCGATCGCAAACCGAAGAAGGCGTTTTACACCGTGGAAGAGAAACTGGGTCGCAGCGATTCCGCTCTGCCGCATCTGCCGTTGCCCCGAACGCCGTTCGTTTCTGTGATTGTCTGTTCGTACAACGGCGCTCGCACGCTTGCGGCATGCCTCGAGTCGCTAGGCAAACTGAATTATCCCGCCTATGAAGTCATTCTCGTCGATGACGGTTCAACCGATGACACCGCATACGTCGCAGCGCAGTTCCCGTCGGTGCGTTATATCCATCAGACCAATCATGGACTAAGCCACGCTCGCAACACCGGCGCTGCCGCCGCGAAAGGCGACATATTCGCCTACACCGATTCCGACTGCATGGTTGACGCGGATTGGCTTTATTATTTAATCGGTGCGCTTGTCAGCGGAGATTACGCCGGAGTCGGCGGGCCAAACATCACGCCGCCCGCGCAAAATTGGATTCAGGCATGCGTCGCCGCGGCGCCTGGCGGTCCCAGTCACGTTCTGCTTACGGACACAATCGCCGAGCATATCCCCGGTTGTAACATGGCGTTCTATCGCTGGGCTTTCGACGGCGTCGGCGGTTTCGATCCAGAGTATCGCAAGGCAGGCGACGATGTCGATTTTTGCTGGCGAATTCAGCAGGCCGGATGGGTCATTGGTTTCAGCCCAACCGCAATTGTCTGGCACTATCGTCGGTTTACGCTTCGCGCGTTTTTAAAACAACAGGACGGCTACGGCGAAGCGGAATCGCTGCTACGGTTCAAGCATTTAATTTTCTTCGGGCCGACTGGGACTGCGAAATGGCGCGGCCAAATCTATGGCCCGCAGCGGTTCACGTGGTTTATTGGCCGCCCTGTAATTTATCACGGCATTTTCGGTGAAGGATTTTTTCAGTCGATTTATCCGACACCGCAATCAGATGTGGCTGCGTACCTGAGCAGTATCGAATGGTTCGCTCTCACGATATTTCTTTTCGGCCTCGGAATCTTTCTGCCGGCACTGCGAATTGTTCCTTACCTGATGCTGGGTGGCACTCTCTGCGTGGCGCTTTCGTACATGGTGCGGACGCAAATTGAGCCGCGATTTGATACAGTGCGGGCGCGTCTGCTTGTCATGCTGCTTGCGTTTGCGCAGCCGCTCGTGCGCGGGTTTTCTCGTTATTTCACCTGGCTACACTTCAAGCGTACGCCGGCGAATGTTATCCGGCGGCACGAACATTTGCCGGAACGCGCCCGCTCAGCGGGCAGCCTGAGTCGGCGCGCCTTTTGGAGCGAGCAGGGGAGGGACCGCCACTATTTATTGGGCGCGATGTTTGAGTTACTCGATGAAGAAGGTTGGCGCTATTCAACCGACAGCGGCTGGAACGAATGGGACATTCAAATCTACGGCAATTTCTGGTGGAGCATCGCGCTTCAGACGGTCACAGAGTATCACGGCGGCGGAAAATGCCTGACCCGCGTGCGACTCCGCAACCGCTTGGTCACCACGACGGTGATATTTAGTCTGATCGCACTGAGCCTTTTGATTTACCGGCAGCTCAACGCTTCCCATGTTGATCTTTGGTCCATCGGCGCCTATCTGCTGTTTCTACTGTTTTTATGGACGCGAGCGCGTGCATTGAAATCACGAGTGGCTGAATTAGTCGATGTAGCCGCGCTCCGTGCGAATCTGCAGCGCGTCGCGCGCAAACAGAAAATCGCGAAACCAGTCGCCGGTTTCGAATCTGAGCCTGCCGTGAATGTCACCGACCCCGCGGCCCCCAATCTACCCGGTTAGCTCACGGCGTTCTGGGGAGCACAAGCTGGCAGCCTGTGGTCCCCAGAACGAGGCGCGCGCGCGTGTCAAAACTGCAAATGTACTTTGCCTGCGCCGCGCTTGACGTGGCCTATGCGCTTTGCCTCCAAGAGTGACATCACGCGTGCTGCATTTAACTCGGCGACAATCGCCACCATTCCGACGCCCATGTTAAACACTTGATACATCTCGCGAGGATCAACTTTTCCGTTTTGCTGCAAGATCTGGAAAATGCCCGGCACACGCCAGCTTTTCGTTTCGATTACGGCGTCACAATTCGAAGGCAAAATCCGCGGCACATTGTCGATCAGACCACCACCAGTGATGTGAGCAAGACCTTTGATCATGGCGCGCGGAACTTTTGCGAGCAGCGGCTGATAATTTTTGTGCACGCGCAACAACTCCGCGCCGACATTTGTGTTGAGCCTGGGCAGGCGCGAAGTGACTTTGAGTCGCATTTTGTCGAACAAGATTTTTCTCGCCAGCGAATAGCCGTTCGTATGCAACCCATTCGAGTGTAATCCGAGAATTGCGTCACCCGGTTCTATTTTTCGGCCGTCGATAATGCTCGCGCGATCGACCACTCCTGCAATACAACCAGCCAGATCGTATTCGCCTTTACGATACATGCCCGGCATCTGCGCCGTTTCGCCGCCTAGCAGCGCGCAGTCGGCGGAGCGGCAGGCGCGAGACAGCCCCTGAATTAGTTGTCGAAACACGCCAGCTTCGAGTCTTTCGCAGCCGATGTAATCGAGGAAGAAAAGCGGACGCGCCCCCAATACTGCAATGTCGTTGACGCAGTGATTCACCAGGTCGACGCCTACGGTATCGTGCTTCTCCATGGCAAAGGCGATTTTCAATTTGGTCCCAACCCCATCGATGCTCGCGACTAAAACTGGTTCACGCATTCGGGGGAAACTGGCGCGAAACAATCCGCCGAAGCCGCCGACTTTGCCCAGCACCTGCGCGCCATGCGTCTGTCGAACGAGCGACTGAATTTGTCGTTTCAGTCGGTTGCCAAGATCGACGTCAACGCCCGCGCGCGCATAAGCCTTTGCCTTCTCTGTCATTCCGAGCGAAGTCGAGGAATCTCTGTTTCTGATCCTAACAGCAAGAGATTTCGCGACTCCGCTACGCTTCGCTCGCAATGACAGCTGTTATTTGAGATCGGCGAACAATGTTGGCTGACCTTCCTGGTCGGCGAGAGCTCTGGCACGTTGCTCGCGTCGTTCCATGATGAACTTGTCCAAGGCAGGATCGACGGGCAGGGGGTAATCACCCGTAAAGCACGCGAGGCAAAAAGTGTTTAAAGGCCTCCCTGTCGCTCGCACCATCCCTTCGACGTCGAGGTAACCCAGGCTATCTACACCGAGGTATTTGCAGATGTCATCCATCGTCATCTGGTTTGCGATCAGTTTTTCCGGATCAGGAAAATCGATCCCATAATGGCAGGCAAACCGATGCGGTGGACAACTTACGCGCATGTGCACTTCCGTTGCGCCGGCTTCGCGGAGGTTCACCACCCGCGCGCGAGCCGTCGTGCCGCGCACGATCGAGTCGTCCACAACCACGACGCGTTTCCCGGCAACCATTTCCTTGATCAAATTCAGTTTCACTCGCACGTCGAAATCGCGAATCAGCTGGCTCGGCTGCAAAAATGTTCGACCGATGTAGTGATTGCGCACGAACGCATGCGCGTACGGAATATTTAGCTGCTCCGCAAAACCGAGAGCGGCGTAGTTTCCGGAGTCGGGCACCGGCACGACGATATCGGCTTCGACTGGGAATCTTCTCGCCAACTCGCGTCCCATTTCCGTTCGAACTTTGCCGACGTTCACGCCGCCGAGTTTGCTGTCCGGTCGGGCGAAATAGACGTACTCAAACATGCAGAACGCCGGCTGCTGGGGTTGGAACGGAAACTCCGAACGCACTCCGCTTTCATCGATAATTAAGACTTCACCCGGTTCTACATCACGAACGAACTCAGCATGAATCAAATCAAAGGCGCATGTCTCTGACGCCACGACATACGCCTCGCCGAGTTTTCCGAGGGAAAGCGGTCGCCACCCAAATGGATCGCGCACTGCGATCAATTCGCGTTCGCTCATGATCAGAATGGAAAACGCGCCCTCGATCCGCCGCAGCGGCGCGAGCGCGCTGCCTCCATTGTCGAGTGGTTGTGCGAGAAGATGCAGAATGATTTCGCTGTCAGCGGTTGTTTGAAAAATCGAGCCTTTGCGTTCCAGTTCGTCGCGCAATAAATCGGCATTGATGAGATTGCCGTTGTGCGCAATGGCCATCTGCCCGCGTATGCAATCGACCACGAACGGTTGCGCGTTTTTGATCGTGCTGGTGCCTGTGGTCGAGTACCGCGTGTGCCCGATAGCGCGCGTGCCTTTCAATTTCGCCAGTTCTTCCTGACCAAAGACCTGCGAAACCAGGCCCATATCCTTGTGCTGGAGGAAGCTTGTGCCTGGGCCGTTGCTGGTGACGATCCCCGCGCTCTCTTGGCCGCGATGCTGCAGCGCGAACAGACCGTAATACGTCAGCACCGCCGCGTTAGGTTGCCCGAACACGCCAAAGAGCCCGCACTCGTGCTGCGGCAGGACTGCAGCATCGGGTGCATCGTCGGGGTCAATGCGATTCGAGCCGAAATTCACACGAAATAATCCATCAGATTGGCGCGTATTCAATGTCGCCTTTCACAACTTCACAAGCTCGGAATACTTTCCTCTTCATCAACTGCGCGACGGATCGCATTGAACCAATCGTCGTGTAGATCAGCGGTTTTCCAGGCGAACTCATCCTCGTTCAATCGAATCCTCAATTCATTGCTGCTGACCCGGCCGAGTTGCTGAAATGGAACTTCGTGCTGGCGTAACATGGATAACGCCTCATCCAGATCTTCTGCTGCAACGGACACGATAATTCGCGATTGCGATTCGTTAAAAAGTGTAGCGCACGCGTCCCGCTTGCGATCTTCTTCCCCGCGCAAGCCGGAGGCTGGCGCTACACTAATCTCGGCTCCAAAAAGCTTCTCGGGATTGAAACAGCATTCCGCCAGCGCAACGGCCATTCCGCCTTCGGAACAATCGTGAGCACTTCTTACCCAGCCTCCACGAATCAAATCGCGAACGGCACTTTGGACTTTGATTTCGTGCGTCAGATCGACGTGCGGCGCTGGACCGACTTTCAAGCCGTGACAGACTTTCAGGTAACGCGAGGCGCCAAGCTCGTCACCAATTTCTCCAACGAGAATGATCGCGTCGCCTTCATTTTTAAACCATTGCGTGGTGACGTGCTTTTCGTCATCAATCAGTCCGACCATACCGACAGTGGGCGTGGGATCTACGACTCCTGCGGGGCTCTCGTTATACAGGGAAACATTTCCGCCGGTCACCGGTGTTCCAAACGCGCGACATGCTTCCGCGATTCCTTCAACTGCTTCACGCAATTGCCAGAAATTTTCCGGCTTGTAAGGATTGCCGAAATTCAAGCAATCCGTCACAGCCAGCGGGCGAGCGCCGGAACAGGTGAGATTTCGTGCCGCTTCGGCAACTGCGATTTTGCCGCCCTCACGCGGATTAAGGGCACAATAGACCGAATTACAATCGGTGGTCGCCGCCAGGATCTTGTTTGCGTAGCGAACGAAAAACACCGCGGCGTCTGAGCCCGGTTTAACGATCGTTCCAGTGCGCACCGTGTGATCGTATTGTCTGTATACCCAGTTTTTTGATGCGATGGTCGGATCGCGCAGCAATTGCCGAAGCGCCTCGCGATGGTCAAGCTTCTGTAGCCGTCGCTCTGTGACCGACGCGCGCGCACCCCTTACGGACGCGGCCACAGCCGGTGGTTTTGCCTCACGCGAATACAGCGGCGCTTCGTCAGCCAACGCTTTGGCAGGAACCTCGGCGGCAACCGCCCCGTTATTGCGCACACGCATCATGCCGTCATCTGTGACGCGCCCAATTTCCGCGCAAGCCACGCCCCATTTATCGAACACTTCGCGGACCACGTTCTCTTTGCCACGCTTTGCGATGATCAGCATGCGTTCCTGAGATTCGCTCAGCAAAATCTCGTACGGTGTCATGCCCGGCTCGCGCTTTGGAACTTTCGCCAAATCGATTTCAATACCACTGCCAGCGCGACTGGCGGTTTCGCACGTCGAGCAGGTCAGACCGGCCGCGCCCATGTCTTGAATACCGGCGACGGCATCGCGAGTGAGCAGTTCGAGACAAGCTTCGAGTAGTAATTTCTCCTTAAATGGATCGCCCACCTGCACGGCAGGACGATCTTCGCGCGATTGTTCGGTTAATTCGCGTGAAGCGAAAGCTGCGCCCGCGAGACCGTCGCGGCCGGTTTCGGCGCCGACATAAAACACAGGATTGCCGGCGCCTTCCGCCGTGCCGCGAGCAAGGTGTTCATACCGCAATACGCCGAGGCAGAAAACGTTTACCAGCGGATTGCCTTCAAAACTCTCATCGAAATAAATCTCGCCGCCAATCGTCGGGATGCCGACGCAATTGCCGTAATGTGCAATTCCAGAAACAACGCCGGTGAACAGCCGCCTGTTGGCGCCAATAGTAGCGCATGCGTCCCGTTTGCGTGCCTCGTCTCTGTGCAAGTCCGCCACGGCAGACTCGTCCTCTGGCGAATCGGAGGCGTGTGCCGCTATCGGTCCAAAGCGCAGCGAGTTCAGGCAAAACTCCGGACGGGCACCCATTGTAAAAATGTCGCGAATGATTCCGCCCACGCCCGTCGCCGCGCCCTGGAAGGGCTCAATCGCGCTCGGATGGTTGTGGCTCTCCATCTTGAAAGCGACCGCCCAACCGTCGCCGATATCCACCACGCCTGCATTTTCTTCGCCGGCTTTGACCAGGATATCACGTCCCGTCATCGGAAATTTTTTCAGTTCTTTTCTCGAATTCTTGTACGAGCAATGCTCGCTCCACATGACGCAGAAAATGCCTAGCTCGGTAAAGTTCGGCTCGCGCCCCAAGATTGTTTTTATCCTCTCGAACTCTTCCGGAGTGAGTCCTTGCCGCTTGACGAGTTCCGGCGTGACGGGCGGATCCGCGCACAGCGTTTTGTGGATCATTGGCATGGCACGTTACTGAGTTCGCCGGAACCGCTCAATCATGCAACGGGAAATAATTCGAATATCCCCGTTCCAAATTGGTCAAAGCAAGAGACGCTAATGGAGCGTCCGTTCTAAGTTCGAATCACGAACTTGGGGGTAACATTAACATCAACAAGAGGGGACAGAATGAAGAAGACAATCATTGGTTTGATCTGCACGCTAGTTGTGCCGTTAGCATTTGCACAAACTAGCACGACAACGACTGAGGAAGCGACAACCACGAAACCCGCAACAACGACGGAGACCACTACTTCGACAACTTACACGGCTGGGACGGTATCGACCTACGAGCCGGGCAAGACGGTTGTGGTGAAGGGCGATGAAGGTCCGGTCAGTTTCGCGCTAGGCACAGCCGCGCGAATCGTTGACGGTGCCGGCAAAATCGTAACAGCCCCGCTGCGAGCTGGACAGAAGGTGCGTGTTTATTACACGGGTCCAACTGAACATCGCACAGTGGAGCGCGTGATCGTGGAAGACTAAGCGAATTACTTCGCTAGAACTAAAGCTGCAGGATCGCTTTTGGTCCTGCAGCTTTTTTATTGTAGAGCGTTTGAAAGCCCGGCCGTTGCTTCGCATCCGTTACGGCTGTGCACCCCGAAAGCATCGGGGCTGATACAGGCGCCCTACAGATTTGCGCTTCCTAGGTAAATCGAGGAAGTTTTGCTCCTCATGGCTTTCGATTTAAAGGAGATTATCGCTGCGCGACTGGGTGAAAATTATCAGCTCCACGAGCGGCATTTGAATCGGACGCTAGTAGCGGCCCAGCGCGTCATCGGATTCGACAAGGTCTATGCGCGTGCAGAGGGCGCGTACTTGTACGACATGGACAATCAGCCGTATCTCGATTTTCTAAGCGGCTACTCGGTTTTCAACATTGGCCGCAATCATCCGGTGGTGAAGCAGGCGATCCGCGACGTACTGGATCTGGATCTTCCGAACATGGTGCAGATGGATTGTTCGCTTTTGAGCGGATTGTTGGCCGAAGCGCTTTTGAAATGCATGCCGCCGCATCTGGATGCTGTTTTTTTCTGCAATTCCGGCACGGAAGCAATGGAAGGGGCGTTGAAGTTTGCGCGCGCCGCTACCGGCCGGGCACGCGTGGTTTCGCTCGCCAGCGCGTTTCATGGCCTGACGATCGGGTCGCTGTCGCTAATGGGATGCGAAAGTTTCACCGAAGGATTTGGTCCACTCATGGGAGGATTCGACGCTCGCGTGCCGCTGGACGATATCGAAGAGCTGGATCGACAGCTACGTTCGCGTGATGTCGCCGCCTTTGTGGTCGAGACGGTGCAAGGCAAGGGCTGCCAAACGTCGAAAACGGATTTCTTCCCGCGGGCTCAAGAACTTTGCCGCAAGTACGGCACACTGCTGATCTCAGATGAAGTCCAGACAGGACTTGGTCGCACAGGGAAGATGTTCGGGTTTCAACATTGGAACCTCGAGCCGGACATTATCACGCTCGCGAAAACGTTGAGCGGCGGTTACGTGCCCTGCGGTGCAATCGTGACGCGACGCGATATTTACCAGAAAACTTTCTCGCGAATGGACCGTTGCGTTGTTCATTCGACGACCTTCGGGCGAAACAACCTTGCGATGGCGTGCGGCCTCGCCGCGTTGGAAGTGATCGATCAGGAGAATTTGATCGAGCACGCGGCGAAAATGGGCGCATTGCTCATGGAAAAGATCGATGCACTGCGCGCCAAACATTCCTTTATCAAAGAGGTGCGCGGCAAAGGATTAATGATCGGAATCGAGTTTCACGAGCCAAGCGAGTTCAAGCTCAAGATGGCTTGGAAACTTCTGCATAAGATCGACAAGGTGCTCTTTGCGCAAATGGTGGTGACCCAGATGTTGAGCAAGCATCGTATCCTTACGCAGGTCGCCGGGCACGCCATGGACGTGCTGAAAATTCTGCCGCCGCTAATCATTGGCGAAAAAGAAATCAACATGTTCGTCAACGCACTCGATGACGTGCTCACAGAATGCCGCAAATTCCCGGGACCAATGTGGGAACTCGGAAATAATTTTGTCCGCGCAGCTTTGAGCTCACGGCGGGCGCCCGAACCGCGCGCAGTCTCAGCTTAAGACGCCAGATATTAGACACACGGTGACGAATTACCGTTGTGGAGCTTTTGTTCGAACGTAACGTTAGCAAAGAAGGACATAAACTATGAGCACTGCTGTCGCAGAGGAAAAGAAGACGAAGCTGAATCAGCTGGAACAACTAAAGAAGTTCACCAAGGTCGTGGCAGACACGGCGGATTTTGAATCGATAAAGGATTTCAAGCCGCAGGACGCAACGACGAATCCGAGTTTGGTTTATGCCGCCACTCAAAAGCAGCAATACGGGCATTTGCTGGAAGAAGTTTTGAAGGATCGGAAGAATTCGGGATTGAGTGGCCAGGCGCAGATCGAAGACATCTGTGATCATCTACTGGTTCAATTCGGTTCCGACATTCTCGAGATTGTGCCGGGACGCGTCTCGACGGAGACGGACGCGCGGTTGTCATATGATGTCGAAGGTTCGATCGACAAAGCGCGGCGCCTGGTTCAACTTTACAAGGAGCATAAAATTCCGCGCGAGCGAGTGCTGATTAAAATCGCATCAACCTGGGAAGGACTTCTTGCCGCCGAGCAACTGCAAAAGGAAGGGATCCGCTGCAATCTGACGCTGCTCTTTTCGTTGCCGCAGGCGGTGCGCGCGGCGGAAGCGAAAGTGCAGCTGATCTCGCCGTTTGTTGGACGGATTTACGATTGGTACAAAAAAGAAAATAAGCGCGACTATACTGGCGCGGAAGATCCAGGTGTGCAGTCTGTTACTGAAATTTATACGTATTATAAGAGGTTCAGTGTCCCAACCGAAGTCATGGGTGCGAGCTTCCGCAACCCCGGTCAAATCCGCGAGTTGGCCGGGTGCGATTGCCTGACGATTAGCCCCGAACTGATGAAGGAACTTTCCGAATCAACAGAGCCTCTCGAACGCAAACTTGATCCCGTAAGAGCGAAATCAGCGAAGGTCGACAAGCTCGAGTTGGACGAGAAGAAATTCCGCTGGTTGCTAAATGAGAATGCGATGGCGTACGAAAAGACCGGCGAGGGCATTCGCAAGTTCGCGGCTGATGTGGTGAAGCTGGAAAAGTTCGTGGCGTCAAAAATTTGAACCACGGATTGCGCCGATACCACGGATAGAAAGCAAAGAGGATACTGCGACCGCCGTCTTGTCATTCTGAGCGAAGCGAAGAATCTCTGATCATCTGTTTGGGCACGGCGAAAGCACATGCACAGATGTTTCGCTTCGCTCAACACGACAGCGAGAGATGCTGCATCCGATTCGTGTCATCCGCGTAGTTCGCGGTGCACCTCAATGTTTAACGTTGTCTTGATCGAGCCGGAGATTCCGCCGAACACAGGCAACATCGGCCGGCTTTGTCTGGCCACGCAATCAACTCTGCATCTTGTGAAGCCGCTTGGGTTTTCGCTCGAGGATCGGCACTTGCGCCGCGCAGGTCTCGATTACTGGGAAGAAGTACATTTCCAATTGTGGGATTCGTTTGAGGCTTTACGCCGTGCGCAGCCGCCTGCGGCGCGGTTTTTTTTTCTCACCACAAAAAGCAAATTTCCTTACTATGACGCTAAATTTCAGAAAGGTGATTTTCTGGTGTTCGGCCGGGAAACCAAAGGCCTGCCGCAGGAGTTACTAGCCAGCAACGCGAACAACTGCATTACGATTCCGATGCACGGAACACGAAGTCTGAACCTCGCTACAGCGGTAGCAATTGTTTTGTTCGAAGCTGTGCGTCAGCAGCAACAGACCTGATTAAAAAGCAGCGCAGAAAGAGTTCGCAATCTTTTCAAAGATTGCGGCGTGACCAGTCCTTGATACGCTCCTTTTTTAGATCGCGACCGCAGCCCCAAGGGCATCCACATGGAGAGGCTCACACGTTGAATAAGTGAAATCGGCAAAACGTCAGAAGGACAAAGCTTATGAGAACACTTTTTGTTTTAATTTGCAGTTTAGCTCTTGCGCTCGTCACCGCTGGCGCGCAAGGGCAGCAAACAGGAAAAGAAAAGAAAAAAGCTGCGCCCGCGCCGAAGGCGGCTGCGCCTCAGCATGGTACAGCAGGGGGTAAACCTGTGCACGCGCGTCCCGCTGCGCCGATGACCCATCCCACGGGACATGCAAAACCAGCCGGCCAGCCTACGCACGTCGCGAAGTCACCTGAAACCGGCAAGGCGAAAAAGGCGACAGGTACAGCGACAGCCTCTGGAAAGCCCGCAAAAATCAACAACACGCAGGCCCAAGCGAACAAAGCAAAACACCAGGCAGAAGTTAACAAGGCAAAACAACAAGCAGAAATTAATAAGGCAAAGCACCAGGCAGAAATTAGCAAAACAAAAGGGCAGAATCAGGCCTCGGCAGCCGGTCAAGCTGCAGGCGCAGCGAAACCAGGGCTTGGCAAACCGGGCAAAGCTGGCGTTGCAGCCGGGCACCCAATTAAGCCAAAGCACTTCAACGTTCCAAAACAGCCGAACATAGCAAAAGCGCCTCCAGTGAAATTCCAGCAGGGCAGACGTATTGAAGGCAGCCAGAACTGGCAAGGCCGCCAATATAATGTATTCCGCAATTACCACTCACAGTGGCACGATAGGGGTTGGTGGCACAGCCATTACCACAACAACATAGTGTTCGTGTTTGGTGCCCCGTACTACTTCAACTCAGGTTACTGGTTCCCGGCATGGGGCTACTCTCCCAACGCCTATTATGCCTGGGATGGACCTGTCTACGCTTATAACCGTCTGCCGCCGGACCAGGTGATTGCGAACGTGCAGGCTTCTTTGCAACAGCAAGGTTACTATCACGGTGAAGTGGATGGTCTTCTTGGGCCACTCACGCGTTCAGCGATCGCAGATTATCAGCGCGATCGTGGGTTATACATAACGTCGGCGATCGATCAGCCGACGCTAGAGTCACTCGGCATGACATAACAATTCTTCTCAGCAAAAGCCGCCGACGATTTGTTTCGCCTGCGGTTTTTTCACCAAGGTGAGGCGGACGGTCTGCTCGGCGCGCTCACCCGCAGCGCACGCGATCACGGGTTCTACAGGACTTCAACAATCGATCGTCCGACGCTTGAGTCATTGCGCATGATCTGACGATCACTCGCGGGACGACGTGCTCAGTCTGTGGCATTGCCTAAAACCAGGAACTCATCTTGCGCGAGTTCGAGATTGGCTGGAAATACTTTCCCGTGCAGCCGCCCCAGTTAGTCGCCCGAGACATTCGTCAATCTTTTCGAATGGGTTCACGTCGAATCGAAGTCCTGCGTGGTATCAACATGCAAATCGAGCATAACGAAGCAGTGTTTCTTTCTGGTGCTTCCGGCGCAGGCAAGACAACGCTTCTTTACACACTGGCCGGCCTGGAGCGACCTGAATCGGGAACAGTCGAGTTCGAGGGACGACAACTTTATCGCGGTGGGTCCTCGTCAGAGGCTCGCCTGAGAAATGAAAAGATGGGGTTTGTTTTTCAGGGATATTTCCTGTTGCCCGAGCTTACCGCGTTCGAAAACGTGCTGTTGCCGGGAATGATTGGCGCTCACGCATCCAGGAAAGCAGCTGAGGAAAGCCTGATTGCGGTTGGACTCGCTGAACGCATGCACCATTTGCCGGCAGAACTTTCGGGCGGGGAACAGCAGCGGGTTGCAATCGCGCGGGCATTAACAAACGACCCCGATATTATTTTCGCGGACGAACCGACTGGAAACCTCGATTCGAAAACGGGCGATGTAATCATGGATCTTCTGCTCAATTTGGCGCGCGACCGAAACAAAACGCTGTTGGTAGTGACGCACGACACTCGACTGGCGACACGCGGCGACCGTCAATTGCACATCAAAGATGGAGTGTTGCAGTGAGAATGTAGCGCATGCGTCTGCCCTTGATGCGCAAGCCAGAGGCTACGCCACTTATTTTTTTGCAGCTTGAATTGGACGATTAAACATCAGAGATTTTGTTGAAAATATGAAAACCACTGACGCGACGGTGCTGGATGAACCAAAGATTCACAATGCTGCTGCCGGAGACGCAGTCGAGCCAGCGATTGAAAGTCGCCCGCGCCGGACGGCTGGAGTAAAAGAAGGAAAGATTTACATCGACGGAAAGTTTTATTCCGAAGCGAGCGCGAAAGTTTCGGTATTCGATCACGGTCTTTTGTACGGCGACGGCATTTTCGAGGGCATACGTTTTTACAACGGGCGGGTGTTTCGGCTGGAAGAACACCTCGAGCGGCTGTGGGATTCAGCGCGCTCCATCTGCCTCGAGATTCCGATGACGCCAGAGGAGATGACCGAGGCGCTGCTTCAGACGATCCGGCAAAATAATATGCGAGATGGTTATGTCCGTCTGGTTGTCACACGGGGAGTCGGGAACCTGGGATTGAATCCAGAGCAATGTAAAAATCCCAGCGTCATTATTATCGTGGCGACGATCGCTCTTTATCACGAGGATTTTTATCGAAAAGGACTGAGCATTGTCACTGTTCCGACGCGTCGCAGCAATCCGGCGTCGCTGAATCCGGCGGTAAAATCGTTGAACTACTTGAACAACGTGATGGCTCGGGTCGAGGCAAATCTGGCCAGCGCTGATGAAGCCTTAATGTTAAACGATGAAGGAAACGTGGCCGAGTGTACTGCCGACAATGTTTTCATCATCAAGCACAATCGAATCATCACGCCGCCGATCACAGCCGGTGCATTGCGCGGCATAACGCGCTCGGTTGCCTTCGAACTCGGCACCGAACTTGGTCTCAACGTTCACGAGGCCAATATTACCCGACACGACGTCTTCGTGGCTGACGAATGTTTCCTCACCGGAACGGCCGCGGAGATCGTTCCGGTGGTAAAAGTCGATGGCCGCATAATCGGTAATGGAAGGCCTGGTCCAGTTACTATGCGCATCATTGCGCGATTCAGGGAGATGACACGCGAAACCGGCACACCGATTTTCGACGCTCAGCGTTGACCAACGCTCATTAAGTGGCGATCACGGAAATATTCGGCGTTGAATGTTTCCAAACTATCAAGGTCTAATTAAGCGAGATGTTGTGTGACGTTTGCAAATGCAATGATGCGACGGTCTTTCTGACCCAGATCCTCGAGGGCAAAATGCACAAGGTGAACCTGTGCGAAGCATGCTCGAAAGAAAAAGGTGTGCAGGATCCGACCAGCTTCGCGCTTGCCGATCTACTGCTTGGCATCGGCGCAGCAGAAGAGATTGAAAAGGGAGCTTCCAGTCAAAAGTGTTCCGTCTGCGGTTTCAGCCAGGCCGATTTCAAAAAAACCGGGCGCTTGGGTTGCAGCGAATGCTATGTCACGTTTGCTGAAGGTCTGGGCTCGCTTTTGAAAGCAATGCACAAGGGAACCGAGCACGTCGGAAAATTGCCCGAGCGCGCGCAACGCGCGGTGGCGCTGAATCACCGAATGCGAACGCTCACAGAAAACCTGCAGAAAGCCGTAGCGGACGAGAACTACGAAACGGCAGCTTCGTTGCGCGACCAGATTAAACAGCTCGAAAGCGAGCTTTCGAATGCGCCATGAAATTTTCGAGCATGCTTTCCACTGCCGGAGAATGGCTACGCGGCGAAGGCCCGCATCGGCAAATTGTAATCAGCAGTCGCGTACGGCTGGCGCGCAATCTCCGCAACCGTTCTTTCCCTGGATGGGCGAAGAAGGCAGAACGCACCTCTATCCTGGAACTGATCAGATCGCATGTCGAAGAGCTGCCGGAAATGCAGGAAGCGTTTTCGGAGAATTTGCAGGATCTCACAGCATTGGACAGACAGGTGCTGGTGGAACGCCACCTCATCAGCCGGGAGCATGCCGCAAAGGGGGGAGGTAGCGCAGTGGTCGTGAATCGCCGACAGACGCTCAGTATCATGATCAACGAAGAAGATCATCTGCGGATGCAATCGATTCGTTCCGGACTTCAATTGAAGCAGGCGTTCAAGCTCATCGACAAAATTGATAGCGCGCTCGAGAGCAAACTGGATTTTGCTTTTGATTCACGCCTGGGGTATCTGACCGCTTGCCCAACGAACGTCGGCACTGGGATGCGCGCGTCCGCAATGCTGCACTTGCCGGGCCTGGTGCTGAGCGAACTGATCAACCAAGTCGTTCAAGCTGTCAGCAAAATCGGTCTGGCGGTACGTGGCCTGTATGGTGAAGGCACCGAAGCGATGGGCAATCTTTTTCAGATTTCCAATCAGACGACGCTCGGCGAGAAAGAAGATGAGATTATTAATCGGCTCAGCAAAGTGATTGAAACAATCATCGAAAAGGAACATGACGCGCGGGAGGTTTTGCTACAAAAAAAGCCGAACACACTTTTCGACCAGATCGGTCGCGCCTATGGCGTTTTAACCTATGCGCACGCCATGCCATCGAAGGAAGCACTCAACCTGCTCTCGATATTGAAGCTCGGCATGGACCTCGGCGCGTTTCCAGAAGATCAGCGGCTGCAAATTGACGAACTGTTCATCGATACTCAGCCGGCGCACTTGCAAAAAAGCTCACAACAGAAGCTGAACGCTGAGGAACGCGACCACTTGCGCGCTCAAATTATCCGCGACCGTTTGAAACTCTTCCCCAAACCTGATATTAGTAAGATGGCAAGAGAGCCGGGTAACACTTCGGCTAACGGGCCATCGAAGAATGAATAATTTTACACCCCGCGCTCAACAGGTTCTGGCGCTTGCGCGCAAGGAAGCGGACCGATTTAACCACAACTACGTCGGCACCGAGCATCTGCTCTTGGGACTTATCAAACTCGGGCAAGGCGTCGCTGTGAACGTCTTGCAGAAAATGGGGCTCGACCTCGAGACCGTGCGGATGGAGGTCGAGAAGCAGGTCGGGTCCGGCCCGGAGACGAAGATTGTTGGCAATGTTCCTTACACGCCGCGGGTCAAAAAAGTGCTCGCTCTCGCTGGCAAGGAAGCAAAGGCGCTGAATCATTCCTACGTCGGAACGGAACACATTTTGCTGGGTCTGCTGCGTGAAGGTGAGGGCGTTGCCGCGAGAGTCCTCAAGAGTCTTGAGCTGGATATCGAACGTACACGCAATGAAATTCTAAAGGAACTCGATCCGAATTTCACACCGTCGGAATCGGAGCAGGAAGGCGGCAGCGAACCGGCAAAGAAAGATGTTAAGACTCCGGCGCTCCGAGCGTTTGGCCGGGACCTGACTGAATTGGCGCGAAAGGGAGAACTCGATCCGGTAATCGGCCGGCGCAATGAAATCGAGCGCGTGATTCAAGTGCTTTGCCGCAGGACAAAGAACAATCCCGTCCTCATCGGCGAGGCCGGTGTGGGCAAGACGGCGATTGCGGAGGGACTTGCTCAGGAGATTTCGAGCGGCGACGTGCCCGAGCTTTTGCGCGATCGACGAGTGATCACGCTGGATCTCGCGCTCATGGTCGCAGGGACAAAATACCGCGGTCAGTTTGAAGAGCGCATCAAGGCAGTGATGGACGAAATCCGTCGGTCCAAGAACGTGATTCTTTTTATCGATGAGTTGCACACGATCGTCGGTGCGGGTTCGGCTGAAGGTGCCATGGACGCGTCGAACATCATCAAGCCCGCACTCAGCCGAGGCGAGTTGCAATGCGTCGGTGCGACGACGATGAACGAATATCGCAAGTACATTGAGAAAGACGCAGCGCTCGAACGGCGTTTCCAGACAATAAAGGTGGATGCGCCGACAGTGGATGAAGCCATTCAAATCTTGAAAGGGCTGCGACCCAAGTACGAGGCGCACCACAAAGCCAAGCTCACCGATGAAGCGCTCGAGACGGCGGTCAGATTTTCCGATCGTTACATCACGGGACGATTTCTTCCCGACAAGGCCATTGATGTGATGGACGAGGCTGGCGCACGCGCGCGGATCAACGCCATGACGCGCCCCCCTGATGTGAAGGACATCGAAAAGGAAATCGAAGAGATCCGCGTGGAAAAAGAAGGAGCAATTAAGGCGCAGGACTTCGAAAAGGCCGCTGCGCTTCGTGACAAGGAAAAACAAACCAAGGAGAAGCTCGAAGCCATTTTGAACAAATGGCGGGAGGAGCGCGAAGAGAGAGAGGTGGTCGTCACCGCGGACGACATGATGCACATCATCTCCAAAGTCACGGGTGTTCCGCTCCAGCGCATGGAGCAGGAAGAAACGCAGAAGCTCCTGATGATGGAGGGCGAGATGAAGCAGCGCGTGATCGGCCAGGAGGAAGCCGTCACCGCAATCAGCAAAGCTTTGCGGCGTTCACGCGCGGATCTGAAAGATCCAAAACGGCCGATCGGATCGTTCGTATTTCTTGGGCCAACCGGTGTCGGGAAAACGTACCTGGCCCGCACTCTTGCCGAGTTCATGTTCGGAGACGCCGACGCGTTGATTCAGATCGACATGTCCGAGTACATGGAAAAATTCACCGCGTCCCGCTTAATCGGTTCGCCTCCAGGCTATGTAGGTTACGAGGAGGGCGGACAACTTTCGGAAGCCGTCCGGCGTCGGCCGTATTCAGTCGTGCTCTTTGACGAGATAGAAAAGGCGCACCCCGACGTGATGCATTTGCTTTTGCAGATACTCGAGGATGGCAAAATCACTGACTCCCTGGGCCGCAAGATCGATTTTCGGAACACGATTATCATTATGACTTCAAACGTCGGCGCTGAGTTGTTGAAGAAGCAGACGGTGATGGGTTTCGGCGCGCCGCTCGAGGGGCATGACTACGACTCAATGCGGGACAAAATTCTCGAGGAAACGAAGCGCGTATTTAAACCGGAGTTCCTCAACCGGCTGGATGAGATCATTGTATTCCATTCGCTCGGGAAGCCGGAGCTGCTGCGCATTGTGGATCTGGAAGTTAATAAAGTGCTCAAGCGCATCAAGGCCAAAGAAGTTCATATTGAGCTGACGCAAACCGCGAAGGAGTTCCTCATCGACAAGGGATACGATCCGCAATACGGCGCTCGACCGATGCGCCGCGCGGTCGAACGTTACCTGGAAGATCCGCTTGCCGAGGAGTTACTCCGCGGCAACGTCAAACCCGGCGATACCGTCGAAGTTGTCGCTGTCGACGGAAAGCTGACGTTCCAGGTTCTGCAATCGCAAGCTCAGAGCAGCGAGGCTGCCGCGGCAAGCTAACGACTCGGCTCGTCCGGCGGTCGAGCCTTACCAATCACGCTCGCGGATGGGCGTCCGCGTAAGCTTTCTTTAGCCGTTCGACTGTTACGTGCGTGTAGATCTGCGTGGTGGAAAGACTCGCGTGTCCGAGCAACGCCTGAACGCTCCGCAGGTCCGCGCCGCGATCGAGCATGTGCGTGGCGAAACTGTGGCGCAACTTATGCGGGCTGATTGAAATTGGAATCGACGTGTAACGCACGTATCGCTTTAGGACGAGCCAGATCGAACGCGCGGATATTCGCCTGCGCGCCTTGTTCACGAAGAGCGGCCCTGCATGTACGTTGGCAGCGGCGCGATATCGCGAGATCGCTTCGAGCGCGGGCAAACCGACGGGGCAGACACGCTCCTTCCTGCCTTTGCCAAATACGCGCACAGACTCGGTGTAAGGATCGAGATTGGCCACGTCGAGCGCGGCCAATTCACCCAGGCGCAAACCGCTGCTGTAAAACAATTCCATTACCGCCACATCGCGTAGCGGCATCCACATCGGCGCGGCGCGTTTTTTCGGCTCACGCGCCGGAGCCGTAAGCAGTTCCTCAATCTGCTGGCGCGTGAGAACGAGCGGCAGTTTCTTTTCCAGTTTTGGAAGTTGCACTTCTCGAAGCGGATTCAGTGCCAGGCGTTTTCGAGCTCCGAGAAATTGATAAAACGTGCGCAATGCAGAGAATTGGAGTCGCACGTAAGATCGCGCCTGTCCCCGCTTCATCAGCGTGAAGAGATAATTGCGGAAATCGTCAGCGCTGCATTTTTTCCAGGGGATATGGTTCTCGGTGCGAAAATCAGTAAGCGCTTGCCGATACGCCTTGACCGTGCGCGCCGAAGCATTTCGCTCGTTTTCCAGGCAGCGCAGGAACTCCTCGACGAGAGAATCGCCGTATACCGGCGTGGCAGTCGCCCGCTTCATCGGCAATGACGAAGCACGAATGGCGAATGACGAATGAAGCCCGAAATCCAAATGACGAAATGGCTCCATGAGCAAAAATGCGTGCTTACGCTTCGTGCTTCGTGCTTCGTCATTCGGAAATCGTCATTTTATTCCGGTTTTTCAATTACGTAGCGCACATCCGTCGTACTGGCGCCGCGGAACTGACTTCTGAAAATCGGCGGCGGATTCGCAGAAATTAATTCATAACCCTTGAGAACGAATTCCGGGTAAACGCCATTGCTTGCGGGCTCGTAAACTTTATCGCCACTGAAGTAACCGTAGAGCTTGTATTCGTAATTATTGTCGCTCCCGAAATCGAGACGTTCGCGGTCGGGCGCGAGTTTCTGTTTTTCATTCAACATCACTAACTCCGCTGTGGTCCACGGCTGGCCGGGTTTGCGAATGTAGCCCCAGAACTTGTAATCGGGTTTGTAGTAGCGCCGCCCGATGAAGTAATCGCCTGTCGGTTCGGCCGCGATGGTACGGGCCAGGTCCAGCCGCGCTTGGTGAATCCCTTCCGGCATCGTCTCGCAGCCGGCGAAGAAGGCTGCGGCCATCAGCAGCCCTGCGGTAAAAATCTCAACTGAGCGTTTCATCGTTTGCGTGGACATTTTCTATCGCAGCTTCTGGCAAGACGCAATTGCAAGCTGTGTCGCATACTCCGGCACTTCGCTCCATTTAATAAATGTAGAGAACGCTTGCGCTCTGCCGGTGAGTGATCACTAGTCAATCAACGCTGATTAAAAATGGTTCGATTCTTCAACGCTCTCGGCACGCCGCTGCTCTCGTTTTTGCAATACCTGGGCGAACTTGTCTTGCTGGCCGCTGACACTTTTCGTTCCATCTTCACACACAAGCTCCGCTGGAAATTATTTCTCAACCAGGTTGTTGAGATTGGATTGCTTTCGCAGCTCGTCGTTATAATCACGGGCGCATTCACCGGCGCGGTGTTCTCGGCACAAACATTCTTTCAATTTAACAAGCTGGGAATGGGCTCTGCCGTGGGCGCGGTGGTTTCGGTGTCGCTCTGCCGAGAACTGGCTCCTGTGTTGACAGCACTAATGGTCGCCGGGCGCGTCGGAGCGGCGATGTCGGCTGAGATCGGTACGATGAAAGTGACGGAGCAAATCGATGCGCTTCGCGCGCTGGCAGTTTATCCCGTTGATTACCTCGTCGTGCCGCGCGCGCTTGCCATGATGATATCGATGCCGCTGCTGGTGGCGGAGTGCATCGCGGTCGGCATTGCTGCCGGTTATCTCGTAGCGATTTTCATGCTCGACATCAATGGCACTTACTACATGGCGAACATGGTGCGATGGACGCGCAGTCGGGACATTATCATGGGTTTATCGAAAGCGTTCTGTTTCGGGATACTTATCGTGTTTATCAGTTGCCAGAAAGGGTTGACCACACGTGAAGGTGCGGTGGGCGTTGGTCGCGCGACAACTGAAGCTGTCGTGGACTCCTCGCTGGCTGTTCTGATTTGCAATTTTTTCCTTACCATGATGTTCAACATCATCTACCCGGCGGGCTATCAATAAGCGCAGTGATAGAGTTTTGGAGTAATTGAAAGTGGAGAGTGGCGAGTTAAGACTTGGTGTGTTGCCATGATCGAAGCGCCGCCGTCTCCAAGGCCATCTGGCAAATCTCATCCAGTTCGAGATGAGTCGGCATCCATGATTAATGTCCGTTCATTGACAAAAAAAATCGGGCAGCAGGAGATTTTGCGCGGAGTTGATCTTGAGGTGCAGACTGGTGAAACTCTTGTCATCATCGGCCGGAGCGGCGGCGGGAAGAGTGTTTTGCTTAAACATCTCGTCGGATTGATGGAACCGGACGGGGGAGAAATTTGGATCCAGGGGCAAAATATTATCGGGATGAACGAGCGCCAGCTTCGGGCAATCCGCCAGAAGGTTGGCATTCTTTTCCAAGGCGGCGCCCTTTTCGATTCGATGACGGTGGCGGAGAACATTGCGTTTCCCTTGCGCGAAGCCGGCGAGCGCGATGCGAACATTTTGCGCTCAAAAGTCGCGGAGATGCTTGAGGTAATGGAAATGGAGGGACAGGAGGAAAAGATGCCGGAAAGTTTGAGCGGTGGAATGAAGAAACGGGTGGGTCTGGCGCGCGCCATCATTCGTCGCCCTTCGTGCGTATTGTACGATGAGCCGACGGCAGGGCTTGATCCGGTTGTGGCGGACAGCATCAATCGATTGATCCGCCGGTTGCAGCAACGCTTTGGAATGACAAGCGTCGTGGTTACTCACGATATGAAAAGCGCATTCGATGTAGCCAATCGGATCGCGTACCTGCACGAAGGCCGCGTCTATTTTCAGGGAACTGCGACCGAGCTTCAACAATCGACAGATCCCCTCATTGAGGATTTTTTGCTCGGACGATCCGACGGCAGAGGGGATTAACTCGATCCTTGCGGTAACCGCCGTTACCTTGCGAAAATCAGCAGCAAGACGACAATTATCGTCTCAAAATGAACCGGCACGAGCGAGGTTTGGAATTTAAAGTTGGTATTTTTGTTTTTGCCGGTTTGGCAATGTTAGGCGCGCTGTTGGTGCAGTTCGGCAGGCTGGGGGAGGGTTTCAAGAGCTATTACCACCTGACAGTTCGCTTCACCAATGCGAGCGGACTTTTAAAAGGCTCCGACGTTCTCCTCGCCGGGGCGAGAATTGGAAAGGTTGCGGGCGGTCCGCGGCTGGTTCGCGAAGGCGATGGCGTGGCTGTGCCGCTGAAAATTTATGATTACATCAAGGTTCCGGAGGGGACCAAATTCACAGTTGGAAGCTCCGGCCTGCTGGGCGACCGATTTGTTGTCGTAACCCCGCCGCCGGGGCCAGCGAAAGCTTATCTGCCTCCGAATGCTTACATCGATGGAACGCGCGAGACCGGCATCGACGATCTGACCAAGGAAGGCGGCGCTTTGGTGACCGATCTGCGCGGCACGGTACAAAAGATCGATACAACCGTCGACCGGCTGAATCAGGACACTCTGTCTCACCAGAACATGGAGAACTTGAAGGCGAGTATGGAACATTTGAATCAGGCTACCGGCGCACTGGCAGAATCCTCAAAGAAATTGGATGGAGTGATTGAGCAAGCGGATTCGACGATGGCTTCGGCAAAGAAAGCTGCCGACAATTTGCAGAACGCGATCGCAGATACACGCAAGGTGCTGCAGAGCGCTACGCAAGGCAAAGGCTTGGTCGCGACTCTCCTAAACAATCAAGAGTTGGCTAACGATCTGCACGCGCTGGTCACTAATTTGCGCGCACACGGCGTGTTGTTTTATCGGGACAGCGCCGCAACCGCTCAACAACAACAACCCGCCCAGCAGACGAAGCCCGCACGCCAAACTCGCGTGCGTTGAGAGTCCGGCGAAAAGAATTGCACGCTTCCGTGCATTTCTGCTTAGATCGCATCGGACGACCCGGCGATTATTCCTGAAGCGCCTCCTGGCGCTTTCGCTCGATTAACAATGAAAACGCTGATCAAAGCTCTCGCTGTTGTCTGCATCGCCGCGATCGCGGTTTTTGCTGCGCTGAGGCTTGCTGGCACTTCCGAAGAGGTGGCGAAATCAATTTCGGTTTTGGTTTTGGGCTCAATCACGTATGTGCATAAGACCCTCGAGAAAGATAAAAAGCAGAGCGGTCTTTCGCTGACACCGCAAGGGATCGTCGATCGCGAAGGTTACAAACTTAACTGGGCACTGCTCAGCATCTACTCGGCAATCATCTTGTTTGTGACGCTTGAATTCGCGGCGCTCCTCGGCCGCTCGGTGGCCCTCGCATTAAAAGCCCCCAGCGGAACTTCACCCGGGGTCGCCGTTGGCCTCGGTCACTTGTTACTTACATGTCCGGTGACGTACCTCCTGGGCCGCTGGATTGGGCATCGCGCTGATAAACATCTCGTGCTGGCGACCCTCCTTTTCACGGCAATCGTTCGTGTCGCGGAAGCCGCGCGAGAATACTTCACAAATACCGACCAACTCTTTTATGTTTATTACGGCTTTGCCAAGGACTCTCCCCGTTTCTTGATCACGATCGCGGGCGGAACGGTGCTCTTCTGGTTAATCGCGCTGGCCGGAATGTGGCGAGGATATCGCACGCGCCTCAAAGCCTATGTTGGTTATCTGTTGAAACGCCTTCCTCCAGACAGCCAAAAAGCGGTTGTGGATCTGGTCTATCAGGAAGCCGCGATGCAAGCGGCACATTAGTTGATTGGCGTGTTCCCGGTCAGCGCAAGCCAATCGCCACACGAACGCGTTCCATCACCCCGTCGGCAATTTCATTGGCACGCTTTGCGCCGCGGGCGAGAACGTCATCGATGTACGATTGGTGGCCCAGAATTTCCTCGCGACGCTTGCGCATCGGAACGAAATATTCCCACAGCTTCTCGAAAAGCTGCTTTTTAAAATCGCCGTAACCACTGCCGCCTTTCAAAAATCTTTCACGCATGTCGACGATTTCGTCTTTGGCCGCGATGAGGGAGTAGAGTTTGAAAATCGTCGACGTCGCGGGGTCCTTCGGCGCGTCGACGGCTGTAGAATCCGTGACGATGCTGATGACACGTTTCCGCATCTCTTTTTCGTCACCGAAAATGTCGATATTGTTGCCGTAGCTCTTGCTCATCTTCTGGCCATCGATGCCGGGAACCGTTTCTGTCGAGGGCTGGATGCGTGCTTCGGGCAATTTAAAAATCCGTCGGTCTGGCTGCGACTCGCCGAAAGTCTCGTTCATCTTCACGGCGAGATCGCGCGTCATTTCGATGTGCTGCTTCTGATCTTTGCCGACCGGCACAATGTCGCTGTCGTAGATTAAAATGTCTGCGGCCATCAGAATCGGATAACTGAACAATCCAACTGTGGGAGCGATTCCGCGGGCGAGCTTGTCTTTGTACGAATGGGCGCGCTCGAGCAAGCCCATCGGCGCGACAGTCGATAAAATCCAGGCCAGCTCCGTGACCTGCGGCACGTCTGAATGTCGAAAAAGCGTCGCGCGATCAGGATCAAGTCCGCACGCCAAAAAATCGAGCGCCACTCGTCGGCTGTTCTCGCGTAAAAGCTGTGGATCGCGCACGCTCGTGAGCGCATGGTAGTCAGCGATAAAGTACAGCGCTTCGCCTTCAGCCTGCAGCGCGATGGCAGGCCGCATCATCCCGAAATAATTGCCGATGTGCAGAGCACCGCTGGGCTGAATGCCTGAGAGAACGCGCATGGAACTAAGTAGATGACGAATTAATGACGAAGTGCAAATGCTGTAGCGTGCGATGTCCTCAGCGCACTTGCCGGACACGCGTTATCCGCTGAGAACAGCGGACCCTACAGGCGTAGCGCGATTCGCCATCGCCCGACTTTCCTGCTGGCAAACCTCCACGGTAACCATTAGAAGAAATGCGCAATGGCCGTCAAAAACTCACAGCGCGTGTCCGTCGTGACCGGTGGCGCGGGCTTTCTCGGTTCGCACCTGGTGGATCGGCTTTTGACAGAAGGTCATCGCGTCATCGCCATCGACAATTTGATCACCGGCAACACCGCGAACATTGGACATCTTGCAGCGAATGAAAATTTCCGGTTCATCAAGCATAACGTTTCCAACTTCATTTTTGTGCCGGAAGAGAAAATTGATCACGTGTTTCACTTCGCTTCACCTGCGAGCCCGATCGATTATCTGGAGCTGCCGATTCCAACGCTCAAAGTAGGCGCTCTCGGCACGCACAACACTCTTGGCCTGGCCAAGGACAAAAACGCGTCGTTCATTCTTGCCTCGACGTCCGAGGTCTACGGCGATCCGCTGGAGCATCCGCAAAAGGAAGATTACTGGGGCAACGTCAATCCTATCGGGCCTCGTGGCGTTTACGATGAGGCAAAACGTTTCGCCGAAGCCATAACAATGGCGTACCACCGTTATCATGGGGTCGACACCAGGATCGTACGGATCTTCAACACCTACGGCCCGCGAATGCGCCTGCGAGATGGCCGCGTCGTTCCGGCATTTATCGGACAGGCGTTGAAGGGCCAGCCGCTGACTGTTTTCGGAGACGGATCGCAGACCCGATCATTTTGTTACGTGTCCGACTTGATTGATGGAATTTTCAAACTGGCCATGAGCAGTTTTCATGAGCCGGTGAACCTTGGCAATCCACGGGAGATGACAATTAAGCAGTTCGCAGACGAGATAATTCGTATCACCGGCACGAAATCGGCGATCGAATACAAACCGTTGCCAATTGATGACCCGAAGGTGCGCCAGCCCGACATATCGCGCGCGAAACAAGTTCTCGGTTGGCAGCCGCGCGTGGACTTCGATGAGGGAATAAGAAAAACAGTCGAATATTTTCGGGAATCGCTGGCCCGTTGAAGTCGCGAGAGTGGTTCTGTCATTGTGGCCGACAAACATGCCTGACCGCCGGCGGGCGCAAAATATTACTGGCCTTAGCAGCGATTTCGTTATGAATTGTCGCATGATAAGGCCCGCGGGTGCCGTCGCTATGGCTGTAATGGGTGTTTGCTTTTCGGTTGCAGCGCAGCCAGCCGCGTCGATTAAAGCGCTCAATCGGAATTTATCGCTGGCCCTTTCCGAGCCGGGAATGTTTGGATCGACGCGCACTTCGCTTTTATTGCGTCAAGGTCCGGTGCGGCCGTGGTCCGACGGCGGCCAGTTGGCGAGCGAGACCGCATTCGCGAACATCAGCATGGGACTGTTCGATTTATTCCCAGCCTCGTACTTAACTCCTGCTCCGGCAGCGGCACCAAGAAGAGGAATGGCTGCTTGTGATGTGCCACCGCAAAATTTTGGCGCGGACGGAAAGGATCTGCCTGAACAAGCCTTTAACTCGCCACTCCACCGGGTGTACTACGGCGGCGAGATTGGTTTTCTGTATGGGCGCTGGAGCGGCAAAGGAGGTGGCGACATGATAGACACCTACTTGCTCGGCACAGTCGGCAACGAACACTTTCAGATCACAGCGGGCGGCGAGTACCAACAGTGGAACGGGCACGGCACGCCGTCTCGTTCGTTCACTGTCCCGAGGTAGAACTGCTGCTGGCCGCGTCAGTGCGGTCGCGGTTTTGACCTTTTGTTTGGCTGATTCGCACATGTATTTACACGTCGACACCGCTGGCCACCGAACTTAGGTTGGAATAACGCAATGGCCCGTCCGAGCGAGAGTAAATC
The DNA here is from genome assembly GCA_036269995.1 of Candidatus Udaeobacter sp. Classification (GTDB taxonomy): domain Bacteria; phylum Verrucomicrobiota; class Verrucomicrobiia; order Chthoniobacterales; family UBA10450; genus Udaeobacter. The sequence continues at coordinate 48,511 of DATBDJ010000033.1, forward strand.
CGCGGCCTCATCGTTTGCTGAATTCGGTGAGTTTGTACGAAGTCACCGCCAGGAAATTCTCCAATCCTGGATCGCTGCCGTCGATCGAGAGCCGGAGATCTCTGCGTCGGACAAGCTCACGTACACACAGCTGCTCGATCACCTTCCCGAGCTGTGCGCGGAACTCGCAGCTCTTCTCAAGCGACCCCACGCGGAGGGCATCAAGAAAGAAGCCAAGCTTGACGCGAAGGCGCATGGCTGGAAGCGATGGCGGCAGGGTTACAAATTGGACGAATTGATCCGCGAGATTTGCCTGGTGCGCCGCGACTTCATTGGCAACTGGCTGGGAGCCTTTGCCGCCATAAATCCGGAGTTCGACACTGACGCGCAAAATGGGGCCCGGCGCGTAGTCGACGCATTTTTCGACAACGTTATCATCGAAGCCACCGTGCAATTCGTTCAGGAATATCGGCAAGCCATGCGCCGGGCGAATGCGCGGCGCCGCGCGGAAAAGAAAAAGAGAGCAGCTGCGAAAGCGGAATTAGTTCAGATCGCCAGCCACCGGTTACGCGAGCCGTTGGGCCCGCTCTTTTTTGCGCTCGAAGCCCTGCTGCAACAGGAAGCGCTGTCGCCACGAGGCGTCGAAATGATTGGGCTGCTCAAGCGCAATCTCAAAGAAGAAGCGCAAGCAATTGAAGACCTCTTAAGGTTCGTAGAATTGCTGCTAGACGGTCGACGCAGCAAGAAATGATCGCAACGGTTCGGGCTTTAGCTCGCCGTTGATCTGCGTCCAAGCAACAAAGACAAGCAACTCTTTACGGCGCGAGGAAAATTTTTCCCGTGAAAGGATCTTGTACTTCGGTTCCCGGCGCAAAACCGGTGACGTCAACGTAACCGCGATCTGGCGCGAACGGACTGGTGACCAGACCGGGTTTGCCGGGCACGGGAGTTCCATATGGCAGCTCAGTTTTTTGCTGGCTCACACCCTCGGCTGCTTTCGCTACACGAACATCGCGTCGATCCAGAGGCGCAGGGACTGGACTGCTCGAAGGCTGATTATCCGAAGCATCGCTCGGCGGGGTCTCGTTGTGCTTGGTATCCGAAACATCGCTCGGAGGATTTTCGTTATGCTTATGGGTGCGCCGGTGTGCTCGCGGCTTCTCCTTCACGGGGGCGACGGCGTTTCGTATTGCGTGAAAAAGATCTCTGAAGGGCCCGGCTTCCGCGACGGTGACCGGGCTAATCACAGCAAAGCTCGACAACCAAACGATAATTGCGCAGAGCAATCGCTTCACCAGGATACTATCGTGTCAGCCGCTTGATTTGCGCGGCTACCGAGCGTTTACACTTTCCTTGTTCGCTCTTAGTCCCTCGGCCACTTTCACAGTCTTTTTTTGGTCGTGCATCACAAACGGATTGTTGTCTCCCAACCTTGACCACGGCCCACGCGGTACTTCGCTTAGCTCCACGAATCGCCAGTCGGTGACATCTGTTGGTTTCAGGCCGAGGTAATCTCGCACTGCAGGTGACACATCGAGCCCGGCGCCGCCATTGAGACTCGGTTTTGGGCGTTCGTTGCCAAAGACGTATTGCCAATGATCAGTTCGGAACGGTCCTGCGTCCTCCCATTGCGCATAAGCAGTTCGATCACCTTTGCGGATGGCGACCCAGCGATCTTTGCATGTCGACACCGCCGGGCCTTGATACGCCGCATTAAACCATGGTACAACTCGAGGCGCTTCCGGGTGGTGCCCTGTACGTGCCTTATCATTGTAAGGAAGTGCGCAGTAAAACGGGTTCTGCCGCGGTGTGAATTTTGCCGGGCAGTAATTCTTTCGACATGCGGGGTCGGGATCATCAAACCCGCCGTAATTTTTCGTCCATTCTTTGTCCCAGGAACTCGTGCGATTCGGCGTAAGATTGTGTCCAGCTGGTCGTTCACCGATCCAAAAAATTGTTGTTACAATGTTTGTCTTCCACGGATACCGCTGCGACAGCCTCGTTCCAGATGATTTTCTGACGCGCAATTTCTCTACCAGCGATTCGGCTCGAGCTGCGAAGCAAGCGCCGAAAGCAATAAAAAGCGCGAGACAAAAAGAGGCAACTCGGCAGTGTTTCCCCATTACTTTGCACATTGATTCCCGTTTTAACACTGCTTGAACTGCGAAGACTTAGGTCGCGGTTCGGGCGTAGATTATCACTTTGGAGAGCGCGATTGAAAGCGATATTTTAAAAAAACGTTCATCTCCTCGCCTCGTTGCACCGGATCGCTTAAACATTTGCGTGTTGAAATTCGCTTTGGGATTTGGGAATTGAAGCTTTACCCATGGCTTCACCGGCACGCCTCATCACCCTGAACGTCGGATCTCAAACGATCGGTCTCGCAGAATTTAAAGTACAAGAGCACGGGCGCCTGGTGCTGGTAAATTATCGATTTCGCGAAACCCGGCTCGATCCCGCAACTGGTGAACGACGTGACGCTCACGTTGCGCTGCACGAAACAGCCGTCGGGCTCCGCGAGATGATTCACGAAATGCACATCAGTCGCGGGCCTGTAAACTACGCTTTGCCCGCGCAATCGGTATTCGCGCGGTTCGTCAAGCTGCCCGCGCTCGAAGCGGAAAAGATCGATAAGATTGTCGCATTCGAGGCGCAACAGAATGTACCGTTCCCGCTCGATCAGGTGGTGTGGGATTACCAGCTTGTAGGAGGCGGCATGGGCGAACAGATTCAGGTCGTCATTGTCGCCATCAAGCGCGATCTGCTCGACGAGGTCAACAACGCCGTAGAAGAAAGTGGCCTGCAGACCAGGATCGTCGATGTGGCGTCCATGGGTCTTTACAATGCATTTTGTTACAACTATCCGGATCTAACCGGGTGCTCGCTCCTGGTGGATATTGGCGCCCGCACAACCAACGTCCTCTTCGTTGAATCAGGGAGAATCTTCTCGCGCAGTCTCGCGATTGGCGCGACTGCGATCACTGCCGCGGTGGCGAGGGAGTTTGGGGAGTCTTTCGCCGCTGCCGAAACTCGGAGGAAGCAAGACGGTTTTGTCGCTCTGGCAGGCGCCGCGGAACCTGCCGACCCGAATATTGCCCGCTTATCAAAAATCGCGCGTAGCAGCATGACGCGCTTGCACGCTGAACTGATGCGTTCCATTACGCATTACCGGGCGCAACAGCAAGGCGAGCGGCCAGCGCGCATTTTTCTTTGCGGCGGCGGGGCAGGGATACCGAACATGCGCGAGTTCTTCAACGAGAAGTTTCAGTTGACCGTCGAATTTTTTGATCCGCTCCAAAAGGTCACCGTGTCTGAATCGGCACGCGGGGCCGCGGATTCCCCGTATCGGTTCGGAGAACTGGTTGGGCTGGCGCTGCGCAGTGTAACGACCTGTCCGATGCAGCTGAACTTGCTTCCAGCCCGCGTGGTTCAAAGACAGGACCTTGAAAAGCGCAGACCATTTTTCATCGCGGCAGCGGCGTGCATCCTCCTCGCGATGATTGGCTGGTCGGTTTATTACACAGCCGCGGCGCAGATCGCGCTGCGCACTGCACAAACGCTGCACCAGAGAAACGAAACCATGCACGTGGCGGAAGCGCAGCTTGAAAAGGTGAAAAAACAAATCACCGCCTTGGATAATGTCGCGACTCCGCTCATCACGGCAGTTAACGATCGCAATTTTTGGCCACAGATTCTCGAAGACCTGAACACGCGGCTGCCGGAGTCCGACATTTGGATCACTGAACTGGCCGCAACCTCCGCCGGAAAAGTGCTCGGGTTACCGCCTGAAAAACGCGCCGCCGAAACCGCTCCGACTCCTCCGCCGATCCCTGTTCCGGCAGGAGCGAAGGCGGCTGCGGCGGGCAAGGCAATCGATGGCGTTCTCGTGCGCGGTCTGTACCTGTACAATCCGAAACAGCAGGAGATCGTCGTGGATTATCTTCGCAATCTGGCGAAGTCCCCGTTTTTCGCCGTCGATGCAAGAATTCCCGAGCGCGTAATCAAATCCAACTTGGTGCCGAATGACAGCGAATGGGCCTTTCCGTACGAGCTTCAGCTCACGCTGCGCAAGCCGGTCAAAATGCCATGAGAGAACACGTGAACCACGGATTGTACCAATGAGCCGGTACCTCCTGTCTTGTCATGTCGAGCGAAGTCGACACATCTCGTGAAAGGAATGACGAAGCACGAATGACGAAGGAACAATGGAGGAAATCGTCCGCCGTTTCATGCCTGACTATTCTTATCGGTGCCATCGGTGTGATCCGTGGTTAATGCCATGAAGTGGTTTCAGCAAAATCGCGCATTCGCCACGGTTCTGATTGCTTTTGCAGTTTCTGCGCTGCTCGCGCTTGCTCTGCTTTACTGGAGGTGGAGTGCATGGACTGAAGCACGGCAAACATTTGATCAGGCTTCAGCAGAGCGGAACCGGCTGGAACAGCTCGATCCTTTTCCAAACGAAACGAACCATCGCAAATTGCAGGCATACGTGGAGAAATACAGCGGCGCGCTCGACAACTTCAAAGTTGCTTTGAAAAGCGAGGTCGCTGCTGCGCCACCGCTTGCGCCCAATGAATTTCAGTCGCGCTTGCGACTGGCGGTTCTCGCGGCATTCGACAGGGCGCGCCTGAACAACGTGAAACTGCCAGATAAATTTCAACTCGGGTTCGATGAATTCGCAAGAGTGATGCCCAACACCTCTGTGACGCCGCTGCTTGGGCAGGAGCTTTCGCAAGTTCAGATGCTGATAAATATTTTGCTCGACGCCAAAGTGGACAGTGTAACAGCGCTCCGTCGCGCGCCTTTGGCCGAAGAGCACGGAGCTTCACCGACGCCGACGCCGTCGCCAATGCGCGGCCGAACAGGCGTCGCCGCAAAGGCGAGCACGCCGTCGCGCACAATGATCGACCGAAACCTGGTCGACGTCAGCTTTAGGGCGACACCAAGTGCGGCGCGAAAAGCCATCAACGAAATCGCAGCATCCACCAGTCAGTTCTTCGTCGTTCGCACGCTGTACGTGCACAACGAAAAGGACAAAGGTCCCACGCGCGAGAGAACCGCAGGTGCAACGCCCGCTGCGACGCCTCCGCCTTCTCCCGAACAGCAAGCGGGCCAGCCAGGCGCAGGTCCGCCGTTAAATTTCATCGTAGGGAACGAACACATCGAAGTCTCCGCTACGATTGAGATGTTAACGTTTACGTTTTGAACCGACCTTTCTTACTCCTGCTCGTGCTCGTGATCGACGCGCTGAATGACGAATTCCGAATGACGAATGACGAAACAAACCCCACGCCCGAATGACTAATTGTTCACAGGTTCTCATCTTCGTCATTCGACATTCGTGCTTCATCATTTCGGTGATTCGTGGTTAAGCATTAGCCGTGGCAAAGGCACTGGATTGGATTAAGGCGAATTACGATCGCGCCGCATTGGTGGCGGCGGCCGCCTTTCTGCTCGTCTCGACGATCTGCATTGGATGGAGCGCCATCCAGTTCGGCTGGAGCCTTGCCGCTCCGCAAGCGTCTCGCGCAAAACCCGCGTCGCCGCCGCCGGTCGCTGTCGAACTCGATCGCGCTGCGGCGCAGGTCCAAAACCCGACGCAATGGAAGGCGAGCAGGCGCTCGGGACTTTTTGTTCCGGAAAAACATTTCATCGGCCCCGACGGCCTGCCCGCCACGCTGCAAAACACACAGGTGCATCCTCCGATTCCAAATGATTGGTTCGAAAAATTCGGATTACCAATCGAAGACGCCGACGCTCTCGATCAGGATCCCGACAAGGACGGATTCACAAATTTGGATGAATGGCAGGGGAACACGGACCCGACAAAGAAAGAGTCGCACCCGGATTACACCACGAAACTGCATCTGATTTCTGCGACAGAAGAACCATTTCGGTACGTCTTTGCCTCGCGCATAAAAAACACATTCGGCATTAATACCATCGATCAAAGCGAGCCGACGCAGTTTTTGAAGATCGGCGACCTTATCCGTGGCACCGATTTCAAGATCGTTGACTTCGCAGAGAAACGCGCCCGCAACGAGTTCGGCATGAATGAAGACGTGTCGGAGTTGCTCCTCGAACACCAGAACGGCGGTACGCGCGTTACGCTCGTAAAGGGAAAGATCGCCACCTCGCCGCAATCAGTCGCGACGTTCGTTTATACCTGGGGCGGCCGCCGGGAGTTTGAAGTAAGAAAAGACCAGGAATTTTCGCTGAAGCCGATGGAGGAAACTAAATACAAGCTGGTGGAAGTGCAGCCGAACAGGGCTGTCATTGTGAACACCGAAAAACCAGAGGCGCTGATCGAGATCGGCTTCGCCGCGCCGTAGAGAATCTAAGCACGAATCCCGCGACTGCGGGACGAATGGATACTAATCAACCAGAAACCACGGATGACGCGGATAGTTTTTGGCAGGCGCTGCTTGCTCCGGCGGCCATGCGCACCGATTCGTTCGCCACGTCGTAGTTTCCGAAAGGCCGGTGCTTCGTCACTCGGATTTTGTTATTCCCTGCCATCCATGTGATCCGTGGTTTCTGGCTTCTTCTTTCGTGCCAATTCGTGTCATTCGCTGTTTGCTGCAGTGTTGCAATTTTGACTTGCCCTGACCTGGCGCAGCCTGTCATTCTTCGGAACGTGAACTGGAATCGTGTTACGTATTTTGGGATTTTTCTTATGCTGTTTTGCGGTGCTCCAGCGCGGCTAAAGGCTGGGGGATCTGGAGAGTATGTAGAACGCAGGTACCGGGTTGTGTCCGAGACGCTGGCTACCGAGCGCCGGTTCGAACTGATCATGGAACAGCGTGATATAAAATTGGCAACCAACACGCTGCTGGGTGAGGGATTTACGGCCCACGAAATTCAGGATGCAGTTCAGAATAGATTGCTCCGCATTGGGACTTGGCCGGGCCATTACTGTTCTGCTTCAGGGACGATCGGCGAGCCCGGAGAAGCGACTGTCGTAGGGCCGACTTATTATCTGATTGTTGGTCGCGCTCGCATTTTACGATGGTTCCGTCAGACCGATAATTACAACTAGCAATAGTTGGCGTTGGTTGAATTCGCCAAAGTCACGACAAGGTTTTTGAATCAGCAAAAGCAGTGGGCATTGTCGATTCGCAGGATTTGAGCGGCTCAAGGTCTTGCAACAACCGTTGTCATCCCAAATGAAGTGAGGGACCGCGCATTCGGAGTTTGCGGCGCTCGAAGTTCCGCTTGCCCAACACCGCGTTGGAGGTCCTTTGCTCCGTCAGGATCACGCGACCGAGCGAGAGCGGGAGGCGAGGGAGTTTCAATCGAGGAAAGGGATTTCCGAGATAGAAGGTAAAGGCGCGATGGGTAGCGCCGAGCGAGCGCGGGCAGCGAGCGAGTTTCAAACAAGCAAAGGCAGAAGGGGTGTCGTGGGTTCCTGTCCGCCGCGGACGGAGTCGCAATGGCCAGCTTTTCTCATGTGAATCCGCAAATCTGCGTGATTTGCGGTCCCTCGTGATCCCTTCAACCGCTCCTGGCTCAAAAATCTTAAGAAATTTTCCTTGAACTCCGTAGAAGAGATCAGTAAAAGCGCTCGAATGTGCAGCCCGCCAACGCGGTAACCGTGAACACGCAAAATTCAAATGCGCGGATTCAAGATCGGTTTCGCCGCCCCCTGGAAGGATCAAATATGAATGAAATGTTTACTGCCCCCGCTGTTATACGATCAAACATTGTAGGGCGTCTGTGTCAGACGCCGTGGCGTTTCACAGCCGTAACGGATGCGAAGCAACGGCCAGACTTTCAAACGCCCTACAACCAAATTGGGCTTGCGCTAGTCGCGCTCTGCTCGTTGTTCATTTCCGCGACGAGCTTCGCGCAAAATTCGGACAACGTTGCCGAGCGCGAAGTGCAGCGGCGCCAGTCTGGCATGCCACAAGGCGAAGCCGCCCTTACGCGCGGCAAAACCGCCATGAAAGCGAAGAATTACACGCTGGCGAATCAGGAATTTAAAACAGCCGTAGGTTATCTGCCGGATTCAGTCGTCTCGGGCAAAGCGCACGACGAAGCTGTCGGCGGATTTTGCAAAAGTGGGGTTGCCATGGCGCAGGCGCGCATCGCTCAAGGTGATTACGCGGCGGCGGAAGCGATCCTGAGTGAAATCTTGAGCAGTCGCTACGATCCGAACTGCCGCGAAGCGCAGGAACTCTACAGGCATCTGCGGACGCCGGGTTACTTCAACAAAACGGTCACGCCAACCTTCATCAACAAGGTCGAAGAAGTAAAACAACTGCTTGCCGAGGCCGATGGCTTTTACAAATCGGGGCAGTACGACATGGCGATGAAGCGATATGATCAGGTGCTCGCGCTTGACCCGTACAACACTGCGGCGCGAAGGGGGCAGGAACAAATTAACAACACGAAGTACCAGTACGGCGAAGAAGCGTACAACGAGTCACGTTCACGTCAGCTTTGGCAAGTCGAGGGAGCGTGGCAGCAACCCGTCAGAAAATATGGCGTTGTTGGGCCGGTAGCGGGAGCCGGGGCGGGAAGAGATCTGCGCGGAACGGCGGCGGTTAACAGAAGGCTAACAAGCATTGTCATCCCGCACCTTGAATTCCGCGACGCGACAATTCGAGAAGCAATCGATGTTCTTCGTGAACAGGCGACGGAGAACGATCCAGGACCTGACCCGAAAGGCGTGAACATTGTGCTGCGGCTCGTTCCTCTTGGACAGATTGCGCCACCTTCAATGCCAGTGCAGGTCGCGCCGCCACCAGGTAACGGTACTCCGGCGCCCGGCAGTGGCGCTCCTCCGGCGGCTGGTACTGGCGCTCCAGCTGGGACTGCTACGGGGCCCGCGGCTCCGGGTGCGCCTGGGCAGACAGGTCCTGGTGGAGTGCCAGTCGTTGTGCCACCAGCCGGCCCAGCCGGAGCGCGCATCACTGTGAACCTGGACAACATTCCGCTGGGTGAAGCGCTACGGTACATCGCTAATCAAGCGGGATTAAAGGTCAAAACAGATCCGTACGCCGTGTCCGTTATCCCTATTACCGAACAGAGCAACGAACTAGTCACGAAACGATATCACGTGCCGCCGGAATTCTTCGGTGGTCCGCTCGACGTGGGCTATTACATCGGAAACAATATTACCGGTGGCTTGAGTAGTGGAGGGACTCAAGCCGGAAGTAGTGGAGGCTCACAGTCTCAACCTGTCGCCAGCAACATCATTGAAAAGGAAGCCGTGAGTTTTCAGACCGCTTCGGGCACCGGCACCGGCGCAGGCGCAACGAGCGCCTCAAATTTGCTACAGGCCACCGCCAGCACGCGGCAGACTCTCGTAAACGACCGTCAACTCGTAGGCAGGGCGGACGCCATAACGATGTTACAGAGCATGGGGGTTCCGTTTCCCGCTGGGGCAAGCGCAACATTCTGGCCACACAGCGGAACGCTGATCGTTCGCAATACCCAGGACAACCTGGATTTCGTGGATGCCCTGGTTGATCAGGCGAATATTTCACAGCCGAAGCAGGTCGAGATCGAATCAAAATTTGTTGAGATCAATCAGAATAATCTGAAGGAACTCGGCTTCGATTGGCTGCTGGGTCCATTCAGCCTAAACGGCAAAACATTCGGTGCAGGCGGGACCGCAGGGAACGGCATGCCTGTCGATACGGCGAATTTTCCGTTCAACAATAACGGAGTTCCGATTGGACAAAATCCCGTCACGTCCGGAAACCGCAGCGGCAATTTCGCAATCAGCGCGAATGCGCTCGATGCGCTGTTGATGCCAGGTCTGGGGCAAGTTGCTGGCGCCGCTCCAGGAATCTTTGGATTGGCAGGCGTGTTCACCAATCCGCAATTCCAGGTTGTGATTCGCGCGCTGAACCAAAAGAAAGGAATAGATCTTCTCTCCGCGCCGAGGGTCACGACGAAGAGCGGCCAGCGCGCCATCGTTGAAGTCGTAAGAGAATTTCGCTATCCGCGGACCTACACTCAACCTCAGGTTCCGTCGATCAGCAGCACCACTGGAACTACTCTTATTGGAGGAGCGGCCGTTCCAGTTGTGGTGACGCCAACCACACCTCAGGATTGGGAGACGCGAAATACAGGCGTGACTCTGGAAGTTGAGCCTGTAGTGGGAGGAGATGGGACGACAGTCGATCTCAATTTAGTACCGCAGGTTGTCGAGTTCGAAGGCTTCATCAATTATGGCAGCCCGATCAATGCAGTTGGTATCCAAACGGTGGCCGGTGGGATTACGAGATCTGTTCCCGTCGAGCTCACCCCGAACGTGATTAACCAGCCGGTGTTCAGTACCCGCAAGGTAACGACGAGCGTCAGCGTTTATGATGGACAAACAGTTGTGCTCGGCGGGTTGATGCGTGAGGACGTGCAGAAGACCGAGGATAAGGTTCCGATTATTGGGGACATACCGCTGGTCGGCCGCGCCTTTCGTACCAACGTCGAGCAGCACACCAAAAAGAACCTGGTCATCTTCGTTACCGCGCGCATCATCACACCCGCGGGTGTGCCGTTGAACGAAGAAGAGGAAGGCTTGCTGCCACCGGAGTTGCCGGAGGTTCCGGCGTACAAGAAATAGCTGATCTGTACGCAAGTTGGTAGGGGCGGTTCACCTGAACCGCCTTGGCGATCGAGATCCCGTAACGGATGCGGAAGCAACGGCCGGGCTTTCAATCGCCGCTACCAGCATGAGGGATTGGCC
>DATBDJ010000034.1:0-14639 GCA_036269995.1 Candidatus Udaeobacter sp.
GCGGAGGCAAAAGCGGCGATCTCTTTCTCCGGGTGCGTCTGGCAAGACATCCCGATTTTACCGTCGAAGGCAGCGACCTGATCCACGAAGTGAAAATCCAGCCGTGGCAGGCAGTACTGGGAACCGAACTGCTGGTGCCTACGCTAGAAGGAAAAGTGCGCTTGAAAATTCCGGCGGGGACACAGAGTGGACAGCGATTTCGTCTGCGTGAACGTGGTTTGCCCGGAGTCTCTGGAAAACGCGGCGATCTGTACGTCGTGGCTCAGATCAACGTGCCGAAGAAAATAACCGATCGTGAGAAGGAGATTTGGCGCGAGCTAGAGAAATTGCACGGAGGCTAGCAAACTCTTCATGTCGAGCGAAGTCGCGTCTTCGTCTGAAATGACAAAATCCCAATGCAGAATGACGAAAAAGCGATGCCATGATGGTTCGTCATTGAGCATTCGTGATTCCTTCGTGCTTCGACGTTCTTCATTCGGCAATGCGAAGAGATTCCTCGACAGCGCTGCACGCTTCCAATTAACACTCCAACCATGAAAATTTCGCTCGGCTCCGATCACGCCGGTTTTGCTTACAAGGAAAAAGTAAAACAACTGCTTAGCTCGCTCGGCCACGACGTAAAAGACGTCGGCACGTTCAGTGAGGAACCGGTGGATTACCCGTTGTTCATCCGGCCGGCAGCGGAAGCAGTTGCGCGCGGCGAATGTGTTCGAGGCATTGTGTTCGGCGGTTCCGGCAACGGCGAAGCGATGGTAGCCAACAAAGTGCATGGCGTGCGCTGCGCGCTGTGCTGGAACGAAGAATCCGCCCGGCTGTCCCGCCACCATAATGACGCAAACGTGCTGTCGCTCGGTGAGCGCCTGATTTCCGAAGATCTCGCGCTGAACATCGTCCGCATCTGGCTTGAAACCGGTTTCGACGGCGGGCGTCACGAACGACGCGTGGCAATGCTGGACGCGATGTGATTTCATTAACACCTTGCTTCAGCGATGTGATTTGCAGCGCACAAAATGTGAACCGCTTCAGCGAGTTGTTAACAGCACTGAGAAACTGCTAGAGCAGTTGTTACTTGTCGCTGGCATTCGCATCCCGCTGAAGCGGGGTGTTAATAAGAAATTATCGCCGTGCGGCCAGTTTAAGTCAGCCGGTCCACGCAAACTGCGACGAGAAACACGGCGCTCACGAATGCATTGGTTTGAAAGAACGCGCGATTGATTCCGGTGGGATCGCGTTTCTCGATTTTGTGTTCGTACAAGAGCGCGGCTGCGATTAGCGGCATTGACCAGTAATAGAGCGACCCAAGTTTCACCACCAAGCCGAACCCAATGAGCGCGAGAAAGGTCAAGAGGTGCAGTACCTGAGCCAGATGCAGGCTGCGCGTGATTCCAAGTTTCACCACAATCGAATGAATGCCTTCGCGACGATCGAAATCATAATCTTGAGTGGCATAGATCAGATCGAATCCGGCGACCCAGCAAATCACACCCACTGCGAGAACAATAGGCGCCAGATCGATCTTGCCTGTCTGCGCGATCCAGGCGCCGATTGGAGCTACTGCTAATGCGAGCCCGAGAAAGAAGTGCGTCGCACTCGTGAACCGTTTCGTGATTGAATAGAAAAAAATCACGAAAAGTGCCACTGGCGCGAGCAGAAGCGTGAGATGGTTAATCGCCGCTGCCGATGCAACGAACCCCACCGAACTCATTACGAGCGACATAACAGCAATCGATTTTAAAACGAGCAGGTGACGCGAAGCAGTGCGCGGGTTCCGCTGATCCAGCGACCAATCAACGAGCCGATTGAAAAGCATCGCCGAGGTGCGCGCGAAAACCATGCACGCGATCACCAGCAACAGAGTTCGCGATGACGGCCAGCCGTTTGCCGCCACAACCAGCGCGCCCAAGGCAAACGGCAACGCAAAAATTGTGTGGGAAAACCGAATCAGCCGCAGAAACCGAGCGATTGTCCCGTCGCCAAACTTTCTCATCACGCTTGCCAGAGACGTTCGAAAATCTAGGGGCAGGGCTCAGCCATTACACGTCTGGATTCACCGGCAGATGTATATTTTTCAGATGCTCGGGCACGACTTTCGTTTGCTCCATTTCAATCTGTTCGGTCGCGGCATTTAACGCGTCGTAGGCTTCGCGGTTTTTGGGCGCGCGGCACATGTACGCGGTCGCATGCGCCAGAGGAATGCGAGCTTCGGGCATTCCGACGAATTCCACGGCGTGTTGTGTTGCGACTGCGAGTTGCAACGCCTCTGCATCGGCAATGCCGACGTCTTCGCTCGCAAAAATTACGATCCGCCGCGCGATGAAACGAAAGTCCTCACCGGCGTGCAGCATTTTCGCGAGCCAGTACATCGCGCCTTTTTCATCCGAAGCGCGCATGCTTTTGATGAACGCGCTGATTGTGTCGTAGTGCGCGTCGCCGGCACGGTCGTACACCACGGCTTTTTGCTGAATGCTTTGCTCGGCAACTTCGAGCGTGAAATGGATTGTCGGGCGATCGTCCTCGCTTGCCCTTTCACCACACGCAACCGCAGACGGTCGCGCTAGTTCCGGCAGCGTTGTGAGCACCCCAATCTCCAGCGCGTTTAAACATTTACGTGCGTCCCCGTCGCTGAGCTTGGCCAGATGACGCCGCGCTTCCTTGTCCATTTTGACATTGTAATTCCCGAGGCCGCGCTCTTTGTCGGCCAATGCGCGATCGATCAACAGCTCCAGTTGTTCCGATTTCAGCGCCTCGAGTCGAAAAACCTGCGAGCGCGAAACGAGGGCACTGTTTACGTAAAAGAAAGGATTGTAAGTCGTCGCGCCGATCAACCGAAGATTTCCGGCCTCGACGTCGGGCAAAAGAATGTCCTGCTGCGCTTTGTTAAAATGATGGATCTCGTCGACGAACAGGATCGTCTTTCGACCCGACGTGCGAATGCGGTTTATCGCTGCGGCAATCACGCGACGCATTTCGGCAACATTACTTTCCACGCCGCTGATGCGGATAAATTTCGCGTGCGTCATCTCTGCAATGATCCGCGCGAGGGTGGTCTTTCCGCTTCCGGGCGGTCCGGACAAGATGACAGAAGGCAAACGATCGGCTTCAATCGCACGTCGCAAAAGCTTGCCCGGGCCCAGAATGTGTTCCTGACCGACGAATTCTTCGAGCGATCGCGGACGCATGCGCGTAGCCAGCGGCGCAGCGCTGTTTGTGGCTTCGACGTCGGCCGTTTCTTCAAAAAGGTCCTGCACGAGGCAAAATACGCTCGGCTATGCAGTCGCGCATCTACGCTTCAATGTCGGGCGTTTTCTCCGAGTTTTAACCCATATGACAACGCTATCACGATTGCGACTTGCCTTATAAATGCGGCATAGGCGAAAAGCGGATACGTGAAAATGCTCACTCCGCCGCGCCAGCCATTTGTTGGTCTGGCGCTGATGGCCGCGATGGGAATTGTGATCGCCGAGATTTTTCCGATTCCGTCTGCCGCTCTGCTGCCAGCGGCGACAATTCTCGCCCTTAGCATTCTTGCTTCGACTTGGCGGCCGCGAGTGGCCGCGACTTACCTCTTCGTCGGCGCTGGTTTTTTCCTGCTGCACAACCTTCATACCCGAGACACAGAAGGTCAGCAGCTCGCAGGTGAATTGGGTAATCGGCCACGAGTTGTTACAGCAATTGGCTCGGTCATCAGCGAGCCGAAGGTTTCGCCAAGTGGATTTGCAACCTTCCTGCTTAAGCTGAAATCAATCCAATTCGAAGGCAGGCAACAAAGTACGCACACCGTCTGGCAGGTCCGTTGGAAAGGCGCGCCTGCATTTGGCGATGAACTGCAGTTGTTTGGAACAGCCGAACCGATATCACCGCCGCGAAATCCGGGCGAATTCGACATGCGATCTTATCTGGCGCGGCACGATATTTTGCGAATGCTCTTCGTGCGGTATCCGGAAGAGGGCACGCTGCTTCGGCATGGCGGCGGCAATCCGTTCCTGCGCGCGGCACAAACCTCGCGCGAATGGATGCAGAAAGCGCTTTGCAGCGGCTTGGAGAACTCTCCCGAAGTGGAAAGTTTTCTTAACGGTATCGTACTCGGTATCAGGCACGACACAGCGAAGGACATCGAAGAACCGTTTCAACAAACCGGCACGATTCACTTATTCGCTGTGGCAGGTCTGCACGTGGGAATTGTCGCAGCGCTTTTGTGGATGGTCGCAACCGTCGCACGCCTGTCACGGAAGTGGGCCGCAGCGTTCATCATTCCGTCGCTCTTTTTTTACGCGGCCATTACCGGATTGCACGTGCCGAGTCTGCGCGCGGCCGTAATGGCTTCCATTCTCGTTGGCGGCTTCTTTTTCGATCGAAAAGTTTTTGCACTCAACAGTCTTGCTGCGGCGGCTTTTTTCCTCCTTGCTTGGAACACCAATGAACTGTTTTCCACCGGTTTTCAGCTTTCGTTCGCCGTTGTCGGCGCAATCGTTCTGATTGCTAATCCGGCTTTCGGGTACCTGCGTCAGTGGACCGCGAGCGATCCTTTCCTGCCGCCAAGTCTATTGCGCGGGCCACGACTCTGGCTCGATTCGGCGTCGCGGCGGCTTTCGCGTGGAGCATCGGTATCATTTGCCGCCTGGATCGGATCACTGCCTTTGATCCTTTGGTATTTTCATCTCGTCACCCCGATTTCATTGCTGGCGAACTTGATTGTCGTTCCAGTTGCCTTCTTCGTCCTTGGCATTGCACTGCTATCCCTGCTTTTGACACCGCTGTTGCCGTCGCTGGCGGTCATTTTCAATAATGCCAACTGGGCGCTTGCAACACTGGTGCTCGGTATCGTGAACTTGTTCGCGCAAGTGCCCGGCGGCCATTTTTACGTCGGGGAGCCACCTTGGCCCGAAAAGCTCGTTGCCAGCATCACTGTTCTGGATGTCGGGGCCGGAGCGGCGGTCCGCTTGCACACATGCGGCACGGATTGGCTGTTCGACTGTGGGAATGCCCGCACGTATCAACGCGTCGTGCGCGAGTATCTTCATTGGGCAGGCGTGAATCGGCTTGCCGGTTTGGTCCTTACACACGGCGACGCACTTCACCTCGGCGGCACCGCCCAATTGCTCGACGATTTTCCGCGAGTGCGCGTACTGGACAATCCGGCGCCCGATCGCTCAGCCATTCACCGCGCTTTGCAACGTTTGTTTCTACAGCGCAGAATTGAACCGGAGTCGCTCGTTGCAGGAGAAAACTTGCGCGTATCTCCAGATGTTACGGCGCAAATCTTGTTTCCGCCGCCGGACTTCAGTTCGTCAATATCCGATGACCAAACGTTGGTTGTTCATCTATTGGTGGGGCCGGCAGCATCGATCTTGTTCATGTCAGACAGCGGCGTAAGAACAGAGCAGGCTTTGTTGGCGCGGCATTCCGATCTTCGCAGCAACATTATCGTAAAAGGCCAAAATAATTCCGGACAATCTGGCTCTGCCGCGTTCCTTGACGCGGTGCGGCCGCGACTGATCATCGCGACCTCGCGCGATTTTCCCGATCACGAGCGAATCAGCGACTCGTGGACGGAAGAATTGCGAAAACGCGGTATAAAACTTTTCCGGCAAGATCTGACAGGCGCCGTCACGCTCTCCTTCCGTCACGACGATTGGGAAGCGCGAAGCTATCTGACGGGCGAAACTTTTCGCAGCGCAACCCGGTAAATCGGCGCGCCTTGCTGTTGGAAAACCCCGGCAAATTTGCTCGAGGGCACTCCCAGGTCGATGCCGGCGTCCGCCAAACCGGCAACTGAACTCGCGATCTCTTTGATTTTGCGGAAGTACTCAAGATGATCCGTCGCAATGTAAATGACCCCTCCCTTGCAAACAGCCGCACTGAGGGTGTTCACAAAGTCTTCGGTGACGGTTCGGCGCCGATGATGCCGCCGCTTTGGCCACGGGTCTGGAAACAAGAGATAAAATGTTTCCACTGATTCCGCCGGCAAAAGGTACCTCACTGCGTAGGAGATCTCGATGTGCAACAGCCGCACATTATTCAGATCGGCGGCTTTGCGTGCAGCGCTGCGCACACGACCAACAAGGCGTTCGATGCCCAGGAAATTTTTCTCCGGCAGGCGTTGCGCCATGGCGCAAAGAAATGAGCCTTCGCCGCAGCCAAGATCCACGTGCAACGGCGCATCACGTCCGAAAATCTCTTCCAGATGGAGCCGATTCGTCAGGGAAAACTGCGACCGCTGAATGAGTCGGGAACAAACGTGCCTGCGGTGAGCTGAAGTACCCTCGTCCGCAGGCACGTTGAGGAGAAAAATTTGATGGTTTCTGGATCCGTTCGGTGAGGCCCACCCTTTTTATGAGCACCGCCTTTCATGAGGGCAAGCAAAAACGAGCTGATTCAGTTCCAACAACGACGTGAGAAGCGTGGTAATATTGAAAAATGAAACGAGCCTTTCTTCTCGCGCTCGGTTGCGCGGCTGTTGGCGTCCTGGGTATTTGCCATGCACAAGATGCGTCCGCAGCGACAACCAAGACAGCTATCTTTGCGGGCGGTTGTTTTTGGTGCATTCAGCCGGCGTTCGACAAAGCTCCCGGAGTCATCAAAACGGTGGTCGGCTACAGTGGTGGAAAAGAACCAAACCCTACTTACGAACTCGTTACATCGGAAAAGACCAATTATCGCGAATCAATCGACATCACGTACGATCCGTCGAAAATTTCTTACGAGCAGCTGCTCGACATTTATTGGCGCCAAATCAATCCCACGCAGGCTGACGGCCAGTTTACCGACATCGGCCCAAGTTATCGCGCCGCGATTTTTTATGGCAATGATCAGGAGAAAAAAATTGCCGAAGATTCAAAGGAAAAGCTCGCGCACTCGGGCAAATTCAAGAAGCCGATCGTCACAGAAATTCTGCCGGCGACGAGATTTTATCCCGCTGAAGCGTATCATCAGAAATACTACCAGCAGAACCCTGGGCACTTTGAAGCGTTCGAGGAAGGCTCAGGTCGGGTTTCGTTCAAGAAGAGAACGTGGGACGAATAACGTTGGTCTTCCTGCGTACCAAAGCAACGCCAGGACGCTTGGCGCACTCCCAAATCTTCGCCGAAAATCGTATCAGCGCTTTATGTTTCCGCACGCAGTGCTTTTGGAGTGCGATGCGTCTTCGCGTCGCTTTCAACGTGCTAGGCCATAACACCTCCACTGCCGTTATTACACCTCGCGACTACAAATCCACAATCTGCACGCCTTCAGTTGCAGTCCGTCGCACGTAAAGATCGCTCAGGCGTTTTGTCGTCGGGCCAACTTCGCCGTCGCCGATCTGCCGATCATCGACTTTCGTGACACCGGCCAACTCACCCATTGTGCCGGTGCAAAACACCTCGTGCGCCTGATAAACATCGGCGACAGGCAAGTCGGTCTCGACACAGCGAAGTTTTTCGGCAGCACAAATTTCAATCACCGTGGCTCGGGTAATTCCCTCTGGGCACGCCATAATGCGACTGGTCGCCAACTCGCCGCCTGCTCGCAATTCATCGGAGTTGCGCACAATGAAAATGTGCGTGGCGTTCGTCTCCGCGACAAAACCGCGCGTGTCGAGCATGAGAGCGTCGTCGGCGCCGGCACTGTTCGCTTCGATCTTCGCCAGAATTGAATTCAGCAGGTTGGCGTGATGAATTCGCGCGTCCAGCACCTCAGGCGGCGGGCGGCGGATCTTGCTAGTGATCAAACTCAGGCCCGTTTTCGCGTACACGGGCGCCTTGTGTTCCGCGAGCACAATCAACGTAGGCACGGTTTCATTCAGCCGCGGGTCCATGCCCGAAGTGATTTTCACGCCGCGGCTAAGCGTGAGGCGAATGTGCACGCCGTCACGCATCTTGTTCGCGGCAAGCGTGCGCTTGATTTCGTCGATGATGGTTCCTCGCGCTGGGATATTTGAAAATGCAAGTGCGCGGCCGGAACGCTCCAGTCGATCAAGGTGCTCGTGAAGTTTGAAGATTCGGCCGTTGTATAGTCGCAAACCTTCCCACACTGCGTCACCGCCTTGCACTGCCGAATCGAACGGGCTGATACCGGCCTTATCGCGATGAATCAGCTCGCCGTTGATGTTTACAAGGAGATCACGATTTCGTTCATCGAATTTCTGCAGCATTCGGATTACCTCGCACAATGTCCGCCACGGCCACAAAGAAGAAACTTAATCTAACGACTTGGTGAACCTTTGTGCCCTTTGTGCGAGAGACGTTAGTGCAGTCGGTATTGATAGAGTCCCTCATAACACTCGCGGCAGCGCTCGTACATTTCCCCGAATCGATCTGGCACGTTATTAACGCGCTCACGATATGGCCGAAATGAGGTTGTCTTGGCGACCTCAGCGTACCAATGCCTGGCCCAAACCCCATCCGTCTCATGCACTCCCGGCGCCCAGGAAAGCATTGATTTGCTAAATTCAACGCCGACAGCGGCACAAAGCAGCCGCAGGGCGCGCTCCGGGTCGACAAGCACGTCCTTCGCGTCAATAACTGGCGGGGTAGAATTCGTTCGATTCCGGACGTAATCAAAAATCTCCGCCTGCTGAATAAACCCCAGGTCTTCCAGCGCAGGTTTCTCGCGCTTCTTCACATACGAAGCAATCACTTCGCGCGGATCGCGGATTAGAAAGCAGTTCGTCACCGTCTCAAGCCACTCTCGATCTATTTCCGGCAACAGGTGGTGTGTCATTTGTTTTTGAAAGAAGATCCGCCTGCCCTTGGAGACCTGACGAGTCAAACGCGCAACGACTTTGCGCCAGTCGGTTTCGCCGGTTGCGAGCACTTCATCCGCGCCGGGATGTTGGTTGCCGGTGGCGTGCAGATAATACGCGTAAAACGGCTCATCGAGGACGAAGGTATCCTTGCGGCTGCCCCACGCCCGCATCATGGCGGTGGATATGTTTCGCGGACCAGACCACATCGCGATGCGGATTGGTTGATTCACCGCGGAAGGTTCCCGCGAAGTCGCTGGTTAGCCAGCAAAAAGCCAACCTTGACCGACGCGCGAGGAGCGGATAGCCGAAAATCAGCTCTTGGCGAAAACGCCCAGCAGCGGCCGGCGAGACGGCGTCTTGGAGCGAAAATCGCTCACGAATCCATCCTCCGTGCGAATCTCGACATGGCCGGCTGCGCGCTTGGCGTCATACACGAGTACCGAGCCGACTGGCGCCTGGTAAGGATCGGAGACAGGAAGTTTCTTGAACCCGTAGTTACTCACGAGTTCCTGGCCCGCTTGCTTCGCAAGCGTGGTTTCGGGACGCGACTTCACCACACCAGCGGCAACGAGAGCTTCTTTGACAAAACGCCAGCACTTGGAGAGCGAGTGCGCGTGCGCCCGTTCTTGGGCGATGGTAGCCGCGCGGCGCAATTTAGGGTCGATATTTGGGTCGGTCTTCGCAAACGGCTGAACGATCTTCTTCGGATAATATTTGTCGACGATCTCGGCGGATTGCTTTTTGCCGGACGCGTCTGTGAAAACAAAATTTGGCTTGGGCGCCGAGAACACCAGCGCGAACGCTGGGCGCGGACAAAATATCGCGCATGCTGAGATGGTGAGGGTTACGGTGAGAAGTTTTCGCATAAAGCGCGCGTCCTATCGGGCATATCGACCAAGGTCGCAACTGATTTTTTCAGAAAAAATTCAGCATTTTAGTTTGACATCCGTTGATTGCGTAAATGCCTGAGCCTGAGGCAACAATGCGGAGAGCGATTCCGGGACGACACTTGGAAAAATTGGAGAATCCTGTAGCCGCCGGCCTGTGGCCGGTCCCACTTACCCGTACCGGGCTCCAAGCGCCCACTGGGCCATGGCTAGATCGTTTGCTTGCTCACATTCGCTTACAAAGAGGATATCAGCTCGACCATTCGGCGGCGCGTGTTTGGGTCGGGCAATCGGCCGAATCCGCCTTGCATATTGTCTTCGAGATGCTGCGACTTGCCCGTCGCAGGAATGGCGCATGTCACCGCCGGGTTTGCGACAATCCATTTCAAGAAAAACTGCGCCCATGATCTGCAATCGAAATCGCCCGTCCAATCAGGCAGCGGTTTCGAACGCACTTTGTCGAAGAGATCACCCGATCCAAATGGTCGGTTCACGAGCACTGCAACGCCCCGATCCTGCGCCAGCGGGAGAACACGCTGCTCCGCCTCACGTTCCATTAGCGAATAATTGATCTGGAGAAAATCCAGCTTCTCGGTTTTCACAATGTTCTCAACTTGAGACAATGCACTCGAGTTGTAATGCGTCACACCGAGATAACGGATGCGTCCCTGCTCCTTCCAGTGGCGCAAAGTCGCCAGGTGCGTCTGAACATCGAGCAGATTATGCACCTGCATCAGGTCGATTTCAGTTGTACGTAAAAGCGCCATCGAACGTTCCATCGATTTGATTCCGTTCTCCTCCCCGCGAGTCCAGACCTTGGTAGCGAGGAAAAGTTTGTCGCGAATGCCGAGCGCCGACGTGAGTTCGCCGATCACCTTCTCGGCGCGTCCATACATCGGCGACGAATCGATGACGCGGCCGCCGAGTTTCACCATTAACGAGAGGACCTCTTCGAGCGGCTTGCGCGTGTCCGGCGTTACATCGACGTCAAACGTTCGCCACGTGCCGAGCCCGATGACGGGCAATTTCTCACCGGAGGAAGGAATGGCGCGCATCAGCATTGTTGGCAATTCGTTTTTCGTTTGCCCGCGCGATGCTCCCACCGGCAGAAGCAGCCCCGCCGTCGTTCCGCCGATTATTTTCGCAACCTCACGTCGCGTCATCGTTGCATTGTAGGGCGTTTGATTCGCTCGCACCAGCTCGCTCACCCTCCGGCCTTCCCGTCTATATCGCTCAGCTCCCGCTGGCTCCATTCTGTGAAACGCCAATGGCGTGTGGCACAGACGCCCTACAACGGCTATATCCGGGATATGAACCGCCGCCGCTTCGTGAAACTTTCCGCCGTCGCAGCTCTTGCAGCACGCGCAAGGCCTACGTCATTATTCGCAGAGCAAGGCGTGAAACCGATGCGGATTCTGATTCTCGGCGGGACCGGATTCACGGGGCCATATCAGGTCCGTTACGCGCTGAGCCGCGGTCACAAAGTGACGACGTTCAACCGCGGAAAAACGCATCCCGGCGGGTTGCCGACAGAAGTTGAGCAACTCGTCGGCGATCGCAACGGCAACCTTGACGCACTCAAAGGCCGCAAATGGGACGTCGTCATTGATAATCCGACAACGCTGCCGGCATGGGTGCGCGATGCCGCGCAGGTCCTCAAAGGAAACGTAGATCGCTACGTTTTCATTTCGACGATTTCGGTTTACGGCGAGCCGAAGCAGGCGTCGGATGAAAACGCACCGACGGAAAAATACGAAGGCGCCGATCCGTACAAAGAGACGATCGAAGCAATGCGCGCCTCCGGATTCAAAACCTATGGACCGCTTAAAGTGCTCTCAGAGAAAGAAGCTGAGAAATGGTTTCCCGAAAAAGCGCTGATCATTCGGCCGGGGCTTATCGTGGGACCGCGTGACGAGACGGATCGATTTACGTATTGGCCGGTGCGCATCGATCGTGGCGGCGAAGTTGTGGCGCCGGGTTCGCCTGAAAATGCTGTTCAATTCATCGATGCACGCGATCTGGCCGAATGGACCATTCGCATGGCCGAGAACCGCGAGACAGGTATCTACAACGCGACCGGTCCGGCCAAACCGTTGGCCATCGGCGGAATGCTCGATGGAATCAAAAAAGCGTTGAAGTCGGACACGAAACTCATGTGGGTCAATGAGGAATTTTTAACCGAGCAAAAAGTGCAGCCTTGGTCGGACATGCCTGTGTGGACCGGGAAAGATGATGCGCTTGCGCGGACGAAGATCGATCGCGCGCTGAGCAAAGGGCTGACATTCCGGCCGCTCGACGTGACTGCGCGCGACACACTCGCGTGGTTCAAATCGTTGCCACAAGATCGCCAGGCACATTTGAAAGCCGGTCTTTCGCCAGAGCGCGAAACGGAGGTCTTGAACGCTTGGAAGAAACAAAAAGCATAACAGCAATGTCATCTCGAGGTCGCCGTGGCGACCGACGGACGTCACAACTGCGGAACCCGTCACGCGAGTAGGAGCGGTCCTTCGCTGACGCTCAGGATGACAGCACGTGTGAAATGAACGGCGTTCTCTCCAAGATCGTTGACGTTCGGCCTAACGAGGTGCGTGCGCTGTGGCTTAGCTTCGTTTTCTTTTTTGTTGTGCTGGCCGGCTACTATGTAATCCGACCGATTCGCGACAACATCGGCGCCTCGAGTTATGAAAATCTGTGGTGGATGTTCACTGTGGTTCTGGTGACGATGATCCTCGCCAACGCGCTCTTTTCGATGATCGTGGCGCGCATGTCGCGGCGGAAATTCATTCCGATCGCCTACCGATTCTTCATCCTCAACCTGATCATTTTTTTCGTGCTGATGCAGTACACTCCTCCGGGAAAGCAACCGTGGGTCGACGGCTGCTTTTTTGTTTGGGTCAGCGTCTTTAATCTTTTCGCAACCGCGGTGTTCTGGTCGTTCATGACCGATCTATTCACGACTGAACAAGGCAAGCGCCTGTTCGGATTTATCGCCGTCGGCGGCTCGTTGGGAGGAATTCTTGGGCCCCTCATCACTACATCGCTCGTCCAGCACGTCAGCACTGGCGTGCTGTTGTTGGTTTGTGCCGGCATGCTGGAGCTTGCTGCGCAAAGCGTCCGTTTTTTTCCGGCCGAATTTCGAAGAGACGACCCACAATCAGCGGAAGACGCGGCCGCGGCTGAGAAACCAATCGGCGGAAAATTTTGGGACGGTGTTACTCACATCTGCAAATCGCCATATCTGTTCGGGCTGTTCCTGTTCATTCTGCTTTATACGATTACGTCAACCTGGGCGTATTTTCAGCAGGCCGAGCTAACGAAGGCCGGGTTCGTGGATAAGGCAGCACGCACCGCGTTTTTCGCAAAACTCGACCTATCGGTGAACACGCTGACGCTGTTCCTGCAGATTTTTTTTACCGGACGGCTCATGAAATTCCTCGGCGTGACGGTCACGCTGCTCTTCATGCCGGTGCTCAGCCTTTTTGGCTTCGCTGCGATGGGTATCGCACCGATTCTCACCGTCCTCGCAATTTTTCAAGTCGCCCGCCGGGCCAGCACGTTTGCCTTCATGCGGCCCGCGCGTGAAGTGCTATTCACCGTATTGCGGCGAGAGGACAAGTACAAAGCCAAGAGTTTTATCGACACATTCGGTTATCGCTGCGGCGATCAATTCGGGGCGTGGTCTTATGGCGGCATGCAAGCCTTTGGCCTGAAGTTGAGTGCAATAAGTTACATCGGCGTGTTCATTGTCGCTGGTTGGTGTGCGCTCGGTGTTTGGCTTGGACGTAAACAACGTGAGCTGGCGGACGCGCAAATAACTAAGGGGCGCGCCGCAAACCTCAACGACATCGCCGCCACTGAAACTGCGTAATCGCTCAAAAACCAAATTGCGTACAATCGGCTCCTCGCGAAACGTAATTAAAACGAACAGATAAGGAGACAAAACAATGGCAACACGAACTGGATTGGCTGTATGGGAAGGCACACTCAAACAGGGCAAAGGAACGTTGAAACTCGGGAGCGGTGCATTCGAGGGGCCGTATTCTTTCTCGTCGCGATTTGAAGAAGGCAAGGGCACCAATCCCGAAGAGCTGATCGGTGCGGCCGAGGCCGCGTGTTACTCAATGGCTCTTTCGGCGAACTTGGAGAAAGCAGGCCACCCGGCAAAACGCATCAGCACGACTGCGACGGTGAAGCTCGAGATGACTGGCGGTGGCCCAAAAATTACGTCTGTCGATTTGAACACTGAAGCCGACGTTCCCGGGATTGATGAAGCAATGTTTCGGGAACAGGCCGAGCTGACGAAAAAGACCTGTCCAGTATCGGTCGCTCTGGCCGGCACGGATATCAACTTAAAGGCGAAGCTGCTGTAGCTTTATGCGCTTCGCCCACAGGCGAACTGCCACGCTGGGCGAACCGCTGTCACATTGACTGCGGCTCATCTCCTTTTGGCGCAGCAAGAGTGACGAGTTCCCGAACAACGTGTCTAGGAAACGTTTGGAACGTGCATTTGTTTTCTTTGCTGCGTGTGCTCAAATTTCTGGATGATTTGCACGCAGAATCCTGAAAAATTCTTATGAACTGGCAAATGATAGGCGCGATTGGCCAGCTGGCAGCTGTGCTGGTGGGCATTCCGTCAATAATCTATCTGGCTATTCAAATCAGAGCGCAAACAAAGGAACGACGCGTCTCGGCAGTGAATACGCTGACCGTTCAGTGGGGCGATATGACTAACGCTTTGCACGACAGCGCTGAGCTTAGTGAGATTTATCTGCGCGCTCACCGTCGAGGAGAATCGTGACTTCCTGCCCAAAAGCGTGCAGCACCCGACCTTCCTCTGGGCGAACGACAGCTGGCGAGTGGTCGCTTATGGTTGTTTTGCCAATTCGTAGAGATATTCCACAAAGGACATCACCGCGCCATCGAATCCCTGAACCTTTGGGTTCGCCGATTCGATGACATAATATTCATCGGGCGCATGCGCGCCGCTGCCGTGACCAAGCCCAAAATGCCCGGCAGCAAGGTTGAGC
>DATBDJ010000035.1:0-46809 GCA_036269995.1 Candidatus Udaeobacter sp.
GGGAATGTTTTTTATCTGTCGACCAACGCGCGTGGCTGCAACGTCACTGCCACGTATCGCGCTTATAAAAGGGGCGCGCTGTTCGCCAATCCGGCGTTCACGCAAATTCATCCCACCTGTATTCCGGTTGCCGGCGAACACCAGTCCAAGCTCACGTTGATGTCTGAATCGTTGCGAAACGATGGTCGAGTCTGGGTGCCCAAACGAAAGGAGGATTGCGACAAGCCGCCAGCCGATATCCTGGAGGAGGATCGCGATTACTATCTTGAACGAAAATATCCCAGCTACGGCAATCTGACGCCGCGCGATATTGCGTCACGCGCTGCGAAGGAGGTTTGCGATGAGGGCCGCGGCGTCGGTCCTGGCGGGCGTGGCGTTTACCTTGATTTTGCGGATGCGATTAAGCGCCAGGGCGAGGCTGTAATTCGCGAACGCTACGGAAATTTGTTTGCAGTTTACAAACGGATCACCGGCGAAGACGCCTATGAAGTGCCAATGCGCATTTATCCGGCCGTCCATTACACCATGGGCGGTCTCTGGGTCGATTATGATCTGATGAGCAACGTGCCGGGATTGTTCGTCATCGGCGAAGCGAATTTCTCCGATCACGGCGCGAATCGTCTAGGAGCGAGCGCGCTGATGCAAGGGTTGGCTGATGGTTATTTTGTTTTGCCTAACACGCTGCCCAACTATTTAGCCAGCCAAATGGGAAAACGGCCGTCACCGGATGCTCCGGAATTTCTCGAGACAGAAAAAGATGTGCGCGCCAGGATTGAAAAACTGCTGAACGTCAACGGCACGCGGTCGCTCGATTCGTTTCATCGAGAGCTCGGGCTGCTTCTTTGGGACAAATGCGGAATGTCGCGCCACGAGAACGGATTGCGTGAAGCGCTCGAAAAAATTCCGAAGCTGCGAGACGAGTTCTGGTCCCGCGGCCGCGGCGTTCGAGTGCTTGGAACCGACGAGGATTACAATCAGGCTTTGGAGCGTGCTGGACGCGTCGCTGATTTCCTGGAATTCGCCGAGTTGATGTGCATTGACGCGCTCGAGCGCGACGAATCTGCCGGGGGACATTTTCGTGAGGAACACCAAACTCCCGATGGCGAAGCACTCCGGGACGACGACCGCCACACAGCCGTGTTCGCCTGGGAATTCCAAGGTGAAGGCCAACAGATAAAGCTGCACCGAGAACCGCTACACTTCGAAACGGTGCATTTAACGCAAAGAAGCTATAAAT
Organism: Candidatus Udaeobacter sp.; assembly: GCA_036269995.1. Lineage (GTDB taxonomy): Bacteria > Verrucomicrobiota > Verrucomicrobiia > Chthoniobacterales > UBA10450 > Udaeobacter. The sequence continues at coordinate 1,238 of DATBDJ010000035.1, forward strand.
GAAGAAGGCAACTGTAGGGCAGGCGCCGCGCCTGCCGACCCAAAAACTGGCAACCGATGCGGTTGCTCTGCAATTCACAGTGCGATGAACTTTCCCCTGAAGATTTGGCGACAAAAAGACCACAACTCATCGGGCAAACTGATGGACTACGAGGTGCGCGACATCTCGCCGCACACGTCGTTTCTAGAAATGCTCGATATTCTCAATGAAACCTTGCTCGGTCGCGGGGAGGAGCCGGTCGCGTTCGATTCGGACTGCCGCGAAGGGATTTGCGGCACGTGCTCACTTACGGTTAACGGCGAAGCTCACGGCCCTCATCACCCCGGCGCGGTCTGTGAGCTTTACATGAGAAGATTTCGCGATGGCGCGACGATCACTATTGAGCCGTTTCGCGTCGGCGCTTTTCCAATCGTGAAAGACTTGGTCATCGACCGCACGGCCCTGGATCGTATCGTGCAAGCCGGTGGATTCATCACGGCGCGTGCCGGCTCCGCGCCGGAAGCCAATTCGATTCCAGTTCCAAAACACGATGCCGATGTGGCGATGGAAGCTGCGGCTTGTATTGGCTGCGGTGCGTGCGCAGCTGGGTGCCCGAATGGATCGGCAATGCTTTTCACGGCGGCAAAAGTTTCACATCTGGCGTTTTTGCCGCAGGGCCATCCTGAACGCCAGCGGCGCGTGTTAGAGATGGTACGAGTGATGGATGCGCAAGGTTTTGGAAATTGCACCAACACTTACGAATGCGAGGCTGTTTGCCCAGCACAGATCAGCGCGAGTTTCATCGCAAAATTAAATCGCGAATACGTACGAGCGCAGTTGCGCCAACGCTTCGGCGACTAATCCACGGCACGCGTGCACTACTCAAAATAAGAGCGTTTCGCACACCGATGTCCACAGCTCGGGATCGATCTCCGCTTTCGCGCGCTTCTCCACCATGGCTGCATCGGCGTTTTCGCGTGTTACGCCAAACATGGTCGAACCAGAGCCGGACATGATTGCAGCGCCAACCTCCGGCTGATCCAACAACCACATCTTTAGTCGGGCTAGAAAAACAAATTTCTCGAACACCGGGCGCTCGAGATCATTCACAAACGTCTGGCGAGCGAAGTCCTGAGCAGCGTACGACATGTCCGGAATTTCGCGTGAGTCACACCAGCGCGAGTAAGCCCATGCTGTTGAAACGGCGAATGCCGGCTTGAGCAGCACAAGGCGCAGGGGTTTGCTCAATTTCGTAGGGCTAACCAATTCGCCGCGTCCCCTGCAGAAGGCGGCGGATTCAAAAATGAAAAACGGAACGTCGGATCCAATCGTTTGTGCGATCTTCGACAATGCTTCGCGCGATAATTTCGTGTCGAACAGTTCATTGAGTGCCATCAGGGTAGAGGCTGCGTCGCTGCTACCTCCACCCAAACCGGCGCCGTGGGGAATATTCTTAGCCAGTTCGATCGAGACCGCCGGCTTCAGCTTTGTGGCCGTAAAAAAGCTTTTCGCCGCTCGCACAACAATATTTTCGCCGCCCGTCGGCAGCGACGGGTCATCGCAGTTGAACAGAATGCCGCTGGCGCCTTTTGCCTTTTCGATCGTAATCTCGTCATGAAGCGAAATCGGCGTGATGAGCGTCTCGATCTGATGGAAACCGTCGGTGCGACGATTCAAAATTCTCAGCGAAAGGTTGATTTTCGCCGGCGCGATCACTTGCATCATTGGCAATTTGTTCTGTCATTCCGAGCGAAGTCGAGGAATCTCTTGCTGTGACTCAGAAATACTGAGATGTCTCCAGCCTTCGCGTAAAGCTATGGCTTGGCAGGCGACTTCTCGATATGACAAATCGGACACTGGAATGACAAAAACCGCTGACAAAATCATCGTCGCGCTGGATGTCGCGACGAAAGACAAGGCGATCGAGCTCGTCGAGAAGCTGCGCGACCGGATCTCGTTTTTCAAAGTGGGCCTGCAACTCTACACCGCCGAAGGCCCGGAAATTGTGAGAGCGGTCCTGGCAACCGGCGCCAAAGTGTGGCTCGATCTCAAGCTCTGCGACATTCCAAACACGGTCGCACGAGCAGTCGAATCCGCGAGTCATCTTGGTGTGCAATTGCTCACCATTCACTTGAGCGGTGGCAGTGAAATGGTCCGCGCCGCGACTGAGGCTCGCGCAAATGACATGCTGCTGTTGGGGGTGACTGTTCTCACCAGCTCTACCGACCAAACTCTGCGCGAAATTGGCATCGTCGATAAAGTGGCCGATCAGGTCTTGCGGCTGGCCAAGTTAGGGGCTCAATCAGGAATTGACGGAGTTGTCGCCAGCCCGCACGAAATCAAAATGCTCAGGACAGAATTTAGCGACAAACTCAAAATCGCCGTCCAAGGAATTCGTCCAACTTGGGCAGAACCAGGAGATCAAAAACGATTTATGACACCGCGTCAGGCACTTCAAGCAGGCGCGGACTATATAGGCATTGGCCGTCCGATCACTGCGCACCCGCGGCCCCGCGACGCGGTCTCGAAAATCTTCGACGAGCTAAACGACACGCCTTAACGGCTGTTGAGAACAATTTGTGGCGCCGGTCGGCTCATTTCGACTTGTGCCCTCACCTTCTGCAACCCCGCAGAGAGGGCTGCAATTTGATTTTGCTGCTGCGCGGCAGTGGCCTCCTGCTTTGCCACAGTCGATGTTAGCCGAGCAATGGCCGCTTGCTGTTCCTCAATCTTTCGGTGTGTCTTCAGAAACTCGTTGAGCAGCATCGCGTTCACCGCCTCATAACGAACGGTGTAGAGCTCGCCCTTTTCATTGTGGATCACCAGATCCGGATCGATTTTTGCGACCTCCTCGGCAACGAGGCCAAACTGCATCATTCTCTTTGGGTCAATCTCCTGCTTGTAATAGAACGTGACCGGTCTCAGCGCGAGGATAGCTTCGCTGGCTTTGTCCATCGGCTCGATTTGACTCTTGAAACGCGCAGAAGATACCCCCACACCAAGGCGGCCGTCCGGGCTCACAACAACGGGTGAGCCACTGGTAGGCGCATCATGAATGCCGGCGATATAAGTAGCGGTCTGAAAGGTGCCGATGCGCATGGTCCCCTCGTCGCCGGAAGCACCTCTATTGCCAATATCGATATTATTAGAACCGGTTGTGATGTTGCCACCGCATCCGTAGCCCAAGGCGATGTTGTCATGGCCGGTTGTATTTCCAGATAGCGCATCCTCGCCAACGGCGGCGTTTTGATTGCCGGTTGTATTATTGAAAAGCGCCTGAAAACCCATGGCCGTGTTGCCGGTGCCGTTCGTGTTGCTATAAAGCGCCTGAACACCATTGGCGCTATTCGCATCGCCGGTTGTGTTCTGAAAAAGCGCTCGCCAACCGGTAGCCGTGTTGTTCTCGCCCGTCGTGTTTTTATCGAGCGCTTGAAAACCATCGGCGGTGTTGTTGTCACCAGTGTTGTTCCTCAGCGCTTGCGCTCCGGTGGCAGTGTTTTGTTTGCCGGTTGTAAGACGAAAGAGTGCTTCGGAACCAAGAGCCGTGTTATTCGTTCCAGTTGTCAGGCTGAAAAGCGCCCCGGCTCCGCCTTCAGCCGTATTAGCCCCAAAATAGCTTCCATCCGGTGCCGGGCTAACCGCTTGTATCGTTGATACGAATCCACAGCAGGCGACGATAAGCGGCACAAGCAAAAGCGTGTGTCGCAAACCTGAATCACAGATTGGATTTGTGGATAGAATCATCATTTTCATGAACGCCTTTTACAAGGCCGGCCAGCCTGATACGAGACAAATGCGCGCTGATGTTCTCGAGTATTTTCGAAACACGTCGCCGCGGTAGCTTACAGATGCCGCGACTTCGCTCGACATGACAAAAACATTATTTCCTGCACTGGAAGTTTATCGCGATACCGTTCCGCATTCGGCAGCACTGAACATGAGCATTGATGAAGCGCTGCTCGAGCATGCCAGGGTTCCGTCCATTCGGTTCTATCGGTGGCACTCCCCTGCTCTGTCGTTTGGGTATTTTGGAAGATTTAGCGATGTCGCCCGTTGCACCTCTGGGCGTGACGTCGTCCGGCGCTGGACCGGCGGCGGGATCGTCTGGCATGGGGAAGATCTTACGTACGGTTTGGTGATCCCTGCCGCTGATTGCGCCTTCAATGAATCGTCGGTGGTGATTTACGAACGGGTTCACCGCGCCTTATGTGAAGCGTTGAATGCCACTGGTGAATGCGCAGTTTTGGCTGCGGCCGTTGATCCCGGCTCTGGAAACACTGGCACGCCAGCCGCTGTCACCAGCAGCGGTTACAGCTGTTTCGCGAACCCGGTGCCCGCGGATGTAATGGTTTGTGGCCGCAAGGTCGCCGGCGCGGCGCAACGCCGCACGCGCCGCGGATTGCTGCAACAAGGCAGTATTCAAGGCGCCGATCTTGACAGTAAATTGGCCAAACGATTTGCCGAAGCACTGTCGGCCAATCGCACTGATTGCGAAACCGAAGAACAAATTTTGATTCGGGCGCGCGAATTAGCTCAGCAAAAATACGGCAGCGACTCCTGGTTGCGGAGGCGATGATGGCTTGAGCAGGGCGCCGGCCTTGGCGCCGGATCAACCGCTTGCAAAAAATCGGGGTGTGAGGCTTTGACAACATATCAGCCGTCCCGCTATTCTCGCCTCGTGGAATTCACGGCGGGTTCAAGGTCGAAACGACGAGGGATGACGGCAATCGCTTCTGCGCCTGGTTCGCTGGTTCAGGTCGCCCGGCTTGTTCAGCCACATCTTGAAAAGGTCGAGGCGCGAATTGCCGAGCAGGCTGCGGCTTTCGACCCTGCGCTGGAAGGTTACGTCGTCTATGCTGTGGGCAGTCGCGGCAAACGCCTTCGTCCTCTTCTGGCTCTTCTCGCTGGCGGCGCGAGCGGCAAGCTCACCTCGGACCATGTGGATCTCGCTGTCATAGTCGAGCTGATCCACATAGCCACTCTCGTGCACGACGACGTGATGGACGAGGCACAGCGACGGCGTTCACAGCCTACTGCCAACGCGCGTTGGGGAAATTCGCTCAGCGTTTTGCTGGGCGATTGTCTGTTCGCGCATGCGTTGACCCTGTCTACAAATTTCGAGAATGCGGATATTGGTCGCATCATTGCTCGCACAGCTACGACCGTTTGCTCCGGCGAAATGATCCAGACGCAGCGTCGGTTCGATCTCAACCTGACCGTCGATGATTATTTGCGCATCGTCGAAATGAAGACGGGCTCCCTTTTCTCCGCAGCCGCGCAACTGGCTGCCCTGATTAGCGAAGCCGACACGCACGTGATCGAAACATTCAAAAAGTTCGGAGTTCAAATCGGGACGGCCTATCAAATTTATGATGATTGCGTCGACCTGGCCGGGAGCGAAAGCCTCACCGGCAAAACTCTGGGGACCGATCTGCGCAAAGGCAAATTCACGCTGCCGGTTTTGATTTTCCTTCGGTCTGCCTCGGAGTTTGAGCGCGAACGCTGTTGCCAGCTGGTGCTCGAAGAACGGGTCGAAGAAATGATTGAGCTCCTGAAGAACGGCGCGACCAACGGTGCACTCAACGAATCAATCGCGGCCGGCACAGATTTGATTCGCGAGGCCCAATGCACGCTGGACGCGGTCGTGTCCAATCCTTACGCCGACGCTTTGTTTTCGCTCGGCGACGCTTTGTGCGGGATGTTCGAGCAACTTCGCGTCTGATCCTGCGTAACGCTGATCAATGTCGCCGCTCAAAATCCGCGAAATGCCGCAGGATGAGCGGCCGCGCGAAAAGCTGCTCGCGCGCGGCGCTGACGCGCTGACGAATGCGGAATTAATCGCCATCCTGCTGCGCACCGGCCGGCGCGGGACGAATGTCATCGAGGTCGCGCGCGAGTTGCTCGACCGATACAAGTCATTCGCGGAGCTCAGCCGTTGCTCGGTAACGGAACTGCGAGAGATCAAAGGGATTGGGGCAGCGAAAGCGCTGGAACTTGTCGCCGCCTTTAATCTGGGAAAGCGCTTCGCACAGGAACCACTGTCACAGCAAAAACTCGATTCACCTGACCTGATACACGAATTGCTCGGCCGTGAATTGCGGATGCTGCGAACGGAATCACTCCGTGTTGTTCTGCTCGATACGCGGTACCGGTTAATGCGAGTCGAGTCTGTCTCGATTGGGAGCATGAATGAAAGCATCGCGCACCCGCGCGAAATTTTTCGGCCGGCTATCACTTACTCGGCCTATGCCGTCGTTGTCGTGCACAATCATCCATCCGGCGATGCGTCACCAAGCCAGACTGACCACAGCTTGACCCGCCGCCTGGCCGAGGCCGCCGAGCTTTTGCAGATCAAACTGCTGGATCACATCATCATCGGCGCGCCATCGGACACGAGTGCCGGCTATTTCAGTTTCAAAGAGGCAGGCGTCTTGTGAGCGAAGTATTTTCAATCGCGCGAATGGACCGGCGATGACTTCCGCAAAAGTTCATCCCACGGCAATTGTTGATCCGCACACAAAGCTCGGTGCTGGCGTGGAAATCGGGGCGTTCTCAATTGTTGGGCCACACGCAGAGATTGGCGAGAAAACGACAGTTCAATCACACGTTGTGATTGAAAGTAACGTCACCATCGGCTCCCGGAATTTTATCGGACACGGCGCGATCATTGGCGCGCCGCCACAGGATGTCTCGTTTTCACCGGACCGGAAGACGCGCGTGGAAATCGGCAACGACAATATCATCCGTGAGTACTGCACGATTCATCGCGGCACCGCTGAAGACAGCGCCACAAAAATCGGCGATAAGAATTTTCTTATGGCCGGAGTGCACGTCGGCCACAACTGTGTCATTGCAAACAATATCGTCATCGCGAACAACTGCTTGCTGGCGGGTTACGTGCGCGTGGACAACGGCGCATTCCTCGGCGGCGCATCGACCTTTCATCAGCACACGCACATCGGGCGATTGGTGATGGTGCAAGGCAGGTCCGGGTTAAGCAAAGATTTGCCACCCTTCGTCATGGCAGCAGAACACAATGCAGTCTTCGGGTTAAATGTGGTCGGTCTGCGTCGTGCCGGATTCAGTCCGAAACATCGAGACGAAATTAAAGCCGCATTCAAACTGATCTACCTGAGCGGACTAAATATTTCACAGGCACTCGAAAAAGCAGTGAACATGAAATTTGGCCCACCAGCGCGCGAATTCCTAAAGTTCGTGGCGAACGCGAAAAAATGCGGCATCTGTCCGCTCAAACGCGGGAGAGATAGCGAAATGTCGACCTGACGTCACTAGGCAAAGCGCATCAGTAGCACGAGTGAGACCACAGCCAGCACGATCCCGATCACCTCAAAGTAGTTCAGCGACTCCCGGAACAGTACCACGCCGATGGCGGTGAGGAGCAACACCAGCGAGACAGAATAAAGGACGCTGATGGTAGCCAGCTTCAGGTGTTTCATTACAAAAACCCAGCCGAACGCGGTCGAGGCATAAAGGGCGAAGCCAACATAAAACCAAGACGTCCGCAGCGGCTGCTCTCGAGCGCTTGAGAGCTTGAGGAAGTAGTCACCCAGCACGCCGATCACGCTGAACGCAATCGTAACGAGCACGGCGATTGTCCTTGTTCCCATTGTTGGCTTGCTATTTGCCTCATGCGTTCACGCAATGTTGGACGTTTTGCCGAGTTGCGCACGTGCTATCGCACGATAATATCGAATCTGGCAATGGAGTTTGCCATCCCGCGGCTGCGGGAGAACCGCGATAGCTGATGACTCCTGCAACAGAAGGAAATCATCATGCTGAAACAAGCTATCATCGTGGCATTGGGTGGTGGGCTCGGATCGGTCGCGCGCTACAAACTTGGAGGTTTCGTGCTCCATCACACACAGACGTGGAATTTTCCTGTAAGCACTTTCAGCGTGAATCTGCTTGGCTGCTTCGCCATAGGCGCGCTCGCCGCACTCGTGGAGCACCATGATCTGTTCTCAAGCTCGGCACGGTTGTTTCTGTTCACGGGTGTGTTAGGCGGCTTCACGACTTTCTCAGCGTTCGGTTATGAGAGCGCATTCTTACTGCGCCGAGGTATGACCACCATGGCAATCGCGTACGCCGCGCTGAGCGTAGTGTGCGCCGTAGCTGGCGTGTTGCTTGGACTCAAGACTGTCGACGTGCTGTGGTGGCCGCGGCATTGATCTCGGCTTTCGCCTTAACGTAACTAGACACCAGATCAGCGATCGCAAGCCCGATATCACTGCAATGCAGTCAAAGTGTGAATGGAAACGCACGCTTGAGCGTTTTTCCTCTAATTCGCGACCGTTGGATTCAATCCGATCAGCGCGAGCATGCGGCCGGTTTTTCCGCTTTCAGCACGATAGGAATAGTAGCGATCCAGATCGCATGCGGTGCAGATGCCGGAATCGTGAATTTTGTTTACACCGAGCGCGCGGCATTGCCGGACAATTTCCGCTGCAAAATCTACTTCGTAATGCGGCGGGCGAATGCAGGCGCTGAGCTGCACGATGATGTCGGCCGGATGGGAGCCGAAGCGATCGATCATTTGGTTGATAGCATTCGTGACGACGCCGAGCTCGGTGCCTTTGCGTCCGGAATGGACCAGACCCGTTGCCGGCGTCTTCGCATCGACAATGTAAACTGCACAGCAGTCGGCCACGTAAATGCCCAGCACGATGCCACGCCGATTCGTGATGATACCGTCGCAGCCGGGGAATTCCTTTCCGCGGTTTTGCGGGATGCGTGAAACCTTTGCGCGAGGCGCGGATTGGGCCGCCTCTTCTTTTGCAAGAGAGCCGCGCAGGGTGAGGATTGATTCGTAGCGAGCCGGTCCAAACCCCTCACCTTCATCCTCTCGCCTTTTTGAAGGCGAGAGGCGAGACAACGGAGGCTGAAATGCTTCAAGCGAATCAACAACTGCAATTTTGTTTTCGTGAATCTGCTCCGCTGTGAAAAGCGGCCAGTCGCCGATCCCGATTTCGTTGCGAATGTCGCGATGCGCGGCATTGAGGCGATTTAATACTTCGGCTTTATCGTGAGAAACGTTGATGCCGGGGATTCGCCGGGTGAAAGCGTGGCGAACGATTCCGATCGCGCTCAGCGCAGGAAATTGTTCGAATGAAAGCTGCATCATCTAAAGATCCAAAGCTCAAGCTGCAACATGCAGGCAGAATTGTCACCCTGAGCTGAGCGGAGGATCTCTGACTACAACGTCGCTGCTGCTCGCGAAGGTGGCAGTCGAGATTTTTGAAAGCCTTGCCGCCTCTTCGCTTGGGTGAACAACTTCGTCCAAAGTTTTCCCAGACATTGGCAGAACTGTCACGCGGCGAACAAAAGCTGGATACCGTCTCTTTGGAGTGCGCGGACATGTTCGCGTTTCGAAAGCGGCGATATGTCGCCGCACTCCACAATGAACCGCCCGCAAGCTGTAGCACTGCGGACTTGGCAGGCAATGGCTACAGCGAGTTATTTGGAACTCGTTCGTCGAGACGTCGTGGTGGTGGTAATCACCTCGGCTGTCTCTTTTGGATTGCCTTCAGCGTCCACGCCGCTGCCAGTGTAGTAGGTCTTTGTTTTCGTCGCCCGCGGAGTGAGATTGGCGAACATCTCGCTGTACGTGCTCTGCGCACCGGTAGCTCGGTCGAATTCCGCCAACGAGGAGTTGTATCCGAAAAGCGCCTGCAAGCGGGTCGATTGCGCATTGAGCAGTTGCACCTGGGCGTTGAGCACATCCAATTGCACTCCCGCCCCTGCATCCAATCGCGCCTTTGCCAGGCGTAACGCTTCCGCCGCAAGCTCCACATTTTTCTCCTGACTTTGAATCAACTCGCGGTTCTGCAGCAAGTTTGAATACGCCTGCTGTATCTCCAACTCCACCTGTCGAACGTCATCATCGTACGTGATCTTCGTTTCGGAAAGCAGCGCACGCTGTTGGATCACCTGGCCGGCGATCGCGCCGCTGTCCCAAATCGGGACGCTTGCCTGAACCGTTGTGAGCCAACCTTTGGAAATGTCGCCGAAGCTCGAGTTGATCGGCGAGCTGACCCATTCGCCACCGCCAGTGGCAGTGACCGTTGGGAGCCACTGGCCCGCGGTGGCGCGTACTTGTTGGAGCTGGTTCAATACGTTTGCCCGCTGCTGCTTCAGAAATGGGCGCCGCTCTTTTCCAGTCTCAATTGCATCGGCGAGATTAATTGAGCGAGGGATGTATGGCATTTCACCTATCACTTCCAATGGCGGCTGTTCACCGGGCCGCGGCTGAAAATCCAGCCCGAGCGTCTTGGCGAGGGTAATCTTCGATATTCGTAAGTTGTTCTGCGCCGTAATGAGTAGTGGAAGCTGATTGCCGAGCGCCACCTCGGCTTGCAGCACGTTGAAGCGCGGAACTGTTCCCGCTTCAAACCGGTTCTGTTGGTCTTTCAACTGAGCCTCCAAAAGGTGCACTGATTCTTCATTCACGCTGACGAGCTCCCGATTCACCACGATCTGGTAAAACTGCGTCTTCACTATGAAGATGAGCTGGTCCAGAACATTTCGGAACGCGAAGTAGGCGCTGTCGCGTTGAAAGAATGTGCCGCGAATCTGCGGAAATGTTGTGCCGTTAAAAATCAGCTGCGATCCCGTCACACTGATGGCGTAAGAAATGTCGCTCTGCTGAACATTCCTGACGGGGATGGGCGTCGGAGCAGCCAAGGGTACTTTGACCTCGCCGACTTGCGACGACAGTCCCTGCACAAACGATTCCAAGCCTCCGCCGGTCGTAGGTCCCGTTGTGTTCCCGAGTACACGGGCACCACTCAGGTTCGGATCAACCCATTCAAAATTTGCGCGCGCGTTCACCTGCGGAAGCGCTTGTGCGCGGACCTGGATGATAACGCCTTTGGTGCGTTTAATTTCCTGTTCGGCATTCAGAAGAGTCGGATTTTGTTGCAGCGCCGTCAGGATCGCCTGCTCTAACGTAAAAGTGGGAACCCGGCTAACTGATCTCGTTTCCCTGGTATATCTTCCTCCAGTGCCGCCGAAAATCGGCTGACCCAGCAGGGCAAAGGCTGCAAAAATCCCCACGGACAAAAGAAATTTGCTCATGATACTTGGATGCGCGGACGGCGGCGTCTGGATTTAAAGCTTAAACGTTTTGCCCAATTTTCGTAACCCGCCCGCGCCGGCGATACAAATCATTTCGATTGGCAGTAATCGTAAATTTTGCTGTAAATATGCAGCCACGCCTTTTGTTCATCGGGCGTCAGGTGGTTGAGTACTTTTACCAAATTCCCGACGATCTCCTCGCGGATGCGTCGGACCAATGCGGAGCCCTTGGGCGTGATGCAGACCATCACCTTGCGGCGATCGTCGCGCGCGACCGAGCGCATGACATAGTCAAGATTCTCCAGTCGCGCCACCAAACCGCTGGCTGCCGCCGTGGTGTGTCCCATCTTCTGCGCAATCGCGCTCATGGTGAGCACTTCCTTGCGATCCAAATAAGCGAGGAGAAAAAATTGCGGAAACGACACGTTCCCCGGAGCCAGCTCTTTGCACAGGCGCAGCACGAAACAGCGCTGCATTTCCATTACGATGTGAGAAAGCCGTTCGGCATCCGCACGAATTCCCTCCGCGGGACTTCGTGCAAACGCGGTAACGCTCTCAGTATTCAAGCGGTGTAAGTTAAAAGGCAGACCTACCCTGTCAAACCCGCGCGCGGACGTTGGAGTGCGGCGACACGTCGCCGCTTTCAAAAGCGCGGATCCCCGCGACGGCGGGATGCACTCCAAACGGCAAGGCTCTCAATCCCAAATTTGTACCTGAACGATTGCGCCAGCTTTCAACGATTCGCCGACCTCGAGGCGCAACAACGAATTCGATTGGCTTAAGCCAAACAGCGCGTGCGATTCCTGCCGACCAACAGGGGTGAAGTTTCCGTCTTCGAGGCTCCCGCGAATGTAGTGCGCCCGATCGCCATCGTTCCTTAGGTCAGTCGTTACCATGGCCTGCGCCTGCGGTAGCCCAAGTTCGGTTGCGCCCATCATTTTCAAAATCGCAGGCCGCACGAACTGCAGGAAGGTGACGAACGCAGACACCGGATTTCCGGGAAGCCCGAAGACAGCGCATTTTTGAATGCATCCGAATACAAAAGGTTTGCCGGGTTTAACCGACACGCGCCAGATATCAATCTGGGCACCCAGCGATCGCAACGCGTCCTTCACTAAATCATGTTCCCCGACAGAAACGCCGCCGCTGATGATGAGAACATCGTTTGTCGCTGCGCGCCTGATGGCTTCGATAGTCGCTTTGCGTTCGTCACGACAATGGTCGACCGAATTCATGATGCCACCGCAGCGCTGCACTAGCACGCTAAGTAATGTAGAATTGCTTTCGTAAATTTGCCCGGGTTGAAGTTTTTCCCCAGGCCTTACGAGTTCGTCGCCGGTCGAGAGAATCGCCGCTTTCACTTCGCCGCCGATCATCGCTTCGGCAAAACCCTGGGACGCAAGCAAACCCGACGCGACTGCACCGATCCGATCGCCTTTGCTCAACATCTTTTGGCCTTCTGCCAGATCGCAGCCGCGCCGCCTGATGAATTCACTAGCTTCGACACCCACGTTAATGAGGATTTCGTCTTCCCGGCGTGTGACATTCTCCTGCATAACGACCGCGTCGGCGCCTTCCGGAATGGGTGCGCCGGTGAAGATTCGGACAGCTTCTCCGACAGAAACCCGGAGTTTCCTGTCAGGACCTGCTGGTTGCTCGCCGGTCACGCGCAACCGTTGGCCCTTTTTGCATGAGTCGCCAATGACGGCATAGCCGTCCATTGCAGAGTTATCGAAGGCAGGCAGCGGCAACCGCGCAAAATAATCTTGCGCCGCAAAACAATTGAGCGCTGGCGACAGTGGTGCCTGGCGTGAGGGTAAAGGCCGAACCGCTTCGAGAATTTTTTCTCGCGCTTCTCGCTCGCTGATCACGGCCAATCAATTGATTGAGCAATTGTTAATTGGCAACTCCGATGAAATCGTGAGCACACGATGAAGTCGGTGTCGGCAATCGCAAACTGCAAATTGGAAAACCGCAGTTCTCGGCGATATTCTGGCTCTGCATTTGGTGAGGTGGGTGAGTGGTCGAAAGCAGCGCTTTGAGCGAGCGCTTTATCTGCTTGCCGCGAACTGCAAACCACGCGAAATAAACGCCGTGACCGTTGCGATACAAATATTCGCCGACCTTGCGCAGCGGATTGGATTGATCGTTCTTTCTGACAATCTTGGACATGAAGCGAAAGCGACTGTTGGTTGAATTGTTGATCATTGCGGGCCTGATTGCTTTTGGCTGGAACAAGCCTTTCAAAGATTGGGTGGACCAGGCGAACAGAAATATAAATTATGCGTGGGACAGCCTTGCGCGGTAAAGACGGAACTCATATTGGGAGTATACGTCTTACTCAATTCCCAATTCTCAGCAGGAAAAAAGTTGTAACCTGTTAAAGTAGAATGGTTTGGTGAGGTGGCTGAGTGGTCGAAAGCAGCGCTTTGCTAAAGCGCCGTAGCCCAAAAGGCTACCGAGGGTTCGAATCCCTCCCTCACCGCGTTGTCCGCCATACTCGCCGCGGGCTCGCGATTTATCGGAGTTGGATGTTGGGCATTCGATGTTTAGGATTGCCGCGTCGCCGCCAAATAACAGCCATGAACTGGGAAATGATTAGCGCGGTGGGGCAGATGCTTGGCGCTGTTGGAGTCATCATTTCGATCATTTATCTCACCGCCCAAATTCGCAACCAAAACAAGGAAAGCCGAGGTGGGGCTATGAACGTTTTGACGACGCACTGGAGCGCCTTGTCGACAACCCCGACTTCGCCGCGCTGTGGCTTCGCGCTCTGCAATCGTTCGATCAGTTGGATGGCGCCTCCAAACTAAGATTCGGCGCGCATCTGGGACGTTTCTTTAGATTCGCCGACAGCCTCTATCTTGGCGTCCTCGATGGAACTCTCGACAAACGCTTATGGCGAGGATACGAGCGGACAATCGCCGATACCGTAGCGTATCCAGGATTCCAGACGTGGTGAGCAACACGGAAACACTGACACACAGATGAATTCTGCGCGCTCATTGACCGACACATTCAAACTGCGAAACCGACAATTTACGAGGGCTACAACTGAACACACGCGGCCAGACAGCTCACATGCGCTTAAGCGGCACGCCTGGTTTCCAAACTACGGATGAGTCGGTGTGAAGGCGTGATCGAACACGTAATCGCCCACGCGGCGACCGAGGGCGATTCCCTCCGTTTTGTCAAAGGACCAGTGAATGCCAAGGTAAATTCTGCTCTGGCCGTTCTCCTCCTCCGCCTGCGACAAATTCGAAAAACTGCGCGGCCGATACGGACGAATGTTTCCATTGTGGTCGCGGGTCTGTCCGTTGAACTCGTCGGAAACGAACGTGAACGCGATATTATCGGTGCCGTAAAACCGGCGGATCGTTTCAAAGAGCGCGCCCCCGATGCCGGCATGGCCGGAGGGATAAGTGGGGAACGGCGGCGTAAAATTCGGGCCCGTGAGATTGCTGGCCGGTGCACCTAACGGCATAAAGTTGATGTCCCCAATCGTATCGGGGTTGCCGTCGCCCAAGCCTGTGAGCCCCGTGCCCGGATCCGATTCGCGAATACCGGCAACCGGACGCCACAAATCGTAGAAATACTTCGATTCCCAAATGGTCATTGCGGCATCGGCCATGGCGACGTTCACCAAAGCCAGCAACCGCGCGAACTGAATGGCGCTCAAACTTCCGCGGTCGGCAATTTGTACGGTGATTTGATTGTAGAGCCTCGGAGGTGCGCACAAGCTTGGGGTGCCATCATAAGCCCAAAAAGTGCCGATGAATGTTTGCTCTTCCGTTCGCTGCGTCGCTGTTGTGATCCCATCACCACCCAGGTTTTTCGCTTCGTTATACGCAGCCGTGTAAGCAGAGCTTGTCATGGCGGGCGGCGGCGGCGCGCGGAATTGAGTTGGCGAGGTGACGACAAAGGGGGTGCACTCGCCCCAGTGCGCGCCCAACGCGAGCGGGATCAAGCTGATTGGATCCTGTCGCCAGTGCCCGGGTTGATCGCTCGGAAAATAATCGACCCCAATGACTGGCTCGGGAATTTGCGAACCATCATTGAGACGCATCGCCAGAATAGCTGCAGCCGTTCGGTGCCCTAAATCGATCCCGTTTGCTCTTTGATGTTCGTTGTGCACGGCAGCCAAATCTTCTGCGAGGTACGCATCAAAAGTCGGCGTTTGCGATGAAAACATCGCCGCCAGAGTATCGCGCGCGGCCTGGCTGATCGCAGCGTCCTCCGACATTGGCCCGTGCGGAGCCTGCGTCCCGGTGTAACTCGTGTAACCGCCGACGACTGCATCAAGCGCGTCGAACATGGCGATGTGGACAATCGCCATTGCCCGGCTGGCTCGGCCAGGTCCCAGCTGTTCTCCGAAGACGCGGTTTTCCCCCGGCGCGACCGGAGTATGATCGAGACCGCTGGCGTTGATCGCGATCACGTTCCAACGGTGAAGCGAATCGAGCCCGCGCCTTGGACCTCCGGGATGCGGGATCCCGGGCGCCGGATGAAACAACGGACCGAACACGTCGTTGAATCCGTGATTCGTCGCGAAGGCGACGGTCAGAACAGATAGAATGAGACCAGCGAGCAACAGAGACAATTTTCTCATATGATTGTTTTTGGGGCGGAGTTTTTTACATCAGCATTATGTCTCCGGTCAGACAAATTTTTCCTCGTTGAACGTTTGATGTTGACGACGAAGATACACGTTTCGCTCCACCATGCGCGCCGAGCCATTCCAAATACAAAATTTTGTTAACGGCCGCTTCGTCGAGCCGATCGGCGGTGGTTACCTCGACAACATCGAGCCAGCGACGGGAAAACCGTATTCGCAGGTTGCGGACAGCGATGCGCATGATGTCGATCTCGCGGTCGCTGCAGCTGAGAAGGCGTTTGGTGACTGGGCGAAAAAACCGGCTGCGGAACGCTCACGATTTCTCCTGCGGATCGCCGATTTAATCGAGCGCGACCTGGAAAAGTTTGCGCGCGCAGAATCAATCGACACCGGCAAGCCGATCTCGCTTGCCCGCACGCTCGATATTCCACGCGCCATCGCAAATTTCCGCTTTTTCGCAACAGCGATTCTGCACACGGAAACGGAAGCGCACATCACGGACAGCGTCGCCTTCAATTACACGCTGCGTCAGCCGCGCGGCATCGCCGGATTGATCTCGCCGTGGAATTTGCCTTTGTATTTGTTGAGCTGGAAGATCGCGCCGGCGATTGCCGTCGGGAACACCGCTATCGCCAAGCCGAGCGAGCTGACGCCGATGACCGCTTACATGCTTTGTGAAATCGTGCACGAAGCCGGCCTGCCGAATGGCGTGCTCAACGTCGTGCACGGCACCGGGCCAAACGTCGGCGGCGCAATTACCGCGCACCCAAAGGTGCACACCATCTCATTCACCGGGGGGACCACGACAGGTCGCAAAGTAGCGGAGACGTCCGCCCCATTGTTCAAGAAAGTTTCGCTAGAACTCGGAGGGAAGAATCCGAACATCATTTTCGCCGACGCCGATCTCGATGCAGCGATCAGCGGGAGCGTCCGCTCATCATTCGCGAATCAGGGCCAGATTTGCTTGTGTGGCTCGCGCGTGTTCGTGCAGCGCTCAGTGTATGAAAGTTTTGTCGGGCGGTTTATCAATGAAGCGTCGGGACTAGAATGCGGCGATCCGCTGGACGAGAAAACGGAGCAAGGCGCGATCGTAAACAAAGCGCAATTCGAAAAGATCAAGTTCTATGTAGATCTTGCGCAAAAAGAAGGAGGCAAAATCGCGCTCGGCGGTTCTGTACCACAGCCGCCCAACCAACGGTGCCGCGACGGTTATTTTTTTCCGCCAACCGTGATTACCGGCTTGCCGGTTTCATGCCGCACGAACCGAGACGAAATTTTTGGTCCCGTCGTCACAATCACGCCATTCGACGACGAGGAAGAAGTGATCGGTTATGCCAATGATTGTGACTACGGCCTGGCCTCCAGCGTATGGACTCAAAACGTGAGTCGCGCGCATCGGGTGGCCGAGCAAATCAACACCGGCACCGTATGGGTAAATTGCTGGCTGTTGCGCGATCTGCGTGTTCCCTTTGGCGGGATGAAACAAAGCGGCGTCGGCCGCGAAGGCGGCGAAGAAGCTTTGCGCTTTTTCACTGAGCCGAAAAACGTCTGCATCGCGAAATAGTTGATCCTGCGTCGACAATTGCCGATGGTCGCTCATGTGCCGAAACATCAAGACCCTGCATAATTTCAGTCCGCCCGCGACAGATGATGAGATTCGCGCCTCCTCGCTCCAATTCGTCCGCAAGCTGTGCGGATTCACCAACCCTTCACGCGCGAATGAAGGCGCCTTCAATCGCGCGGTAGATGACGTCGCGCACGTGGCACATTACCTCCTCGGGTCGCTGGTAACGAATGCGCCCCCGCGCAATCGCGACATCGAAGCAACCAAAGCGCGAGCGCTGTCGGTAAAACGTTTTACCGCGAGCAATGGCACCGTGCGGTGAGTAACGACTTCGGCGTTTGACACAAACGCCGCTACAACCAATCTCCTCACTGGGAATTCGTGTCATGCGCGTTATCCGCAGTTCATAAAATGAGTGAAATCTTCGAAAGCAAACGCGCGCCTGAGCCCGTCGGTGCGTTTCCGCACGCAAAGCGCGTAGGAGAGTTGTTGTTCCTCTCCGGGATCGGTCCACGCACGCGCGGGAGCAAGGAAATTCCGGGGGTGACGCTGGATTCAGCGGGAAATGTCGTTGCTTACGATATCGAAAGGCAATGCCACGCGGTATTTGAAAACGTGCGGATTGTGCTCGAGGACGCCGGCGCTACGTGGCAAGACATCATTGACGTCACCGTGTTCCTCACGGACATGAAAAGGGATTTCGCGATCTATAACAAATTGTACGCCGAATATTTTGCCGGCTCAGGCAAACCAAATCCGACGCGCACCACAATCGAGGTGCGCGCGTTGCCAACGCCAATCGCCATTGAGCTGAAGGTAATCGCCGCCGCCGGATAGCAATCATCCGTCGATTGGATTCGATCATGTCCTACGGCAGATATCAACTCATGGGGCTGACGGATTATTCTTTGTCGTAAACGGCCGTGTTCGTGAATTTTTTCCCTTTCGCTGTTGTTCCGTTTACAGTCACGACCCGGTTCTTTCCATCGGCAGACACGGCAATCCGGCTTTGGGCCACGACCTGGCCGCCCTTTTTGGAGATCGCATTGAGCGTTTGATCATTGACCTTCGTGTAGGAACGCGTGTCCGCATTGGGATCGCCGGTCACCTCGTAATCTTTGCCGTTGAATCTTCCTTTCCACTCGCTGTGCACAGGCTTTCCATCTGCATCGACGCCGTCAGCCGTTATCGTCACCTTGTCGCGGATCAGGCGACTGTTATAGACGACCTTCGTGTTCTTAAGGGTGCCGCGTGTCAGCTTTGATTTCGATTCGTTTAGCTTCCAAGTGCCCTCGAAAGGATCAGCCGCGTATAACGCCCCAGCGACCAAAATTAACCCCAGGCTCAGTGCAATGGTTTTGGTGGTCATTGCCCTATCAGGGCGAACTTTGATGGAAAGGTCAATGTTTTCATAGGGGAGGCTGCGGCGACGAATTATTGTCATCGCGGCGCAGATTTTCCAGAAGGTTTGGCCAGCATCTGGAATCCGACTTCTGAGACGACTGAAATCAAGATCGGTCGGTGCAGCGTGGCGATGGGGTTTTGCTTCCCGCACACAGGAGCGAGGGGTGTGCCAGCTTTTAGTCGACGTACCGTTGTGCGATGGGCATTTTGCGGCCGATGCCAAAGGCGCGGCTGGTGACTTTTAAACCGGGTGCGGCTTGTTCGCGTTTGTATTCGTTGAGATCAACGCGGCGCTGAACCCAACGCACCGTTTTTTCGTCAAAGCCGCGCGCGATGATGTCGCGCGCGCTCAGGTTTTCTTCGACGTAAAGTTGCAGGATCTGATCGAGGATTTCGTAGGGAGGCAGCGTGTCCTGGTCTTTTTGATTTGGTTTCAATTCCGCGCTGGGTGGTTTTTCAATCGTGGATGTGGGAATTATCACACGCTGGCGATTAATCCAGCGCGCCACTTCGTAAACCATCGACTTGGGCACGTCGCTGATCACGGCCAGCCCGCCTGCCATGTCGCCGTAAAGCGTGCAGTAACCCACTGCGAGCTCGCTCTTGTTGCCCGTACTCAGCACGAGATCACCAAACTTGTTCGAGAGCGCCATCAACGCCATCGCGCGCAGGCGCGGTTGGATGTTTTCTTCCGTCTCGTTTTCCGGCAGGCCTTTGAAGATTTGCTTCAACTGCGCTTTCAAAATCTTGAATGCTTCGGTGATCGGAATTTGAAGACATTGGATTCCTAAATTCTTCGCCAGAGCGCGCGCGTCGTCAATGCTGCCGCGCGACGAGTAAGGACTTGGCATCAAAACTCCGGTCACGTTCTCAGCGCCGAGTGCGTCGGCCGCGATCACCGCAGTGACCGCCGAATCGACTCCGCCACTTAGACCGAGCACTGTCGAACGGAAATTGCATTTGCGGAAATAATCCCGGACCCCGAGCGACAGCGCGGCGAAAAGTTGCTCAGGTGTTTTGCCTTCGTGTAATTTGATCTTCGCAGTCGAATCGGTATTAACCACTCGCTCCTCTTCACGAAATGCGGCGAGTTGCGCGATCAAATCCCCCGAAGCGTTCACAGCAATTGAATTGCCGTCGAAGATGAGTTGATCGTTACCGCCGAGGGCGTTGCAGTAACAGATTGGCCGTTGAAAAGCGCGCGCTTGCGCCGCGATCATTTCGAGCCGGCACGCGGGTGCGCCGAGCCGGAACGGCGACGCGCTCAGATTCACAATGATCTCCGCGCCTTGCTTCACAAGGCTGCGCACCGGATCGCAATCGTATAGCGGTCGCGGGAGATAATCGTCCGTCCAGATGTCCTCGCAGATGGTTACGCCGACCTTGCGTCCTTTCACATCGAATGGCTCGATACGCGTTGCGGGCTGGAAGTAACGGTCTTCGTCGAAAACATCGTAAGTGGGCAAAAGCGATTTGGAAGTTTTGCGGATCGGCTTGCGACGCTCGAGCACAGCAGCAGCATTACGAAACGGTTTGCCGCGGCCTTCGTTCCGATCAACAAATCCGACCACCAATGCGGCTTCGCCGATGCGCGCGTGTAGTTTCTCCACGATGGCGAGATTTTCCGGAACAAAGCGCGACTTGAAGACCAGATCCTGTGGCGGATACCCGGTGATGGCGAGCTCCGGAGTCAGGACGAGTTCCGCGCCTGCGCCGGCGAGGTGTTGATAAGAGCGCATGATGAGATCGCAATTGCCGCTCAAATCGCCGACTATCGGGTTAATCTGAGCAAAACCAATTTTCATGCCGCGCCACGTCAGCTTATGCGCAGCATCACAAGCGGCAATCCTCTTTATGCGCCAGAGCGCGTTACTTCGTACGCGCTGCTTAAAGTCCGTCGCGACGGCGCGCAGAGGACTGCGCGTGTCCTGCCATTTGCCGTTGGTCAGCTTATCGCGGCCGCAGCACGAGAAAGGAACGCATCCGGTGCCGGCAAATTGACAATACTTGTGGCTGGTTCGGATCGACTGAAGCTGCGATTTTGGTATAATCCGCGACTGAAGTCATCGGTTGTTGATTGATCTCTTCGATCACATCGCCCTTTTGCAATTCGGCCACGACACTGTCAGGGTCGACGCCCGTCACCAACACGCCGCGTACATTGGCCGGCAGATCCAGCTGACGCGCTAGCTCCGGAGTCAGCTCGCCTACGTGAATCGCGGCCAGACCGACGCTGCCTAAACGCTGCTGGTCACCCGGTTGTCGCGGCTGTTGGGGCTGGCGCTGCTTGCCAGGGGGGAGAATACTCGCTGTTGGAGTGTCGACAGGCTGTTCCTTGATCTCCGCTTTGACCTTCAGCGGCTGGCCGTCGCGCAGGATCTCAAGCTCTACTTGTTTGTTCAGCTGAGTCTGCGCAACGAAACTTCGCAGCGCACCGAAGCTCTTCACGGCATGACCGTCGAATTTGCGGATAACGTCGCCCGGTTGAATGCCTGCTTGCGCGGCAGGCGATCCGGTCATTACGTCGGCGACGGTGACTCCGTCTGTGTCCGGGTTGTTTTGGCCAGGCTGCGCAGCCCGCGTCTGAATGCCAAGATACCCGCGAATGATGCGCCCCTGTTTCAACAAACTTTCCAGCGACGTGCGCACGATGTTCGACGGAATTGCGAAGCCAACTCCCGCGGACGCCCCGCTGGTCGATATGATCACAGTGTTAATTCCTACAACTTCGCCTCGCAGATTGATCAATGGTCCGCCGCTGTTGCCCGGATTTATCGCGGCGTTGGTCTGCAACAGTTCGCCGATCTCAGTCGCCCGACCTTTATAGCTGATGATTCCATCGGTCACTGTTTCCTCGAAGCCGAACGGATTGCCGATGGCCATGACAAAATCCCCCGGCTGCACCTGGTCGGAGTCGGCAAGTTTCAGAGGTTTGACGTCGGGGTCGTCGATTTTGAGCACTGCGATGTCGACCTGATCATCGGCGCCAATCAACCGCGCTTTTTTTGTTCGCCCGTCACTTAACTGCACTTCAATTTGATCAACAGCATTGCCCATCCTGTCCGTGACCACGTGATTGTTGGTAATGATGTGGCCTTCATTGGTCACGACCACGCCTGAGCCGAGCGAATTCTGCACGAGCGCTTCGTCGTTTGGATTTCGAGACCTGCGCTGGTTCGGAAAGAAAAACTCAAACGGATCCATCCCGTACTCGCGTCGCTGAGCAACCCTCTTCGATGTTTTAACTGCAACCACCGACGGCACCACGCTCTTCACCAGCGCGCGCCGCTCCCGATTCAGTGCTTCCAGTGACGCGACTTGCTTTGAGTTCACGCTCGGCTCGGAAGCGAGCGAATATTTCTCCGGCGTCCGTCGGCCGGACGTTTTCAGCGTCCCGTGCTTGAGCCGGTAATCGTAGAGAAGGGAAATTCCTGCGCTGACCAGGAGAACGAACAGCAAAAATTTTGCGAAGTTTTTCATTAGCTGACGTGAGAAAAAGTGTCTCCCCGTTGTTCGACAATTAAGCGGCGGAAACGTTGATTGTCAGGCCGTTGCAGGTGGGGATCCTGCTGGAAAATTGACATTGCAGCGGCGCGCGCACGATGCATCAAATCTGCGTCGCTCTTGAGGTTGCCAATCTTGAGCGCAGGCAATCCGCTCTGCGCAGTGCCCAGTAAGTCCCCCGGGCCGCGCAATTCCCAGTCAGCTTCGGCTACTTCAAAGCCGTTAGTGGTTCGTTCCAAAACAGCGAGCTTTTCCGAGACCTCGTCCGGTGGAGCGGAAGTAAGCAGGATGCAATATGACTTGTGCTCACCGCGGCCGATGCGGCCTCGAAGTTGATGCAGTTGTGCCAGGCCGAAGCGCTCTGCATTTTCAATCAGCATCACGGTCGCGTTGGGAACGTCAACCCCGACCTCCAGCACGGTCGTGCTGATCAACGCATTAGTTTCGCCGCGCCGAAAGCGTTCCATGGTTTGCTGCTTCTCCGCCGATGGAATACGGCCGTGAAGCAATTCACAGCGAAACGGATGCAACCGTTCCCGCCACTGCTCGTACTCTGCGGCGGCGGCTTTCACGTCCAGCTTCTCACTTTCGTCGATCAGCGGATAAACCACGTAAAGCTGGCGGCCGTGTTCCAGTTGCGTGCGCAAAAAGGTAAGGACCTCGGGCAGTTTCGACTGATCGCGCACCGCAGTGACAATTTTTCCACGGTTGCGCGGCATTTCATCGATGATCGAAACATCGAGGTCGCCGTAGATTGTCATGGTCAGCGTGCGCGGGATCGGCGTGGCTGTCATGACCAGCACGTCAGGCACCGGGTCGCGCATGCTCAATCGCGCGCGTTGAGCAACGCCGAACTTATGCTGCTCATCAATGACAACCAATCCAAGATTTGAAAAAGAGACGGATTCGTAAAGCAATGCGTGCGTGCCGACGATGATGTGAGACTCGCCGGGTGCGCCCCCGCGAATTTCTTCGCGGTCGGAATTGTTTTTCCGCGCAAACAGCGGCAAAGGTGCGCTTTCCTCCTGTCGCGCGGCTGTTCGCAGTGCGACGCGCACATGCATTGGCTCAAGCCAGCGGCGCAGCACGTCGTAGTGTTGTTCGGCAAGAATTTGTGTAGGCGCCATGAATGCGCCTTGATAACCAGCTTCCGTGGCCAGCAACATGGCTGCGATCGCAATGACCGTCTTGCCGGAGCCGACATCCCCTTGTAACAAACGGTTCATCGGATGTGCGGCCGCGAGGTCGCTCCGGATTTCGTCAATAACTTTGCGCTGTGCCGCAGTAAGCGAGAAGGGCAGTGAGTTTAGGAATTTCTCCAACAATACGCCACGCCCGCAGTGTGCTGCTCCACTGCGAATGGCTGCATCGGTGCGCCGCGATGCGATCAACATTTGAATGGCGAAAAATTCGGATAGTACCAGATGCTCCCGGGCGGCATTGCGCTCCTCCCAGCTACGCGGAAAATGGATAGCGCGCATCGCTGCGGCGCGAGTCATCTCACCATTGATCAAGGCGGGCGGCAGCAACGTTTCGAGGCCAACAGGTTGTGGAAGAAGCTCATTGAGGACTTTGTAAACCAATCCACGTAACACGCGCTGCGACAGACCTTCTGTGGCGGGATAGATCGGCGCGATCCGGCGAAAATGGATTGATATTTCCTCATCGTTCTCGATGACTTCGAATTCGGGGTGATCAATGCAGATTCGCTTTCCGCGAAGGCGCGGCTTTCCAAAAACAACGATGCGCTGGCCGGTTGCGATCAGTTTCTGCACGTAATGCAGATTGAACCATCGGCACACCAGCGGCTCGCTCAGCGCGTTTGCCTGCGACTCCGCCAGCGTCGCTTCGAAAATTTTTTTCCATCCGCCAAACCGGCGCACAGAAGTCGTGGTCACCTCGCCGCATAGACAGATTGGCGTATCGCTTTCCTCACGGGGGAAACGCGGGAACTCCGTCCGATCCTCGTGGCGCCGTGGGAAATGAGTGAGCAAATTCTCCACCGTGTCGATACCGAGCCGCCGCAGTGCGAGAAGTTTCGGGCGCGGGACCCAGTTGAATTCCTCGAGTGGCTGCGAAATCGCGACGCCCTGTGCGGATCGAGGCGGAGCGGGTTGTGATCCGTAATCTGTGATCTGTGATCCGTGATCCGTGACCTCCGATTCGTTGCATGGCTGCGCTCTCTTCACGATTAACTGATCACGGTTCACCCATCACTGATGACCAGCGGAGCCTTCCGCTGCCCGGAGCGCCTGGATATGTATGGCAACAAGTGTCTCGCCGTTATATTCGTCCGCGCGAATGCGGAATGCGATGTCCCACGGCGCCGGAGGCAACTCATTCAATGCGCCATTGAAATAAACGGCGCGACGATGACGATTCCCCTGCCGCAAACCAAAGATAAGATGTTTCTCGTTCACCACGCGCGGCGGCGCGACTGGTGCCACATCACGCGCGAGAAAAACCGGCTGGGCATTTCCATTTCCGAACGGCTGCAGCATTTCATGCCACCGGAGGAAATCGACGTCGATCTCCGTGAACGCGAGCTCGTGGTCCAAGTGCAGGCAACGTTGCAAAGCTTCTGCCGGGAGAAGTTCGCGAGCGGTGTTGCGAAATTGTTCAGCGAAAATGTCAAAGTTCTCCGCGTGCAACGCCAGCCCTGCCGCCATCTCGTGTCCGCCGTATTTATCGAGGGCACCGGCACAATGTCCAAGAGCCTGGACCAGATTTAATCCTTCTATGCTGCGTCCGCTCCCCTTGCCGATTCCGTTCTCGTCAAAGCCAATCACGATTGCAGGGCGGTGATACTTTCGCATGATCCGCGACGCAACTATCCCGAGCACTCCAGGATGCCAATCGCGCGCACTAATCACAATGGCTGCGTGCTGGGCGGCGTCGAACTGGCTGTCGATTTGCTCCGTCGCCGCGTCGAAAATTTGCTGTTCCACTTCCTGTCGCTCGCGATTTTGCCGGTCGAGTTCGGCCGCGAGAGTTGCTGCTTCTTCTTCGTCGTGCGTGAGCAACAGCCGCAAAGATTTGTCGGCGGTGCTCAAGCGCCCGGCAGCATTCAAGCGCGGACCGAGGCGATAACCAATGTCTTCGGGCGAAATTGGCGCCCGCACCCTTGCGACTTGCATCAGTTTTCTCAGACCGATGCGCGATGTGCGCGCGATCTCGATCGCACCGCGCTGCACGAGAATTCGGTTCTCGTCGCACAGCGGTACGATGTCTGCCACCGTGCCCAGGGCCACAAGATCGAGCTTCGATTTTAACTCGAAGCCGGACAGCGGGCGCGTTTTCAGGAGCGCGTGACAAAGTTTGAACACAATCCCGACGCTACAGAGATATTCCATGCCGCGCGCGGCCATCTTTGGATTTACAATCGCAACGCAATCGGGCACGTCGCGTTTTGGTTCGTGGTGATCCAGTATGATGACGTCCACGCCGCGTTTTTTTAGAGCAGCGACCTCGGTGATGGAGGAAGTGCCGCAGTCAACTGCGACGAGCAATTGCGGCTGATGTTGTTCGAGGCAACGGTCAATGCTTTCTCGGCTGAGCCCGTAACCCTCCTCCATTCGAAACGGCAAGAACAGCTCGGGTGCGCCGCCATAACCGCGCAACATTTCATCGAGCAAAGCCAGCGAAGTCACGCCGTCGACGTCGTAATCGCCGAACAGCACGATGCGCTCACGCCGATCAAGCGCGGCAAGAATACGCGAAACAGCAATTTCCATTTGGGGCAATAAAAGGGGGTCAGTGAGCAAGCGGAGACGTGGTCTGAGGAATCTTTCAACGTCTTGCACGCAGTGGAATCCTTTGCGTGAAAGCAATCGCGCGATGCATTCCGACCCGCACATTTCCCTCCACGGGATTTCGCGGACATTTGACTCCTCATGCGATGCGAGGATCCAGCGAGTTTGGGGCGTGGGCGGCGTATAAGGTTCTGCAACGATCGGTTCGTTCCGTGCGGCGTTTTGCACCGGCCACTTTATTTGCGCAAACTGCCGGAAACACAACTGAGAACTTGCGCGCGGACCGCCGTTATACTCGACAAATGAAACTCATAATGCAAAAGAGACCGGTGATCAGATCCATGCGCGGGCTGGCGATTATCGCTACCACGACAGTTGTCGCGGGCTGCGCAAACAACCAGCCCGTGGGATCAGCCGCACAATATCCCGGCGCTGAACGCGATTACGAGATGTTGACCGGCACATGGGAACTGACTCGCGGAGTCGATAATGGCATGGCCGTGCCGCAAAGTGTCGCGCGAAACACAATTCTCATCACCGACCGCAACACGTTTCGGTTCCCAAAGGCAAGCGGCATTGGGACGCATCCAGCCGGCCGGTTCACCGTGAATCCAACCACGCGACCGAAACAAGTGGACACTATTGCAGAAGGTGGACGAAATGCGGGTCAACTTACCCGCGGCATATATGAGATTATCGATGCAACCCACAAACGCGCCTGCTGGGGTCGGCCGGGCGGCGCACGGCCGACCGCGTTTACCTCGCCACGCGGAAGCGGACGCATCCTTCAATATTGGAAGAAAATTGGACGTGCGCCGCCGCGCTAGGCAGTTAAGGCGGCTGGGAAATGAAACTCATCCGATGGGCGGCGATCCTTGGCGTTGTTTTACTGACGGTTTATGCGGCATCGCCATATGTTTCGTTCTGGCGTTTCACCGAAGCCGTTCGATCGGGAGATAGCGCGGCAATCAGTTCGCGGGTCGATTTCCTCTCCGTTCGAGCATCGTTGAAAAAGCAGCTTGTCGCGCGATTCGCCGCAAAGACCGAGCGTCACAACCGATGGTTCAATCTCGGCCCAACGCTGATCGACGTCATCGTCGACACCTATGTCACACCGGATGGAATCGCGGCGCTTCTATCCAACCCGCAGGCGGTGAAAAGTCTCCAATCGCCGCAACAGTTCCGGTTCTCGGCAGCTGAAGGCAAAGGCTCATCGAAAATCAAATACGCGTTCTTCACCGGGCCTCGCACATTCATGGTTGACCGAGAGGAAGTCACACTCCGATTGCGTTTCACAGGCTCGGGCTGGAAACTCACTGATCTCGATCTCCGTCTGACTCCCGCCAACACTTAACGCGAATGCTGACTGGAATTGGTGCTTCTCACATCAACGTTCACTCTTCGCTCGCCCCAGGAATTCTTCCGTAGCCTACAAAGGACGGACTGATCTTGGCGTCGCCACTCTGTGGTGGCGGCGGCATTTTGAAATCGAAAACGCTGACGCCCCAACGTTGTTTGCCGTCATAGGTGCGACCGTCGCTTGACCCAACCATGACGCGCTTGTTCGTCCGTTTTTCGCGGCCCAGATAAATCATCGTGTGCGTGATGGGGGGGTCACGATCGATCTTGTAAGTGCCACGCCAAAAGAGCAGGTCGCCCGGCTTGAGCGCATCGAGTTCAAACGAGTCTTCCTTGCGGCTCAGGACGGCGTTGAAATTTCCGGCTTTGCGGACCCAAACGTATTGCTGGCTGGAATCGCGCGGCACATCGGCAAAGCCATTTTGCTGAAGGACGTAATAGATAAAACCCGAGCAATCCATTCCGCTATTCTTGGGATCGGCAGAGCCATAGCTGTAAGTGAGATTTTGTTTTGTTAGCGCAAGACCGGCGTCGAGAATCTGGCGCACTTTTGCCGGATAACTCTCGTAGTCGATTAATTCATCAGGCGAAAGAGTTACATTCGGCCAGCCTTTCTTTCCTTTGGCAGGTGCCGGTGTTTCCGCGGGACTCGGAGTCTCTGTCGCAGCAGGCGATTCGGTCGGTGTAGGCGTTGGAGATTCTTTCTTTCGTTTTGATTTACTTTTCGGCGTCGGGCTGGGAGACGGAGTGGGTGAAGCTTTGTTTCGCTTCGACGACGCGGTAGGCGATGGCGTGGGCGTAGCTTTATTGGAGGAATGCTTCCGATGTTTGCGCTCTGCGGCCGGACGCGCAGTGTCAATGACTCCAAATAGCAGCACGAGAATCAGAAACCATTTCATAACGGTTGCGCTCGGGTCGAGTGTCCGCTGTCCTCAGCCGAGAATCGAGCGCGCTGTCAGAGTCGGATGCGCTGAAGACGCCGCACGCTCCAGCAGCTGATCGAAAATCAACCCGCCAGCTCTTGGAGAATGGCTTTGTTGAGACGGATCCCCCCCTCGAAATTTTCGAGAGGGAAATTTTCATTCGGCGAATGCGCGCGACAATCCGGCAATGCCAGTCCCATCAGGAGCGTTTCGACGCCCAGAATTTCTCGAAATTGCGAGACGATCGGAATACTGCCTCCTTCGCGTATCAACGCGGGATCGTGATTGAATGCTTTGCGCAATGCGCGTTGCGCCGCCTCGCCGAGCGAAGAGTTTGGATCGGTGAGATACCACGGTCCACTGTGGCCGGTAGTAATCTCAAGAGTTACGCCTTGCGGCGTACTTTTTTGCAAATGGATTGTGGCCAGTTCCAGAATTTCGTCGCCTTTCTGGTCTGGAACGAGACGGAAAGTCAGCTTTGCCATTGCATGGCTGGCGATCACAGTCTTTGTCCCCTGCCCCTGATATCCGCCGCCGATTCCGTTAATCTCAGCGGTCGGCCTCGCCCAGATACGTTCGACGGAGTTGTACCCGGCTTCTCCGAAAAGCTCGGGAACGCCTGTTTCCTCGCGTATCAATTTGTCGCCATCGACCGGTAGTTTCAGCCACGCCTGCCGTTCCCAGTCCTCGAGTGGTTTGACTGTGTCGTAGAAACCCGCGATGGCGACGCGACCCTCGCGGTCGTGAAGCGTCGCCAACAATTGCGCGAGCGCCGTGATTGGATTCTGAACCGCGCCACCGAAAACGCCGGAGTGCAAATCCATCTTTGGACCGGTCACTTTGACCTCAAGCGAGGTGACTCCGCGCAGACCATAACTCAGCGTCGGCATACCGCGCGCGATCATTCCGGTATCGGAAACAACCGCGACATCGCATTTTAGTGCATCACGATTTTTGTTAAGAAACGGGCCGAGATTGCCGCTGCCGATTTCTTCTTCGCCCTCGATGACCAGGTGCAGATTGACCGGCAGATCGTGCTCTTCCTGCATCGTTTCCTGGATGCCGAGAATATGGGAAAGGATTTGCCCTTTGTTATCTGTCGAACCACGCGCAAAAACGTAGCCGTTCTTGAGAAGGGGTTCGAACGGCGGCGAATCCCAAAGCTCAAGAGGGTCCGGCGGCTGCACGTCGTAGTGCCCGTAAATCAAAACCGTGCGCCGGCCAGGTTGATGTTTGTTGCGCGCCCACACAATGGGATGGCGAGTCGTCGGCACAAGCTGCGTTTGCAGGCCAATGCTCGTGAGTTTTTTTACGAGCCAGTCGGCGCAGCCCACCAATTTTTGTTTGTACTGGTCGTCAGTCGAAACACTTGGGAACCGCAGAAACGAAAAATACTCTTCGAGATAATTGTCGCGCATGGCCAGAAACTAATCGGTTTTTGCCGTTTGCCTATGCTTTGCGCCAAAGTTGGCGGCGAATCAGATACAGAATTGAAGCGAGCGCGAGTACGATTCCGGTGACGGTAAATTCGCGGGTCGTCGCATGCGACAGAATCCAAATGATGGCGACGATGGCAAGCGCGGGCACAATTTTCATTCCTGGAAAATTAAAAGGCTGACCATCCGAGCGCACATCGCGCTGCACCAAAACCCAGCAGGCGGCGCAGCAAAGGAGATACATCAGCAAGACGGCGACGTTCGAGAGCACGGCCAGCCGTTCGAATGTGCCGCTGATCGAAAGCAGAAAAGCCAGCGTCGCGTAAGTGATGATCGCAACGTCCGGTGATCGGTAGCGCGGATGCACGTGCGCGAAAAATTGCGGCAATGCTCCATCGCGCCCGAAAGCAAAGATCATTCGCGGCGAGCTCAGAATGTCGCTGGTGACAAATCCAAATGCTGAGATCGTCGCGCCGGCCAGAAGCGTCGTGCGTCCAAGATTGCCAAGAAAAGTCATTGCCGATTCGGCCAGAGGCGCGTCGGGATGTTTCGCAAGATCGGCGCCGAGCGTGCCTTGCGCCACAACCTGGATCATCAGGTAGATGACTGTCGTAATCACCAGCGCGAGATATGCCGACCGCGGAACCGTGCGGGCCGGGCTTTTGACTTCGCCGCTTGGAATCAGTGCCACCTCGATTCCAACAAACGCGAAAATCAATAGGATCACGGCGTCGCCCAGGGCATTGCTGCCCGGCCAACCGCTCCAGTGAAGATTGGGCGCGTGAATGAAAAAAATTCCAGCGCAAATGAAAAGTAACAACGGCACAAGCTTCGCAATGGTGATGACCGTCACCGCGCTTGTTCCTTCACGCACGCCGCGGACGTTGATTAACACAAGCCCTCCATAAACGGCAAGCATCACCACGATCCGCATCATCGGGCTGCCAAGAAACGGAACGACAAGGGCGACCGAATTCGCCAGAACGTTAACAACGCCTGCGACGGCCCCAAGCGCCGTCAGAAAATAGAGAATCCCGGCAAGGAACCCAATGTACCGGCCAAAGGCGACTTCGACATACGCGTAAAGTCCACCAGTCAACGATACGCGGCTGCCCGCAATCGCGAAACAAGTGACAAACAACACCATCGCAATCGCACAACAAACAAATGCCAGGGGCGCCGCCGATCCCAGACCTCTCGCAACTGTCGCCGGAATTACAAAAATTCCCGCACCGATTGTGGAGCTTACGATGTTGGCGGTGAGGCCTGGAACTCCGATGCCGCGAACCAATCGGTGATCTATGCGCTCCTCTTGTTGGATCGTCCTCATCGGTTCACCGATCATCGACGAATCGTGCGTGATTGAACCGGTTAAGGCAAGCGAGGCGCTCGCCTTTGCCTAGGTGACCGTCCGAGTGATCGTTTTGCTTACGGGGGTTGCGCCAAGAGCTATGCTAAGAACAAAAGACCAAGCAAACCGGCCATGGCCCCAGACCCAACATGCTGTGGCTGGACTGTCCCCGAACCCATTGAATTGTGTTATTTTGCGCTTGTAACCTCGGCGGGGCTGCTGTATTGAGGCAAGCGACGCGCGGGGTTTTGGCCCAAAATGCATTTTCAATCGCTCGAGCTATTCGGCTTCAAGTCCTTCGCCGATAAGACCATCTTCAATTTTCACGAAGGCATCACTGCAATCGTCGGGCCGAATGGTTGTGGAAAATCGAACGTCCTCGATGCCGTGCGATGGGCGCTCGGGGAACAATCTGCCAAGTCGCTCCGTGGCGACGAAATGGCTGACGTAATCTTTAACGGAACAGAGACACGCAAGCCAGTTGGATTCGCCGAGGTTTCCGTGACTTTCAGCGATTGCACTGAAGAGCTGGGAATTGAGTGGCACGAAGTCCGCGCCACACGCCGCATTTATCGCGACGGTAATTCAGAATATTTCCTGAACAAAACGCCCTGCCGGCTTCGAGACATTCAAAGCCTGTTCGCCGATACGGGCATTACGCGCACCGCCTACTCGATGATGGAGCAAGGCAGGATAGACATGATTCTGAGCTCGCGCCCGGAAGATCGCCGCACCGTATTCGAGGAAGCGGCCTGCATCACGAAATACAAAGCGCAGAAACGCGAGGCGCTGCGCAAACTCGAAGCTACCGAAGCAAATCTGTTGCGCATCGGCGACGTGATCAAAGAAGTGAAACGGCAGATCGGTTCGCTTCAACGGCAGGCAGCCAAGGCGCGGCGCTATCAGGCACTGCACGCGGACTTGCGCGTGCTCGAAACACATCATGCACGCAAACAACTCGACTCCATGGAGCGTGAACTCAGCGCCTGCCGTCATGAGATTGAGCGCCTCGCCGACAGCGAGAAGAGCGCGCGCGCAGAAATCGACGATAACGAAAACGTGCTCGCGGAAGGGCGTCGGACGCTGGACAAGATCGACGGCGACATCGCCGCTTCACGTACCGAGGCGCAGCGACTTGAAAGCAACATCGCTGCTCACCGGAGCCGGCTAGACTTCAACCGGCAGCGCGCAGAGGAGCTCAGCGAGTTAATCGATCGCGCGCGACGCGACATCGCTGACGCCGAAAAGAAGCGTCAGCATCATGCCGCAGATATCGACCGAACCAATAATTTGATCGCAGAAATCGAGCAGCGATTGAACCAAAGCCAGAGGGAGCTGACGCAGATCATCAATCAGGCGGGAGAGATTCAGAAAAACCGCACCGAACGCGGCACGCGCTTCCATGAGTTGCAGCTCGCAGCCTCGAAAAGTGAAACGAAGGTCTCGACACTCGAGGAGGAACTTTCGGAAACGAGAGTGCGCCGCGACTCCACGTGCGAGCAAAGCGACCAACTCGCGAAGGAAATTCTAAGATCAGAAGACGCGAGGGAAAAACTCGTCAATCAAATCGCTGCTTTGCTCAAAACCAGTAAGCGCAAAATAATCGACGTAGAGGCAGCTCTTCGCGAAAAACAGAAACTGGTTTCCGAACTGGAACACGAACTTGCGGTATTGGAGCGCACGCTCGCCGAGAAGCGATCACGGCTGGAGGTTCTGCGCCAGCTCAACGACGAGGGCGAAGGGCTCGCCGAGGGTTCGCACGCCGTTCTCAGAGGCGTCGACGATGTCGAAGAGTTTCGCGGCGCAATTGCCGGCTCGCTCGTTGCACATCTGGACGTCGATTCACAGTTCATTCCGGCAATCGAAGCAGCGCTGGGCCGAAATCTCCATGCCGTTGTGTTGAAGGATGCCGACACCGCTTCCGCAATTATCGCCCAATTAAAGGAAAAGAAGCTCGGTCAGGCAGCGCTGCTTCTTCCGAAGCTGCCGGAACTAACTCCAGAAGCATCGCAAAAAACGTTGCCGCAAGGAGCGCTCGCCTGGGCCACCGACAAACTGGTCGCGCCGCAAACGCTTGAGCCTGTCATCAGACAATTGCTCGGTAACGTCGCCGTCTTTTCGGATTTTGAACAGGCGCTTGAATGCAAAAAGCAGGAGGCCGCGCTGGCGATTGCCACGCTGTCCGGGGAGTTTATTTCGGCTGAGGGAATCATCTTTGGCGGCAGTAGCGAAATGCGCGCCTCCTCCCTGTTGGAGCGCAAGGCGCAAATCGGCGAGCTCGCCAAGGACGAGGCGCTGCTCGCAAACCGACGCGATTCACTTTGCTCCAGACGCGACGAAGCGAAGGCCGGAGTGGAAGACGCTTCGCGCCTTCAGCGCGACTTGGCCGCTTCCGATCGAAAGATCGATGATTTACGAGCTGAGAAAAATGCTTTGGAACGGCAGGTGGCTGCCGCCGACGAACGACTGGCACAATTGGAGCGCGAGCTTCAAACGCTGCGCGACCAACTCGCAAAAGAGCAGGCCGAGCTCGCTCAGTTCGAAGCGGCACAGAAAGAAAACGTCCTCCGCGAAGAAGAGGTGACCGACAAAATCAATCAACTGCGATTGACTCTCGCGACGGAGCGCCAGCGCCATGAAAATCTGGTCGCGCAGCGCGAACCGTTGAGCGCGCGTGACGCCGAACTCAACGAGCTGATTGCAGTTCGAACCGCGGATATCAACACGTACGAAGAGAAACTTGCTGCGCAGGCGGATGAATCGCGCGAATCGGAAATCTTAATTGAAAAACAGAGTGCGCGTCGTGCGGAGGCAGAGGCGAACGCCATCAAAATCACTGAGCAACGCGCGACCCAGCTCGCTGTCATTTCCGATCGTGAACGCGAATTGCGACGCTTGCGCGATTCGCTCGGCGACCTGCAGCACCGCCGCGCCCAGAGCCAGGTGCGCGACTCGCAAGTGCAAATGAAGATCGAAAGCCTGGCAGAACACATTTCTCGCAGTTATCACGTCGATGTCCGGCAGTCTGTGATCGACCAAGCCGTATTTGAAAAAACTTTGGCCGCACAATTCAAGCGTAAGGAGAACGTGGAGGGCGGAGCTCATGCGACGCTGAACTCGCCGCATATCGCACCTCCAGATATCGAAAAAGTACTCGCGGATCTTCGCACGCAACTCGACAACATGGGCCCGGTGAACCTGGATGCGGTTCACGAATACGACGAGCTCGAAGAGCGGTACAAATTTCTCGAAGGCCAAAATAACGATCTCACAAATTCGCGACGCGAGTTGCTCGATGTCATTGCGCAGATCAACTCGACGACCAGAAAATTGTTTGCCGAAACGTTTGATCAAGTACGGACAAATTTCCGCGAAATGTTCGCCGAACTTTTTGGCGGAGGGCGGGCGGACCTGTCTCTGCTGGATGAGAACGACCCGCTCAATTGCGGAATTGAGATTACGGCGAAACCGCCCGGCAAACAGCTGCAGACGATCTCGCTGTTGAGTGGCGGCGAACGCTCGATGGTGGCGGTGGCACTATTGTTCTCGATTTACATGGTGCGGCCGAGCCCATTCTGCATTCTTGACGAAGTGGACGCGGCGATGGACGAAGGCAACATCAACCGTTTCATCCGCGTGCTTGAGCGGTTCGTGGAGCAGAGCCAGTTCATTATCATCACACACAACAAACGCACCATCGCCAAAGCAGATGTTCTTTACGGCGTGACGATGCAGGAGCGCGGCGTCAGCAAATTGGTCGGCATGAAGCTGACTGCGCCAGCGCAAGTCTCATCTGAAGTCGCCTCCAACGGCGGACAAGAAAAGCCAACTCCGTCACGCCTCGCGCTGGCAATGCGGTAGGGTAGCGCACGCGTTTCGCGTGTCTGGTTTTGGCGTCGCGCCAAAACGATCTTTCCGGAAGTGCCGTTCTGTTGATCGAAATTCAGCCTATTGAAAGTCTGCGATTGCGAGGACGCGCCCGCCAGCACGCGAGACGCATGCGCTATCCGCGTGGGGATGTGCAAAAATTTTTTGCGCGGCGTTGGCGATCTCGCGTAACATTGGCAAATGCTTCAGACAGCGCAGCGAACGGCGAAATCAAAAGGTAAAAAAGCCGCGCGCGCATCGCTGAGCAAAGCTGCCGCAGAGAGCGCAGCCCCGCCGCACGAGCGATTTCTCGAAGCGTTTCGCTGGATGCTTCTGGCGCGCACGCTTGAGGAAAAACTCGTGAGCCTCTATCGCGGCGGATTGATAACCGGCGGCGTGTATATCGGGAAAGGCCAGGAGGCTGTCAGCGTCGCGTGTGGTTTGTTTTTGGAGAAAGGCGACATCTTCGCACCGTTGATTCGCGACCAGGCAGGAAGATCCGCGTTCGGGGAACCGCTACTGGACGTGACACGCACGTATCTGGGATCGCGACTCGGACCAATGCGTGGGCGCGATGGCAACATTCATCGAGGTCGGCCGCGCGATAATCAGCTCGCCATGATCAGTCACCTCGGCGCGATGGTTTCCGTAACTGTCGGTGCGCTGATGGCAAAGCGGTTTAAAGGCGAAAAAAAATTCGTTGGCCTGTCGTGTATTGGCGAAGGCGGAATGCAAACAGGCGCTTTCCATGAGGGGATGAACCTTGCAGCAGTGGAACAAGTGCCGCTGGTAGTGGTCGCCACAAACAATCATTTCGCTTATTCAACCGCGAACGACCGCGAGTTTGCGTGCGATGATCTCGTCGATCGCGCCATCGGGTACGGATTCGAAGGTTACAATGTCGATGGAACTGATCTCGCTGCGTGCCTCGCGGTGATTGAAAGCGCAGTCAAACGCGCACGCGCAGGTCGTCCGCCGCAGTTGGTCGTAGCGTCCGTGCTGCGGCTGTCCGGTCATGGCGAACACGACGACGCGAGTTATGTGACGGATGAGATGAAGCGTCAGCCGTTTGCGCGAGATTGCCTGAAAGTGGCTGAGCAAATGATTGTTGAGCAGAATCTCGCTGAGGCCTCCACGATTGCCGAGTGGCGCAAAGAAGTAGCCGCGCAGGTGGACGAAGCCATCGCCACCGCGCAAAAGGAGGCGCCACCCGAGGCCGACAAAGAAGAGTGGTGGGCGCTGTCCATGCGCGAACTTGTTGATCAAATCAATGACGAATGACGAATTCCCAATGACGAAGGAAATCCTAATGACAAATGACGAAAAGACCCGCTACGGCGGCGATAGCATTGTGTCATTCGGGTTTCGTCATTCATTCGTCATTTGTCATTCGTCATTCGTCATTTCTTAGTTGTGAGCATCACGTATCTGGAAGCCATTCGCGAAGCGCAAGCGAAAGTACTGCGCGATGACGAGCGCGTTTTTATTTACGGGCAGGACGTTGGCGGCGCGTTTGGCGGCGCATTCAAAGCCACCAAAGGTCTGGCAAAAGAGTTTCCCGGACGGGTACTGAACACGCCAATCAGCGAAGACGCGACTGTTGGCGCTGCAATTGGCGCAGCCATTGAAGGAATGCGGCCGATTGTCGAAATGCAATTCGCCGATTTCTCGAGTATTGCGCTGAACCAGATTCTGAACCACGCGGGGACACATTACTGGCGGACTGGCGTGTCAGTGCCGATCACAGTCCGCCTGCCATCCGGCGGAACGAAGGGCAGTGGGCCGTTTCACAGCCAATCAATGGAAGCGATTTATGCGCATTATCCGGGACTGATCGTGATGACGCCGGGCACGGTGGAAGACGCCTACACGATGCTGATTGAAGCTGTCGCAATCGACGACCCAGTGATCTACTGCGAACACAAATATCTCTATTACCACCTCAAAGCCGACAAGCTGCCCGAAAAAGGTTTGCCCACCGGACGCGCGCGAATTGCCAGAGAAGGACGCGATGTGACGATCGTCAGCTACAGCGCAATGATGCAGGAATCTCTTGCGGCGGCGCAGGAACTCGCGCGCGAAGGTTTCGAAGCTGAAGTTGTCGATTTGCGAACGGTTAAGCCACTCGACACAGATACCGTGCTGGCATCAGTCGCACGCACCGGACGCTTGCTGTGCGTTGGCGAATCGTTTCCCTGGGGTGGCGCGACTGCAGAAGTGACTGCGCGAGTCACGAGTGAGGGTTTCCATCTGCTGGATGCAGCGCCGCAGCGGCTGAATGCGAAGGACACACCCATCCCATATCATCCGAATCTTTGGAGTGCGCATCGCCCGAACGCGAAAAATATTGCGACCAAAGCGCGAGCACTCCTGCGAGAATAAAATTTTATGCCGCAAGTCCCCATCATTATGCCGCAGCTGGGCGAGTCTATCGCCGAAGCGACCATCGTCGACATTAAGGTGAAGCCGGGCGATCAAGTCGTGGATGATCAGGAAATACTCGACGTCGAGACCAACAAGGCAGTGATGGGCGTCACTACGCCGTGCAAAGGCAAGATCGACAAAATCACTGCGCAATTGAAAGAAACTTATCCGGTTGGCGCAGTCCTTGGCTACGTCGAAGCGAGCGAGCAGGACGCTGCGCGATTTTCGAAGCAAACGCCTGCTCCGCCGCAACAGGAAGTTGCGGAGGAGATTCCTGCGCGCGCCGATCAGGAAGTAGCGCCGGCGCGTGAAAAAAAGATTCCGACACGTAGTCGAGACGGCGAAGGCGGACGCGTTGGCGGTCTGCCCGTCCCTGCAGTCACAAAGGGCGCCACGTTCATCTCGCCGCGCGTCCGTGCGCGAATGGCCGAACTGCAATTAACAAGCGCTGATCTGGCGGGAATCATGGGAACTGGTACAGGCAATCGCGTGACGATCAGAGATCTCGAAAATTTTCTGCACAAGATCGAGGATCAAACCGCGCAGGAAGCTTCGGCGATTCGCGCAGGCGTCGCGGATGCAATGCGCCGAAGTTGGACGCGCCCTCTCTCGACCATCGGCTCGTCGGTGAATCTCGATCCAGTGTTACAAGATCGAAAATCGCGCGACCCAAAACCCGGGCCGGGTCTTTACGTTCTGCGCGCGCTTGCCGTTGCGCTTGCAGAGAATCCGGGCGCAGCCGCAAAACTTCTCGGTAACCGCGTTGTGCAATCGAAAACTGTCGACGTCGGGATCGCAGTTGAAGCGGAAGACGGAATCATGGTTCCTGTTATTCGTTCGGCCGACAAAACCTCGCTTGCTGACCTCACGGCTCGCTACAAGGAGCTTGTCGATCTCGCGCGACAACGGCGGATTTCGCCAGATATGCAGGCAGGCGGTCTGGCGACTGTTTCGAATTTTGGAACCTTCGGCATGGAATGGGGAACGCCGATTCCCCTGCCCGATCAAACGTTGCTGCTAGGTCTCGGTGTCGGGAAAAAAGTTCCGTTCTGGGATGAAGAGAAACAACAATTTGTCCCCCGAACTGAAGCACAGATCACGCTTAGCTTTGATCATCGCAGCATCGACGGTGGCGGCGCAGGCCGTCTGCTCAAGCGTGTGATCGAACTGCTGGAGGACCCGAGCAAACTGTAAAATACCGTTTGCCAGCGTATCTACCGCTTTCTCGATTCGATTGCGTTTAGCGATGAACAACGGCGTGGTTACGACGCCCGAAGTTCGCGAGAAAAAGACCACACATTGTAATTAACGTGCAAACAACGGCCACGCTGCCTCCCAAGGTAAGCCAAATCGGCCGATACGTGAGGACGAGCCCCCCGTGCGTGCCGGGTGGAATTTCAATGACTGGAAAGAGTCCGCGGTAGGACGAGACCGCAAGTTCTTCGCTTCCGATGTGTGCCTTGTAGCCGCTGAAGTATGGCCGCGAAAAAATTAGCAGCGCGGGGCGATCGCCATTCGGCACATTGATGTCCGCTTCAACTGAATTTCGCGAATCGTTAAGATTTGAAATCGTTGCGGAAAGAAATTGCTCGCCCGTTCGCGTATCGATTGAGGTGACCGAGCGCACTCGCGCAAGTGGCCTAGCGCGACGATGGAATACGCGCCCTTCATCGGTAATCACAAGCTCTTCCCATTCGGAGTCCGGCTGCGGCGCGATGTCTACTTCTCGAGCGACAACGATTCCATCGACGCCCAGAAGAGCCAGTTCACCATCTTTACCAGCCTGGTGGTTCAGCAAATAAGTTCCAACCTCGGGATTAATTTCACCGTGAATGCTCGTTGCGAATTCGCGCGCCACCCCTGCTGGGCGGATCGGGCTGTAGCCATTGATGAAATGCAATCCTGCCCACATCGAGGTGCTTCCCGGACGTAAGGTTTGGCCGACTGGCTGCGGTTTATTTGAGGTGGCGTAGGTGAGTTCCGCCCATGGATAAATACTCAGATAAAGCCGAGCTGGATCGAGCGGCGCAGGTTTGAGCAGCTCTTGAGAAAAATTGTACTCTGGAACCCCGCAGTTTGTCGGCATCCAGATGTAGGTAGCGAGCAACGCCACAAATGTGGTCCCTGCCGGTGTCCACTTCTGAAATTCAGAATCGCGCAACAACAACTGCAAAACCAACCAGATCGCTGCCAATGCCAGAAAAATCCATGTCAGCGGGAACGCGTAGCGACCAGTGGTCCGCAAGATCCACATGGCAATCGCCGTCAACCCGACCAGCCCAAGCGCTACTGTAGCCGGGGATGGGGACCTCGGCCGCAAGCGTAGCACTTCTGCAGCGCAGATCGC
The DNA here is from genome assembly GCA_036269995.1 of Candidatus Udaeobacter sp. GTDB lineage: Bacteria > Verrucomicrobiota > Verrucomicrobiia > Chthoniobacterales > UBA10450 > Udaeobacter. The sequence continues at coordinate 40,857 of DATBDJ010000035.1, forward strand.
CAGGATCAGGTGGAAGAACGGTAACCAGCGAAAGCTCCATCGAAACAGTCCAGTTGTCGGAACCATGCAAAGTAACAACACCACCAGGAGGAGGATGAGCTCCCATTTGATTTGCCTGACCAGAGCGCGCCGGCAGCAAAGAAATCCAGCGACAAGCGCAGCCGGAGCGACCAGTCCGCAAGCGAATTCCGTCGCAGTGTGCGGCCGGTAACGCGTGGAAAAATCGGCCCAGTTCACCGTCCAGCAAGGCAGGACTAACCCGGGTAACGCAGTCGGCGGCACAAGCCATTGCCAGTGCGCAGATGGTGCTTGTAGTTCACGCGCCGAACCTTGCACCAGGTCGAGAATCGCAAGCCACGCCGGCGCTGACATTCCAAAGCCGAGCGCTATGCCAAAAAGCATCGGCAAAATGGAGAAGATGATGCGGGTTTGGATTAACGATTTGATCGAGAGCCACGCAATCAACAGCAGCAACATCAAAACCGTGTAAGGAAAGCCTCCAGTGACGAGCAGGTATACGAATGGCGCCGGCCAAAGGAATCGCCATTTTGTTCGTTGGGGATCCAAGGCTCGTTCTGCTCCCCACCACGCCCACGGCAGCCAGGTGAACGCGCCGAGCGCGCCGAACCAATCAGTCGCGCCCCAACAAAGAATCCAGCCATTCAGCGAGGCAACCAGTGCGACGAAGATGGACACTGCAGCCGAAAATCCGCGGTCGCGGGAGAGGAAGAAGACACCTACCGCGAGCATGAACAGGTGCGCGATCGAAACAGCAGCGGCCTGCTGGGAAAATATCAGCGGAAATTTCCAGATCAGAATAATGACTGCATTAACGAACACAGAGAACACGCCATACTGAAATTCCCCGGCGAGATTGCCGCAGACCCACGAGTAAGGGCTCAGGATCGGCCAATGTCCCTCAGACCAACTCCGCGCCATGTCCGCGAACACCGGCAGGATCGACAATTGGTAATCGTCGTTCCAAAAAATTTGCGGATTATGCCAGAGAAGAATGATGCAGAAGAAAAGAACGAGAGATCCAGCTGACAGCGCGCCGAGAATTTCCGAACGCGTAGAGCGCGAACCAGACATTTACAGAAGCAAACGCCGAACGCCCAACGCCCAACGCCCAACGTCGAAATTAGAGGCGTTGGGCACCATTAATATTCTTTTCAGCTGTCCGGATGCTGGTCACGAAAATCCGGATCAGCTCTTCGCCTTCATTCAAAGAGCGTACGAAGTCCGCAGATGACCCGAGTTTTTTTACCCGGACAACAAGTCGCAACCAGCGCTTCGTTTCGCGCAGTTCTTTCAGACAAATTCGAAGCTTGTGAATGAAATCTCTGCGGGATTCTGCTGCTTCAACTTCCCCGTGATTGGAAAGAGGAGATGTGCCGCACCGCAAGAGCTGGCCCGCAATGTGATTTCCGGCTCGGGTATTTGGCAGCGACTCGGTGAGTTCAACAATCTGTGCAGCAAACTCCAAAAGCCTCTCTTCGAGATCATGCACGGGCTTGCCTTTCACTGCGTATTTGCCCTCGGGATTCTCGTTAACCCACCACTGTCCAAATTCAATATTGGAAGTTCGGCGTTGGGCGTTCGGCGTTTTCTTCTTCATAACACGACCGGCTTCCCTTCAGTCATTACGAGGACCTTTTCCGCGACACCATGTGCGCGAGCGGCTGTGAGCAAGCGTTGCGGCGGTTCGTGGAGAGGCTCGAACCCAAGGCGAAAACTGCCGTAATGCATCGGGATCAATTTATCCGCACGCAGCTCAACAAAAGCTTTCACTGCTTCCTCAGGATTCATGTGAACTTCACGGCCGGTAGGCGCTTCATAAGCGCCAATGGGAAGCAACGCGATTTCGATGTTGTACCGCTCGCCGATTTCCTTGAACCCGGGAAAGTACGCGCTGTCGCCGCAGTGAAAAATTGTGCGGCCATTTGACGCGATCACAAATCCACCGAAATCGCGATGCAAGTCTGCCAGGAACCGCGCGCCCCAGTGGTGACAGGGAGTCAGAGAAATCTTGAGCGGTCCGAGTTCTACCGTCTGCCAATAGTCGAGCTCATGTACAATATGAAACCCAAGATCGTGAACCAAATTGCCCACACCCATCGGCACAACAATAGGTTGATCCGCGGCGACGCGACGCAGGGTGCGCCGGTCGAGGTGATCGAAATGCGCATGAGTGACCAGAACGAAATCGATGGCAGGCAAATGATGGATCTCGAAGCCGGGCTGCTTTAAGCGCTTAATCACCTTGAGCCATTTCGACCAGATCGGATCGACCAGGATGTTGACCTCGTGCGTCTGAATGAGAAAGGAAGCATGCCCGATCCAGGTGATGCAGATCTCGCCTTCGCGAACGGTTGGGAACTCGGGAGCCGCCGGGCCACCAGCCCGCTTCACAAACAGCGACGGTATCAGGACGCTGGTAAGAAAATTGCGCTTGTGCCAGTCGGCCCGCGGGCGCAGCCGAACGCGTGTGGAACGCTTGGCGCCAGCGCCGTCAGCCGATTCCTGGCGCACAACGTTTCGCCGGCTTCTCTTTGGAAAATGAATCGGCACAAGGCCAACACGATATAAGTCCGGCCCAGCGAAGTAAACCGCTTAAAGGCGTGAAAGCTTACGGCCAAATGACGAAATCCGAATGACCAATGACGAATTAATGTCGAAGCTCGGATGAAAGATTTGAACACTCTTCGTCATTCCTTCGTGCTTCGTCATTGGGCATTTGTCATTGATTCGGCCTTCCGTGAGTTGGTGCAAGGTGACAGAGTTGAAGAAGGCCGAATTCCGCGTTGAGTTGTGCGCGTATGCGAAGTTGGAAAGCATTAGTTCCGCTGGCCTTGATCTGTTCGGCCGCGCTGGCGTCCGAATCACGATTGCCATTTAGCACAGTCTTCAAAGGGCAGGATCAGTTCAATCGGTTGGTTGCAAAGGCGAAGACAGGAAACTGGAAAGCTTTGCCGATTGGCGAACGAACCGCAGCAGTGGGACAAGCATTGGTTGGAACGCGCTACAAACACTTCACTCTCGAGATCGACAACCGCGTCGAGTCTCCATCAGTCAATTTTCAGGGAATGGATTGCTGGACTTTTTTCGAGACCGCGCTCGGGTTCGCCAGAATGTTGAACGAGCCGGAGTCGAATTGGACTCCCGCACGCCTGTTGTATTACATCGAGCTTGACCGTTATCGCGGCGGCCAATGCACGGGGGATTACCTGTCGCGCCTGCACTATTTGGAAGACTGGCTTCACGATAATGATCGCCGCGGCTTGGTAGAAGATCTCACGCGCGAGCTCGGCGGGAGCAGCGTCCGGCATTCGGCACGCGAGATGACGGTGAACTGGCGGCATTATCGGTATTTGGCCGCAAATCGTTCACTGCTTGGGCCACTCGGGCGCATGGAAGCGAATGTTTCCTCGCTGCCGCTTTATCAAATTCCAAAAAGCCAGGTGCGAAAAATTGAACCAAAGCTCCGCAGTGGCGACATCATTGGAATCATTTCGCGTGACGGAGGAGGTTTTTCAACGGCCCACGTCGGCCTCGCCTTACGCACCGGCGATGGCGTATTGCATTTCATGCACGCTTCGTCACCGAGCAATTACGGCAAGGTCGTCGTTGATGATGAGCTTTCGAAGTATTTGTATCGCTACGGTTCCGATAGCGGAATTCTTGCCGCGCGCCCGCTGCGATAAAGTTAGTTTTCTTCGTTTCGGCGCTTGATTATTGCGCCAACCCCTCAACACCATCGGACATCCAATCAATGAAAATCTGCACACTTGCTTTGTCGATCTTACCGTGGATTGCATCAGCGGCTTCTTCCTTTTCCGAAGTCAAAATTCGAGTTGGCCATTTTCCAAATATTACGCACGCTCAAGCGTTGGTTGCGCACGCTCTTTCGCGCCAGGGCAAAGGATGGTTTGAACAACGCTTGGGGCCAGGAACCAAAATTGAGTGGTTCGTTTACAATGCAGGGCCGAGCGCGATGGAGGCGATTTTCGCGAGATCGATAGACTTAAGTTATGTCGGTCCGGGGCCTGCGCTGAATGCTTACACAAAATCCAACGGGCAAGAAATTCGGCTGATCGCGGGCGCGGCGAACGGCGGGGCAGGCTTGATTGCTCAACCCGACGAAAATTTGAAAGCCGCCGCCGATTTTCGAGGCAAGAAAATCGCTACGCCGCAACTGGGCAACACGCAGGATATTTCGTGCCGCGCGTGGCTGACAGACGGCGGGCTAAAGATTACTCAGCTCGGCGGCGACGCGCAGGTGATTCCAACACAGAATCCGGATCAGTTAGCTCTGTTCAAGGCCAGGAAGATAGACGCGGTTTGGACCGTCGAACCATGGCTGACTCGCCTCGAGCAGGAAGCGTCCGGCAAAGTAGTGATGGAGGAAAAGGAAGTGGCTACAACGGTTCTGGTCTCCCGTGTCAAATTCATGAACGAGCAGCGCGACGTGGCGAAAAAGTTCGCGCAAGCGCATGCGGAACTAACGGACTGGATCAACAAAAATCCGGAGGAAGCTCAACGACTGCTTAAAGCTGAGTTGCTGGAAGAAACGAAGAGCGACATGAGCCCGCAACTGATCGCCGCGGCTTGGAACCGCATTGTGTTCACGGCCGATATGCCGCGCGCGTCGGTGGAAAAATTCATGCGAAACTCAGTCAGTGCCGGTTTCATCAAAACAGCGCCCGATCTTTCCAAGCTCTTTGAAAGCCCCTGATGTCGCTTCAAGAAGAACTCCAGGGTCCGCCCCCAGCAAAGCTGGTTGTGGACCATGTTTCGAAATCGTTCAGGCAAAAACGCCAGACAGTGCACGCGCTGGACGACGTTTCGCTGGAAGTGGCGGAAGGCGAATTCGTCGTGATTGTCGGGCCGAGCGGGTGCGGGAAATCAACGCTGCTGGATATCATTGCCGGATTGGAAAAACCCGACCGGGGTCGTGTACTCGCCGATAATCAACCGGTGCTCGCGCCCGGGCGGCATCGGCTCGTGATGTTTCAGGAATCAGCGTTGTTTCCGTGGCTGAATGTGTTCGGGAATGTGATGTTTGGTTTGCGATTGAAACCCGGTTTACGCAATCGGGAGCGGCGCGAGGTCGCAAAGTTTTTTCTTCATCTGGTGGGTCTCCAAAGATTCATGGAAGCCAACGTGCACGAGCTCTCTGGCGGCATGAAACAACGCGTGGCGCTCGCGCGGGCACTGGCGCCGAACCCTCGCGTGTTGCTCATGGACGAGCCGTTCGCCGCGCTCGATGCCATGACACGCGAGCAACTGTACGGCGATATCCAGCAGATTTGGCAGAAGCGGCGGAAGACAATCGTCTTTGTCACGCATAATGTCCGTGAGGCAGCGTGCCTCGCAGATCGCGTAGTCATCATGTCGCCCACACCGGGACGCATTCGCGACATCTTTGAAATCAACCTGCCGCGTCCGCGCGATTTCAACAGCATCGAAATTGCGCGGCACGCGTCGGAACTGACGGCAGCGCTCAAAGGTTACCTGGCGCCGGAGCCGGTACTCAGCGCCGAATGAGAAGAATGCTGCTCGCAATTGTATTTTGTCGCGGCGTAGATTGCCATTTGAGCGGCGTTAATCGCGTCGGTCATCCTGAATGAAGCGAAGGACCTCTCACATACATTGGTGATCACACTAGCGACGCTTGCGTGCCGCAACATTCAAGTGCGAGATCCCTCGCTCCGCTCGGGATGACAACCCTTTACAAATGAGACGTGTTTTGTTTGCAGGTCTGTTTTTCCTCGCGCTTGTTGGCATATGGGCGGCCCTGGTGCACGCAGAAATTTGGTCGCCGGTTTTGCTGCCTTCTCCGCACAATGTTTCGGATTACCTGGTGAACGCAGCACGCGATGGCACTCTCTTCAGCGCGTCGGCGGTCACCTTGCGGCGTCTGCTTGTCGGATATTTCATCGGTCTTGCCATT
>DATBDJ010000036.1:0-3678 GCA_036269995.1 Candidatus Udaeobacter sp.
ATCTTCTGCGCTTGGTACTGCTGACTGGCGCGTTCCTCGAAACGCCGGATCAACAGCATCAGCGCGAGCATCTCGACTTCGTCGCGTTGCTCGGGACGCTGCATCGAAGATTACGCGACGCGAGGCAAAGCAGCTCCAGCGCGCGCCCTGCTGGTTTTTCGCCCGAAATTCATGCACGCGACGAACAACGCGGTGAAGAAGAGATCACCAACGAGCGAGTTGCGCAAAAACATCCAGGCAGGCGTGGTACCGCTGTAAACCGGCAGCCCGATGGTTTGCGCCTGCACGAAACCAGCGAACGTCTTCGCGTAACCGGGTTCGTACAACCACGAGACGCAGTTGGTGACGACATAAAAGATCAGCGACGCTGCGATTGAAGCCGGCAGCAGTGTCTTCCAGGAAGCACGGTTTTGGAGCGACCAGCCGAGCAAACCAACGAGCGCAAATCCCACGTAATGCGAAATGACAAACGGACTGCCAAGCGACGCGTGATAATGAAAGAGGTTCAAAGCCAGATCCGACACGAGCAGTGAAGCCATTGGGATGGTGAACTTGTAGCGAGTCGGAAAATAAGCGGCGCCGCAGAGTGCGATCGCGGCCAGCGGCGTGAAGTTCATCCAACCGACAGCGTCGACAGGCCCAAAAAAGCCGACCAGGATGCGAAAAAGAATTGCCGATGCAACGAGCAGAAGAGCAGGAATCATCTTCGAAGAATCTATCCGTCAGGTGCGATATGCAAGGCCAGATGGCAGGCTCATCGCGCTGCGATTTCGCCAGGCGCAGCTCGACTGTCTTCTAATGTTTACTTTGCTGCCGCGAGCGCTCTGTTGAGCCGCGCCTTGCGACGATTCCCCGCGTTTGCGTGAATGATTCCGCGCTTGGCAGCTTTATCGATTGCCGAAATTAAAGCACGAATTTCGTCGGCGTTTGATGATTCCTTCGAGGCCGTTCCTTTTTGCATTGTCCGCAAACGCGCAAGCGCGCTGCGATTGCGAAGCGTACGCTTTGACGTCTGGCGTGCCCGCTTGGCGGCTGATTTTGTGTTCGCCATACGTCGCTACAGCCGTCACCACACCCCGGTCAGTTTGGATTTTTGTCGCTGAGCCGCCAAAGCTCCAGACATCCGCATTTGATCGGCAGTCAGAGTGCCGGCGTTTTGTTTCGCTCGGGTACGACGGTTTTCAATTTGATGGCTCTCGGTTGCATTCTGCGCTTGTGGCTCGTTTAGCGTCAGATGCTCAGGTGGTGCGGCGAGTGCAGTGGCAGCGACAATAGTATTCGTGGCTTCTGGCCGTCGCACCTTTGATTCTTTAGCCACCGTATCCAAATTCTCCACTTGAATTTGAGGTACGGGGGCCGCAGCGGTAATACCGTTGTTCATTTCCGATCGCGGCACCTTAGCCCTTGCCAACTTCGGCAGCGGATCTCGATTCTCGGCTTGAATTTGAGGAGGTGGCGCCGCAGCGATAATACCGTTGCTCATTTCGGATCGCGGCACCTTAACCTTTGCCAACTTCGGCAGCCGGTCAGGAGTAATCTGGACGAGGGCGCCAGGAGGAATCCGATTGTATAGCTCCGCGATGTCGCTCGCCTTCATTCGGATGCAGCCGTAGCTGGCAGGGCGACCGAGTTTGTTCTCCTCCGGCGTGCCATGGATGTAGATGCAACGTTGAAACGCATGCGCGTTTTGGGCTTCCAGTCCGCGCAACCACATGATTCGAGTGGTCACGGGGTCACGGCCGGGCGCATTTGGCTGCAGAATTTCGCCAGTTAACCGCCGGTTGTGGAACACGGCGCCGACGGGAACGTTGTCGCCGATCTTTTTTTCGACTGCGAGGTTACCCAGAGGAGTGGTCATTCGTCCGGACGCATCGCCAAGACCGAACATGGACGTCGACACCGGATATGTCGCGACCTTTTCGCCGTTCTGAACGAACATGAGCTTCTGGTCGCGCACGCTGATGATCAGTTGATTCGAAGTATCGACTGGCGTGATCGCGAACGCGGTCGTGATCCAAAACACGCTGAAGACGAGTGCAACCGGCCGAATCATCCGCCCTGTTTTACTCAACTATTTGAATTTGTCACGCAGGAATTGCAGCAGTTGCGCGCGAGCCCGCAAAATTGAGTTTGGACCAACGACTGACGAACGACGAGATGCAGACGTAGAAAAAGCCGGCTTGGAACATCAACAGAAACGGCACCGAAAGGAACTGGCCGTGCACAATCGCGAACACGACGAAATACGTGAAATAAAGCGCGAAAGCCATTTCCAGCAGAGGAAGCGTTGACTTGAGCGGACGGTACTTGCAGCTGCGCCACGGTTGCGTTTTCCGTTCGATGCCGTACTTCGGCGTCCGCGTGAAATCGGATTTGTGATTGATCAACGCCTCCAGCACGGCTCGCGCATTATTCAGAGACAGACCGATTCCGAGGGCCAAAAGACACGGCAGGAACAGGATCTCGCGAAGCCACGTGCGCGGATGAAGCTCGCGTTGCGCGCAGATGTAGAAGATAGCAACCGACGCCGACGCGGCAATAAAGATCGGAATGTCCACCAACAACGTCCGGAGCCATCCGCCTTCGGGCGCACCGGCGGAGGGATGTAAAAGCACGCACAGAATAGCAAGCAGCAGATAAGCGAAATTCGACATCAAATGCCCGGTTGCCTCGAGCTTAATGGCAAAAGGAAGCTGGCTGCGCCAGATGGTGGGCAGCAGTTTTTTGCACGTTTGGACCGAACCTTTGGTCCAGCGATGCTGCTGCGATTTGAAGCCGTTCATGTCCACCGGCAGCTCCGCCGGCGTTACAACGTCTGCCAGATAAATGAATTTCCATCCCGCCAATTGAGCGCGATAACTAAGATCCAGATCTTCGCATAGCGTGTCGGCCTGCCAGCCTCCACTTTGCTCGATACAGGACCGCCGCCACAGACCGGCCGTGCCGTTGAAATTGAAAAAACGGCCGCTGCGGCTGCGTGCGGTTTGCTCCAGCAAAAGATGGCCGTCCAGAAAAATCGCCTGCATGCGCGTGAGGAGTGAGTACCCGCGATTCAAATGTCCCCAGCGTGTCTGGATCATTCCGACCTTCGGGTTTGTGAAGAAATGGATCGTGCGCTTCAGCAGATCCTTTTCCGGAACAAAATCGGCGTCAAGAATGCACAGGAATTCGCCTTCGGCAGCGGTGAGCCCTGCCGCAAGCGCGCCAGCCTTGAACCCAGTTCGATCAACGCGATGAATAAGCTGAACATTGAAGCCGCGCTGGCGCAGCTCCTCTGCACATAAAGTTGTGATCTGTTGAGTCTCGTCGGTTGAATCGTCCAGCACCTGAATCTGCAGAAGCTCGTGTGGGTAATCCAGTTCGCTCACTGACAGCAATAAGCGTTCAGCGACATAGACTTCATTAAAGATCGGCAACTGCACCGTCACTTTCGGCAGGTTTTCAAAATGGCGGTCGGGCACCGGCGGGCGCTTGCGGTTTTTGAGGTACAGATAAATGATGAAATAGCGATGGACGCCGTAAGCTGAAAGCCCAATAAGGACGCTCAAGTAGCAAACGGTCCAGATAATATGTCCAACGCTTCCTTGCATAGGATTTGCTATAGCCGCCAGTGATCGAGGCAGTAAGGGCGTCATGATGCCGTTTCCAAACGTTGCGTCAATTCAAAAATCGCATGTT
>DATBDJ010000037.1:0-3189 GCA_036269995.1 Candidatus Udaeobacter sp.
CACAGCACTTCGTGCGAAATTCATACCAAGCTTGTTATATTTCGCGACAGCTTTTGGGGTGCGCACGCGTCCTCGCGTCGCTTTTGAATCGACTTTCTACCTCAGCGACGCGAGATCAATTACAAATCGATAACGAACATCACTCCTTAACATCCGCTTGTATGCGTGATTGACTTGCTGAATGGGAATTACCTCAACGTCTGCTGCGATCGCATTTCTGCCGCAGTAATTGAGCATCTCCTGAATTTCTGGTAGTCCACCGATCAGTGAACCGGCTATGCTCCTTCGGCCGACGACCAAGTTAAATGGCGAGAGTTGTTCCTCGCCAGACGGCAATCCGACGCAGATCATCACTCCGTTTGTTCGAAGCAGGCTGAGATAGAAATCCAGGTCATGCTCGGCTGAGACAGTGTCGACAATGAAATCGAACCGGTTACTCAGTCTTTGCGTTTTGTCCGTGTCACTCGTGAGGACAAAATCAGCTGCACCCATGCGTTTCGCGTCGCGCTGCTTATTTGGTGATCCACTTAATACCGTCACCTTCGCCCCAAATGCCGAAGCAAATTTGACGGCCATGTGTCCCAGACCTCCAAGACCGAGGACTGCAACGTTGTGACCCTTACCGACTTTCCAATAACGCAGCGGCGAGTAGGTGGTGATGCCCGCGCACAACAGCGGCGCGGTGTTTTCGAGCGGAAGCTTCGCCGGAACTTTCAATACGTAATCTTCGTTTACGACAATTTTCGTGGAGTAACCACCCTGGGTGCGCGTTTTCCCATCCTTGTCGTAACTGTTGTACGTCAGAACGAGTCCGCCGGTGCAATATTGCTGCAGGCCGCCTTTGCAATTGGAACATTTGCGGCATGAGTCCACGTAGCAGCCGACAGCGACGAGGTCGCCCTTCTTGAATCTTCGCGCCCTTCTACCCTTGTCGATGACTTTGCCGGTGATCTCGTGGCCCGGCACGAGTGGATAATTTGACCTGCCCCATTCATTGCGAACGACGTGCAGATCGGAATGGCAAATACCGCAGTAAAGAATCTCCAGGAGGACATCCTTTGAGTGCAGGTCGCGGCGTTCGAAATCAAACGGCGCCAGCGGCGATGTGGCACTCTGCGCGGCATAGCTTGAGGCCGAAATCATAGCTAAACAACTTCGCGTTGCGAAAAGGGCGAGCAAATAGCTTTCGTGCCGCGCCAAGTCCGGTGCTGACGAGTAAATTACAACACACCGACCGCGCGCGAGATCAGCAGGACAACGATCGTGAGCGAAATCAAAATCTGTATCATGGTCAGGATTTTCGCCCAGCGCGACAGGAGCGGCGCGTCTGTTGGACCGAATGTGGAGCTCTGAGTAAACGCGACGAAAAGATAATCGACGAAGTGCGGCCGCCAGCGCGCGCATGCAAATTCTGCACGTTCCTCATGTGGAATCTGCATCTGCGGAAAAACAAAGCTGGTGCTGCCGAATTTCTTTTGCTTGTGGCGCGCTGTTGGGCCGCCGCCATCGAGGCGCCAATACCAAAGAGCGAACACGATCACGTTCGTCAGCCAGAGCAGTCCGCCCGAGCGCAACAAAATCAGCGGTGAAGCACGATGCGAAGGCAGCGTGCGCACAAGCAGAATGACCGACCCGATCAACGCCAGGGTGATGACGCCATTGATCATCAGTCCAAGGATGCGGTTCAGTGATTGTTTGCCGGCGCGGTGACTAATCACGCTGGGCACGAGCAAGATCGCGATCACGGTCGGTAATACCCATATGGGGCCCACCACGAGACTGCGTGGAAGCGCCGAATAAATTGTGCAAACCGCCAGAACTGCAGCGATCACCTGGCCGCGCGGCTCTGCCTTATCAATGTGTACTGGCGCACTCATCACTTCGGGTATAGGCAAAATTCACATACGTTTCCAGCGGTCCGTTAGTTCGCATCTTTCACAAAGAGTTGGCTTGCGCAGGAGGAAAGCGACGCGAGGACGCGTGCGCAGTCCCAAAGCTTGTGCGAAATATGACAACACTCCTTTGCATTTTGCACGCAGTGCTTTTGGAGTGCGATGGGTCCTCGCATCGCTTTTAGCGCACAATCGAAGGCTAACAGCTGACGCGCAGCAAGAATTGTTCGTGACACATGGTTATGCCTGGACTCGCGCGATCAGGAATCGCGTTTATTACATCCATGTCGCTCCGCACGAGAGCGGCACACCTTAAATCTAGTGATCGGGCATTGCTGCATCCAGGGTTCCCGAAGCTAATGTGAACAGATGTTAAGACGCATTTTGAAATGGCTCGGTGCGATTGTCGCACTGGTCGTGATCGCAATCGCCATCTTCGTCGTCAATTTGATCTGGTTTCGGCCGTGGAGTCTCAACTTATTTTACGAGAAGGTTTTTGCTGAAGTCCTCTTCGATCACCCGCAGTTGCTATCGACCCTGGGTTTGGTCGAACAATTTGGGATAACCAGTCATAACGGAAAGCTCGATGACGACTCGCCGATGCATCAGCAGCGAAAGGATTGCCAAGATTGAGGTCCGGCGCGTCCCCCAGTAAAGGAGTCGACCGCGCCAGGAGCCTATTACGAGCCGCCCGCGATGGATGGCACGCAGCCGGGGATATTCTTCGCGAATCTTCGCGACTTGAACGAGGTGCCCAAGTGGAGCATGCCGAGTCTGGCGTACCACGAAGGCGTGCCGGGACATCATTGGCAAATCTCAACGGCGAAGGAACTCACAGGAATTCCGCAATTTAGGAAAGTAATTCCGTTTACAGAGTATATGGAAGTCTGGGCCCTTCAGCGAAAAAAAGTCTCCTAAAGCGCAACCACAGAGTTGCCCGGATGAAACGACTGACAAATTCGGTATCGATCTGCGTTCATCTGTGGCGCACAATTTCGTAGTCGTGCGCAAAATTCTGATTACGCTCGGAATTCTCGTATTGGCCGTCGTCGCGATCCTGGCGACATGGATTTTTGGCGGACGCCAGCTTTCACTCTTCCTCGATCGCTTTTGGACGATTGAGACAGCTTCAAGTCGAATCAACTCGGTCGTGTACGAAGGCAGTGGAACTGGTGGAATCCTTCACATTAATGATCTCGCACTAAGCCTGAACAACAGGAATGGCCCCTCTCCGACTATCGGCACAACCAAAAATGGCCTGCTTGCCCTCGCCGATAGCGGAAAAGTCTTCGCATTC
>DATBDJ010000038.1:0-24914 GCA_036269995.1 Candidatus Udaeobacter sp.
ATCGAGCGTCGCGTTTTATTCACCGGTTTCGTTCCGCAACGTCAATTGCGAGACATGTTTTACGAGTCGCACATCTTTTTGCATCCGAGCCAGACTGGTTCCGATGGAAATCAGGAAGGCATACCAAATTCGATGCTCGAAGCCATGGCTACTGGCTTGCCGGTGTTCGCGACCGAGCATGGCGGCATTCCCGAAGCGATCGAACATGGCGTCAGCGGGGTGCTCGTGCCCGAGCATGATCATCAAGCGCTGGCACGGGCTCTCTTGAACGCCGCGGAAGACCCCTATTTTCTTTCACGCATCGCGCGCAACGGGGCAGACGTCGTTCGAAAGAACTTCGATCTCCACGTTCAAGCGAGGAGGCTCGAAGATCTTTACCTGCGACTGATCGACAGCGTCCCTTAAACGGGAATCACTGCCGATGCCACGGCTGCGTCACGTTTTGAATGCGTGGCTTGCAGACGTCATTCACTAACACGAATGTCAGACTGTTTGCGTCCGGTCGGCGGAACTTGTAAACCCCGGGTCCTCTGCAGCTTTTCGGGATAGGACCTGAATGGCGCGTTTCTTGGACCGTGATCGTGTCGTTTGCGATCGTGTAATTGCCCCAAATTTCTGATTTGGGCTTGGTAGACATGACGTGAAATGTGCCGTCAGGATTGATCGTCCATACCGTGCCGAGGGAATTGGTCCATTGGCCGGCAAGCGCACCTGGCCCAGTCGTCATGGTCTGGCATGCACTGATCAGGGCGAGGGCAACGCCGACGAAAACAATGCGGAAAAAGTGTTGCAGTTTCATGCCCGGCATCGTGTCACGCGGCAGCTCAAGACGTCAAGAAGCATCACGCCCAGGAATCCGTTGCAAAGAGCGCTGAATTCGAGGAAGAAGACGGTCTTGGACGAGATACCGCCGCCGATCCTCGCGACACCAAGACCGAATTGGTGGAAACGGAATTGGAAATGGTTTGTGCCAGTCACTGTGGTCACTCTGGCGATGTTCGTCGTGGCACTGGTTGGTTCGATCGTGCTAATCGTCTTCAGCGCGGTCAAGTCGACCGATGTTTACAAAGAAGCGTTAATGCGGGCGAAAGCTCACCCTGCGGTGATCCAAGCTATCGGGTTACCTATCACTGAAGGATTCCTGATATCCGGTAACACGAGCGTAAACGGCGCATCGGGTGAAGCGAATCTGTCCATTCCCATTTCAGGCCCAAAAGGCAAAGCAACGATTTACGTCGCGGCCACGAAGTCACTTGGTCGGTGGAACTATTCGGGCCTCGTGGCGGAAATCGAAAAAACGCATCAGCGAATTAATCTTTTGTAGAACGCAGCGGTACCAACCCCGCCCTGATTACTCCCTTGCGACGAACGACGGGAAAGGGGGCAGAGGTTGCCATGGTTTACCTCCCGTCTCTGCCGCGTAAGCTTCACGCATGTCGATCTCAGAGGAACAGGTGACTAATGCGTTGAAGTCGGTGAAGTATCCGGGATTCACTCGCGATATCGTTTCATTCGGCCTGGTGAACTCGATCCAGATCGACAATGGCGACGTGAACGTGCAGCTGGCGCTGGCTACGAACGATCCAAACATCCCGGCAACGATCAAAACCAATGCAGAACAGGCATTGCGGGCCATCGAAGGCGTGCGCGGCGCCCGCGTCTTGATCGATATTCACGCGCCTCCGGGAGGCGCAGGCGCAGGCATGGGCGCGACCCGGATTCCCGGAGTCCGGCACGTCATCGCGGTAGCAAGCGGCAAGGGTGGCGTTGGCAAATCAACTGTCGCGGCGAATCTCGCGGTGGCACTGGAACAAACCGGAACGCGGGTCGGCTTATGCGATTGCGACATCTATGGCCCCAGCATTGCGCTCATGTTCGGAATCCGCGACCGGCCAACCGCCACGGAGGAAAACAAGATCGTTCCGATCGAGCAATGTGGTTTGCGACTCATGTCCATGGGATTTCTCCTCGATGACACTTCGCCTGCGATTTTGCGCGGACCGATGGTTACCCGTTACACACAACAATTTTTGCGTCAGGTTGAATGGGGCGAATTGGACTATCTCATTCTCGATTTGCCTCCAGGCACCGGAGACATTCAGCTGACCATTGTACAAACGGTTGCCCTTTCCGGCGCGTTAATCGTGACCACGCCGCAGGAGGTTGCGCTGATCGACGCGCGCAAGGCCGCTACCATGTTCGAGAAGGTCAATGTGCCTGTGCTCGGTCTGATCGAGAACATGAGTTATTTCGTCTCGCCGTCGGACGGCAAACGCTACGACATCTTCGGAAGCGGCGGCGGCGAGCGCGAGGCGAAACGCTTGCGCGTTCCCCTGCTCGGCCAGGTCCCGATTGATATCGCGACTCGGGAATCCGGCGACCGCGGCATCCCGATCACCAGCGAAGATAAATACTCGCCGGTGAGTGCCGAGTTCAGAAGGATCACGGGAAATATTCGTAAGACCCTGCCGTAATATTGCGTCCGCCGTACACACGGCAGGCGAAGTTCTAAATAAATTCCGCGATTCTCTCGTCGAATTCCGGTGTTTCATTTAATTGACTAGGTGAAACTTTTATGACACATGACCCAGACATGCCCTCTTCCCAGAATGATGAAGCTCAATTCGTCAGGGATTCAGCTCTTTACAAGGAGCTCCTTGCCGAGCGCGCAGAAATTTTGAAACACAAGTGGATCGAAAGCGAAAAGGCCGGCAAAGACATCGGCTTTGAAAGAGCTCTGCTCGATTGGATCGTGAAACATCGTTCCAATTGGCGAGATCGGCGACGAAAGGAGGCGCGCACCGAAAAGGCCGCCTCCTGATTTTTTTCCTTTAATGCGATCCGGTGAGGTCGCCAAGGAAACGCATGAACGAACCCACACAGCAAAAATCTGCCGCCGTCCCACTTCTGGACGCGGAAGGGATTCGGCGCGCGCTGCGACGTATCGCGCATGAAATCGTTGAGGGAAACCCCGACCTGAACAAGATCGTGCTCGCTGGAGTCCCTTCGCGCGGTGTGGAGATCGCGAAGCGAATCGCCGGTTTCATTGGCGACAGTGAAAACACTGCCGTTGAAACCGGCGTCATTGATGTAGCGATGCATCGCGACGATGTGGGCACGCGCTCACAGTTGCCCGTCGTCCGAGCGTCGAATCTTCCACTGCCGCTCGAGCAACGCACCGTCATCATTGTCGATGACGTTCTTTATACTGGCCGCACTGTCCGCGCCGCGATGGACGCTATCAGCTCATTCGGACGACCCGCTCGAATTCAGCTCGCCGTGTTGGTTGACCGCGGCCATCGGGAGCTGCCGATTCGCCCCGATTATATTGGTAAAAATCTGCCGACGGCCAGCGGCGAACAAATTCAGGTTCGGTTAAAAGAAATCGATAACGAACCGGACGCAGTTTGGATGGAGAGCGAATGATGCTGATGCGACGCGAATCTTTTCTGGGGAGTACAGGCCGCTGGCCTGTAGCATTCGGCAGCTTGCCGAATGCACTCGTGGTCAATTCACTCGTGATTATCCATTCATGTTCGCGGCAAGCTGCCGCGAACCACAGGCTGGCAGCCTGTGCTCCCCAGAAAATGGCATGACCACGCGCTGGACACGCAAGGATCTGGTCGGCCTGCGCGAATTGTCGGGCGACGAAATCAATTTCGTTCTGGAAACCGCGGATGCATTCAAGCAAGTCGGCACCCGCGAAATCAAAAAAGTTCCGGCGCTGCGCGGAAAGACTCTGATCAATTTTTTTGTCGAACCGAGTACGCGAACACGCACGTCGTTTGAACTCGCTGCGTTTCGTCTCAGCGCTGACGTCATCAACATTTCGGCGACTGCATCGAGTCTTACCAAGGGCGAAACACTGAAGGACACAGCGCGAAACCTCGAAGCATTGCACGCCGACATTCTTGTGTTGCGTCACAGCTCCGCAGGCGCACCGCAGTTTTTGGCAAAGCGGCTCAAGGCAAGCGTCATCAACGCAGGCGACGGCGCCCACGAGCATCCTACGCAGGCGCTTCTCGATCTCTACACGATCCGCGAACGCAGAGCGAAAATCGCAGGTCTGCACGTGGTGATCATCGGCGACATTTTGTTTAGCCGTGTCGCGCGCTCAAACATTTTTGGTCTGCTAAAGCTCGGCGCGCGCGTAACGCTGGTCGGCCCGAGTACGCTCGTTCCGCGCGAATTTGAAAAGCTCGGCGTCGAAATTTCGTACAACCTCGAAGAAGTTCTCCCGCAGGCTGACGTCGTGAACCTGTTGCGAATACAGCATGAACGTCAACGGCGGGAGTATTTCCCCGGTCTCGGCGAATACATCCGCTTGTTTGGCCTGACCAAGCAACGCGCAAAGCTCTTGAAACCGGATTGCCTCATCATGCATCCCGGTCCAATCAATCGCGGCGTTGAGATCGACAGCGAGGTCGCCGACGGGTTGCACAGCGTAATTCTCGACCAGGTCACCAATGGTCTCGCCGTTCGCATGGCCGTTTTGTATTTGTGTGGAGGAATCGCAACATGAGCGTTCTGCCGCGCGCAATTCTGGGGAGCGCACGCGTCTCGCGTGCTGGTTTCGGCGTCCCGCGGAAACGAACTTTGCCTCTGCGTGAACATGTTCGGACTTTTGAACTTCAAGGAAAAGTCCGCGATCGCGAGGCCGCGCTCGCCAACATGCGTGACGCGCGTGCTCCCCACAAATGAGTGCGCTCATTATTCGCAACGGCCGGGTGATCGATCCAGCAAACCGGCGGGATGAAATTGCGGAGGTCTGCATCATCGACGGCAGAATTGCGGATCAATCCGCAGTCCGCGATCGGCAATCCGAAATTGAAGACATTGACGCGAGAGGATTGATCGTCGCGCCAGGGCTAATTGACATGCACGTGCATCTGCGCGAGCCGGGATTTACTCACAAAGAAACGATTGAGTCAGGTGCGCGCGCCGCAGCGGCCGGAGGATTCACCACGGTTGTGTGCATGCCGAATACGTCGCCAGTGCCGGATAATCCGAGCACGATCGCGTGGATCAAAGATCGCGCCTCGGCGATTGCTTGCGTCAATGTTTTGCCGACCGGCACAATTTCCAAAAACCTGGCAGGCGAAGAACTCGCGCCGATCGGCTCACTGGCGCAGGCCGGTGTTGTGGCAATAACTGACGACGGTCACTGCGTTCAAAATCACGAAGTAATGCGGCGCGCCGTTGAATACGCGCGCATGGTTGGCGTGCCGGTGCTCGATCATTGTCAGGATTACAATTTGGTCGGCAATGGCGTCGTACACGAAGGCTACTGGAGCACATTGCTCGGCTTACCCGGCTGGCCGGCAGCGGGCGAAGAAGCCATCGTCATGCGAAACATTCTGCTGGCCGAACTTTGCGACCATCCAATCCACTGCCAGCACCTCAGTACGGCTGGGAGCGTACGACTGGTTCGCGAAGCGCGGGAGCGCGGAGTGAAAATCAGCGGCGAGGTTTGTCCTCATCACATCGCTTTAACCGACGAAGCGATCCAGGATTTCGAAACGAATTACAAGATGAATCCGCCGTTACGCTCGCAGGCAGATGTCGATGCGTTACTGGAAGGAATTGCTGATGGCACGGTTTCGATCCTGTGTTCGGATCATGCGCCGCACGCTGATTTTGAAAAAGAAGTCGAATTTGATTCGGCGCCGTTCGGCATAATCGGATTGGAAACAGAACTTGGTCTTTTTATCGACCTGCTCGTGCACAAGCACGGCAAAATTGATATCGCTCGCGTGATCGAGATGTACACGGTCGAGCCAGCGCGCTTGTTGAAAATCGATAGGGGCACGTTATCCGTGGGCGCGCGAGCTGATATTACGCTTATCGATCCAGAGTTGGAATGGACAGTTAGAGTTGATCAGTTCCAATCAGCGTCACGCAATTCACCGTTCGACGGCTGGAAGCTTAAAGGCCGTGCCGTACGAACGATTGTTGACGGCAAAACTGTCTGGAAATTGTAGAGCCCTGTCGGCGTCTGACACAGACGCCCTACACGATTTGGCTCGTCTATCCTGTCAGGTATCCGCCGTGGATGTAATTTTCCAAATGCGCTATCGCGGCTTCCTGGCACGATATTACGTGCTTCACGAGGTCACCGATCGAGATCACGCCGACAACTTTGTCCGCATCGACGACCGGCAGGTGGCGAATGTGTTTATCGGTCATCAGTCGCAGACAAGTTTCAACAGGTTCGCGAGGGTGCGTGACAGTCACATTGCTTGACATAATTTCGGTGACCTTTGTTTCGCGCGATCGCTTGCCGCGCAGCATCACTTTGCGCGTGTAATCACGTTCCGAAATGACTCCCACGAGCCGGTCACCCTCCATGACAAGCAGTGCACCCACATTTTTAGCGTCCATCATTTCAACAGCTTCGCGAACTGTTGCATTTGGCGAAATGGAGAAAACTGCCCCGCTTTTCTGATTTAAAATCGACCGGATTGTGCCGCTCACATCCATAGGAGTTTGGTCTCAGTTTCCCGCAACTGCTTCCAGAATAGGCAAAAACTAGCTCGTGGCGCAAACCAAATAAACAAGGAATGCCGGCTTCTGAACCGTCGTATTCACGCCAACGGCTGGCCAAGTTCGCCACGACGAATTCGCTCTGTGGCGGACCGTCGCTCCTTGTGAGCATAAATACGAGGAGTGAGTTTCGGCGGACGCTTTCCGTTAACAGTCGCGCCGGCGACGGACACGTACGAAAGTTCCTGGCGATCCGCAGCACAGCGCAGCATCAATCCCCCACGGCTCATGTCGCCGCGGCCGACAAAGTCCGCCGGAAATCGCAGGCGCCGGCCAAACTTTGCCAGCAGCACCTCGACGTATTTGCCGGTGGCGATGCTGCCGAGAAGAACCACTTCGCTTTGGTCTGTGAGTTTGTTTGCCAAATGCCGCGCATCGCGCTCCATTGGAATTCGGTAACGCGGATCGTCCTTATGGATATCGACTTCCGCAAATTCGCGCAGATCATCGAGACGAATTCGCGTTCGCGCATCGATCAAGCCGCGCGTCGGCGTAATCACAAGCACACCTGGCGTTCCGCGCGCCGGCCGCGCAAACGCATTTGCGTAGGCAATCTTACCACGAAAATAGAGGCCGCTCAGAAAGGTGAACACCTCCTCGATTGTCGCGCCATTTTTGCCGCGCAACTGTCGGGCGAGAGGAAATTGCGCCTGATCGCGCAAAATCATTCGGGCTCGTTCCCCTCCGGCGTAAGCGGGCGAGAGAAGGAAAATCCGCTGGGCGACGCTCTGTTTGATCTTGCAATTTTCAACCCCTCCGAAGACCGCCGCAACTCAGCGCTCCCGACTTGCTTTTAAGAAGGGAATAGAAAATATGGGGGGTGCGTTGGAACTGGTCATTCAAATCCCGTAACGGTAAGCACCGTAATCGCCAGAACGTTAACGGACCCGACCTCAACAGCGTCACTGGGGATGCATGTCCCGACTTCCTGTGCATCGGAGCACAAAAGGCCGGAACTTCATGGCTTTACCAGCAACTCGAGCCGCATCCCGATTTCTGGATGCCGCCAGTAAAAGAGCTTCATTACCTCGACAATCTAAACAGGACCAAGCGATTCCATGCTCCACGGCGCGGAGACGAGCGCGACGCCTCGTTTCTAGAGGACATGAATAACCTCGGTGCGCATTTGTATCTCGATCTGAAAAGCTACGGTCGGTTGTTCTGCCACAAAGGGAGGCAACTCTCGGGTGACATCTCGCCTGCTTACTCGACATTGAATGACGAAATCATAGAGCGAGTTGTGAATCACTTCCCCAACCTAAAAGTGGTGTTTCTCGCTCGCGACCCTGTCGAAAGAGCCTGGTCGCAATTGTCCATGGGTGTGCGGCTCGGAATGATCAATAAATTCGATGCCACGGATCCCGAGGAGGTGGTTCGCAATTTGCTGAATCCGGGTGTGCTGGTCCGATCGCATCCCAGCAAGATTGTCGCGCGTTGGAAACGTTATGTTCGTCCGGAAAAGTTCCGCGTCTATTTCTTCGACGATCTGAAGGAAAATCCAGCTGAACTGCGACGATCGATTTTGCGCTTTCTGGGCGGCGATCCTGACAAGCCAAGCGGCAGATTAAAACCGCACGACAACAACAATGCCGGCCGCGAAAAGCTTCGGCTCACGGTAAAAGTGCGCGACCGTATGGCTCAATTTTTCGAACACGAACTGAAGGCGTGTGCGTCGGAGCTTGGCGGACACGCGAAAAGCTGGCCGACGCGATACGGCTTTTCATTTCTACTATTTTTCTGGGACCTGCTCGACGACAGCATCGATCTCCTGTTCTGGTGCGATTGGATTTGCTGAAGCTGCCAACGTTGTTGGTGCCTCGATCACGGAAAGATAATCAGGCATGAGATGGACCTGGCCATTCAATGGTCGCGCCGGCAATGGCCGACATAAAAACGGAAACGCCCGCGATGGCGACGGTGCACGGCCCGATTTTTTGTGTATCGGAGTCCATAAAGGCGGAACGACCTGGCTCTATCAACAACTCGACTCCCATCCGGATTTCTGGATGCCTCCCTTGAAGGAGCTGCATTATTTCGATCAGCTGAGCAGGGTCAAACGCTCATCTTCTCCACGCTGCAGAGACGAGCGCGATCTTCGCTTTTTAGAGACCATCAAGAGCCTCAGTGCCAAACCGTTCATAGACCTCGAGCATTATGCCCGGCTCTTCCAACCCAAGGGGTCGCTCCTTTCCGGCGATATTTCGCCAAACTATTCGACCTTGAGTCATGAGATTATCCGAAAAGTCGTCAGATATTTCCCAAGCTTAAAAGTAATCTTCCTGGCGCGTGATCCGGTCGAGCGAGTTTGGTCGCACTTATCGATGGAAGTCCGTTACCACCAGATTGAACCGTTCGACGTGACTAATATTTACGAGGTCAATCGCAGGTTGCTTCGGCGAGGCATGCTCTTGCGCTCGTACCCCAGCGCAGTCGTCGCACGATGGAAACGTCATGTTCATGCAGATCGATTTCGCGTTTATTTCTTTGATGACCTGCAAACAAATCCCACTGAACTGCGGCGTTCTATCCTTAATTTCCTGGGTGCCAGTCCGGACAAGCCAGCCAGCCGGGTGATGCCGGACTGCAATAGTTGGTCCGGGATGGAAAAGCTTCCGTTAACAGATGAAGTTCGATCGCATATCGCTCAGTTCTTCAAGAAAGAGCTAAAAAACTGTGCGGCGCTGCTCGGCGGCCCGGCCAGAAATTGGCCGGCGCGATACGGTTTTTCGTTGCTGTTATTCTTCTGGGACTTTTTGGACGACAACATCGATCTCTTCTTCTGGTGCGATTGGATCTCGTAGGCAGTGTAGCGTCCGCTGTCCTCAGCCGATTGTTGCATGACACACTGCGCTGAGGACAGCGCACTCTACAGCACGGCCGTGCCGGTCCTGAAATTGCTTCACCCGCCGGTCAGGCGCGCTTCCGCCAAATCGAGGTCGCGCTGAATGTGCCGTAACGCGTCGTCGTTGATCACGTGCTCGTTCCGTAACCGGATGATGGTTTTTCGCTCAATGCGCAGCGCCTGACTTTGCAAACGCTGATATTGTGGCGTGGCGATCTCTCCGCGGCAATCGTCGGGATTGTCCGCACAAAGTTCCAATTGCTCGACGCGCTCGTCATATTCCGCACGCAGCCGCGCCGCGACATCGGCCGAGAAGTTGCCGTGTTCACGCATGTTCTCGATGAAATCAATCGCCGCTTTGTTCGCTTCAAGGCGCGCCCGGCGCTCCTCTTCGTCCGCCTCTGCATCTTCCTGAATTCCGAGCTTCCGAATTAACAGCGGCAGCGTCAGCCCCTGTAAAACGAGTGTGATGAGGATCACCGAAAACGTGAGAAACAAAATGTAGTCGCGTCCCGGGAACCGCCGGCCGTCGCTCAATGCGATGGGTAAGGCAAATGCTGCCGCCAACGAGACGACGCCGCGCATGCCTGCCCATCCGAAGATTCCAACATCTTGCCAAAATGGAATTGTGTGGCGCGCTCGAGGTTTTCCGCTGAGCAAACGTTCGAGACACACCACGGGCATCGTCCAGGCAAACCGCACCAAAATGACTGCGCCGCTAATGATGATCGCGGTGATTATTGGACCTGTAAGCGACTGAACACCCAGCGCGCGCAAGATTCTTGGAAGTTGCAGGCCGATCACAATGAAAACGAAGCCGTTGAGAAGGAAGGTGATCGTTTCCCAAAACGCATAGGCCTGCAGGCGGGTCCGGGCTGTGATCATCACAGGCGAGTGCCAGCCGAGAAAGATGCCAGCCGTGACGGTCGCCAAAACACCTGACGCATGCAGACGTTCAGCCGGGAGATAGGCGATAAAGGGCGTGATGAGAGAGATTGTGACCTGGATTGGCGGATCATCGAGATGGCTTTGCACCCAACGCATCGCCACTCCAACGAGCAGCCCAAATCCAATGCCGCCAGCTGCTGCCCAGACAAAACGAGCAGCCGCATAACTCGGTGAAAACGTCCCGGTCATAAGCGCCGCCACCGCGAACTGCAGCGCGACCAATGCGGTGGCATCGTTCACCAGGCTTTCGCCCTCGATGATTGCGTGTAATCGATGGGGAACGCCCAGCCGCCGAAAAATCGCCGTTGCCGCCACGGCATCTGGCGGGGAGACAATCGCGCCCAGCGCAAAAGCAGCCGCCCAGGGAAGATCGGGCAGAATCGTGTGCGCGATCCACGCAATTGTCACCGTCGTCACCAGCACCAGACCGATTGCGGCCATGAGTATGGGCCGCAGATTTCGTCGAAAATCGCGCCACGATGTGAACAATGCTGCGGGATAAAGGAGCGCCGGGAGAATGAAATAGAATACGGTGTTCGGATTGAGTTGGACCTCTGGCAATCGCGGCACAAAACTCAACACGAGCCCGCCAATCACCAGCATGATTGGATACGGCACGGCAAATTTGCACGCCAGCACCGCGAGAACTGCGACGGCTGCGAATAAAAGAACAA
Source organism: Candidatus Udaeobacter sp. (assembly GCA_036269995.1). GTDB lineage: Bacteria > Verrucomicrobiota > Verrucomicrobiia > Chthoniobacterales > UBA10450 > Udaeobacter. The sequence continues at coordinate 11,008 of DATBDJ010000038.1, forward strand.
TAATCTCCGCCTGGTGCATGGTCAGGTGCTGTTGCCGTTAGCCGCCTCGCTGTACCGAAGCGCTTCGTGTGCACGTATTTTCACGGCGACACATCGTCGCGGCTACCAACTCTGCGCGCATGTCCAGTCCATCTTAATCAAGCGCGGCTACAGCTTTAGTCTTCGCCCGCGCGCGGTTCGCCTGAAGTTCCGCAAGATGTTTCTCTGACCAGCGGCAAAGCGCCTGTAAGGGCTCGATCAATGTGCGCCCCAATCGCGTCAGTGAGTATTCTACTTTGGGTGGAATGACCGGATGCACCGTGCGTTGCACGAGCCCGTCACGCTCCAGGCTGCGCAAAGTCTGCGTCAACATTTTTTGCGAGATCCCGCCGATGGCGCGTTGCAGTTCTGCATAACGCATCGTTCCACGCGCTAGAATCTGAATGACAAGCGCCGTCCACTTGTCCGCGATCCGCTCGAGGACCAATCGGGAGGGGCATTGCGGTTCCAGCACCGACGGAGGGGAAGAGGTTTTCGGCATGGCTCCCGTTTTACTTTAAGCACCAGCGGATAGCAACATGCCAAACGGATTGTATAGCGTCTGCTGGGCTGTAGTTGACGGACAGGGCTGCGAGCCTGAATTTTTTAACCAATGACAACAACAAGTTTCGAACCCGTTGCGCAACCGCAATTCTTGTTCGGCGAAGGAATTGGCCTGGACCATTCCTCACGAAAAAAGGCGACAACGGCGCAGACTGACGCTGGCCTGCTGGACGAATACTCCCGCGCGGTTGTGAGCGCGGTCGAGCGTGTTGCGCCTTCCGTGGTGAACATTGAGATTCAGCAAGGGAGAAAAGATCGCGCTGACGTTGCAGGCAACGGCTCGGGATTTGTGATTACACCGGATGGTTTCATCTTGACCAACAGCCACGTCGTTCACGGCGCACATAATATTGGCGTGAATCTTTCCGATGGGCGCGATTTCCCGGCACAGCTGATCGGCGACGATCCAGAAACCGATCTGGCAGTGATTCGAATCGACGCGCCGCAGTTGGTTCATGTTCGTCTGGCTGATTCTGACAGCTTGCGCGTGGGCCAGCTCGCGATCGCGATCGGAAATCCGCTCGGGTTTCAGGCGAGCGTAACTGCGGGTGTAATTAGCGCGGTTGGTCGCTCGATGTATTCGCAATCGGGCCGCTTGATTGACAATGTAATTCAAACCGACGCGGCGCTGAACCCCGGCAATTCCGGCGGACCGCTGGTCAATTCCGCTGGAGAAGTCATCGGCGTGAACACGGCAATGATTCGTCCAGCGCAAGGCATCTGTTTCGCCATTGCGAGCAACACAGCCAGGCTGGTCGCGGGCTGGCTCATTCGTGACGGCAGAATCCGCCGCAGCTACATTGGCGTCGCCGGGCAAAATGTGCCGCTGCATCGGCGCATTGTTCGCTTTTACAACTTGCCGCGCGAGACCGGTGTGCTGGTTGTGTCAGTGGAGAGGAACAGTCCCGCTCAGCGCGCTGGGTTACGGGACGGCGATGTCATTGTGGCCTTCGATCGTCAGCCGATTGGAAGCGTGCACGATTTGCACAAAATTTTGGTCCGCGAACAGATCGGCGTTAGCGGCACGCTGACGGTCATTCGGCACACTGAGAAATTGCAATTGCCAATCCTGCCGGGTGAGTCGCCATCGCAAGGGTAACCGGAGCCCCGGCTTGCGAATTCGCAGCGCAACCGAGACCGTCAGCTACTTTTTGCGATGAAAATTCTGGTGATTGGCAGTGGCGGCCGCGAACACGCGCTCGCGTGGAAACTCCAGAAATCCCCACAGGCGGAGCGAATTTTCTGCGCCCCCGGCAACGGAGGCACTTCCGAGATCGCTGAGAATATCGCGATTCCCGCGACTGATTTGGAGACACTCGCCCGATTTGCGAAAGAGAATCGCGTCGACTTGACCGTAGTCGGTCCGGACGATCCACTAGCCGCAGGAGTTGTCGATCTTTTTGCGTCTGAAAAATTGCGCGCATTCGGCCCGACGAAATCGCCGGCGCGTCTGGAGGCATCGAAAATTTTCGCCAAGGAACTGATGCAGGCGCAGAAAATTCCGACCGCCGATGCGCGAATGTTTTCCGACAGCAGTGAGGCACTCCGATATTGTGAGCAGGTAAAATTTCCAATTGTGATCAAGGCAGACGGTCTGGCGCTTGGAAAGGGAGTCGTAATTGCGTCGGATGCTTCCACGGCACAATCGACAATCGACGAGATAATGAACCAACGCCGTTTGGGCGACGCAGGACGGCGCGTTGTCATTGAAGAATTTTTGCGCGGGACAGAGTGCTCGCTCCATCTGCTAATGGATGGAAAAAATTATCTTCCGCTGGAGTCAGCCCGCGATCATAAACGCGCCCTGGACGGCGATCAGGGGCCGAACACCGGCGGGATGGGTGCGTTCAGCCCTGCGAACAATTGGAACAGCAAATTGCAGTCGCAGTTCCAGACTGAAATCATGCAGCCGCTGTTGCGCGGTTTTGCAAAGCAGGCAATCACATTTCGCGGACTCCTTTATCCTGGTTTGATGATTACAGACGATGGTCCGCGCGTGCTGGAGTTTAATTGCCGCTTTGGAGATCCTGAGACGCAGGCTCTCTTACCTCGAATGAAATCGGATCTGCTGCCGCTGCTCGAGGCGACCATCGACGGAAACATCGATAAGTGCAGAATCGAATGGGACACGCGCGCGGCCGTGACGGTCGTGCTCGCATCAGGTGGATATCCGGCGAAGTACGATACCGGAAAAACGATCGCAGGCCTCGATGATGCGGCAAAGCTGGAAGACGTTCACATCTTTCAAGCTGGAACAAAACGCGCCGACGGCGAAATCAAGACTGCAGGCGGACGGGTGCTTGCAGTTACCGCTCTTGGAAGAACCATCGAAGCCGCCAGAGCACGCGCATATGAAGCTGTGTCGCGCATCAGCTTCGAAAATTGTCATTACAGGCGCGACATTGCCCTGAGTGCTGATGCAGGTACCATCGACGAATCATCGTGATATCCCGGTTTTTGCCGTCCTCGTTTGCCAGTTGCCTATTTGCTGCCGTTGTCGCGGCGCAATCGCCGGCTCCAGCCTCGCCGGCAAAACCAGCGCAGCCCGCGTCAAGATTGCCTGCACCTCCAACGGCTTCGCCATCCACAGCAGCGAAAGAGGATCCCGTGAGTTCACTGGGTCCGGCCGATCTTCAGGCCGTCATGACGCTGTTGAAAAACAACTTCACAGATCCGGAGGCAATTAGCGACACCGAGCTGAACCGCGCAACAGTCCAGGGCCTGATCATGCGGCTGCCGCGCGGCATCGCCCTCTTGCCCGGCAAAGAAAATGCCCCGGCGCTCCCCTCGAATGCTTTCTATGGCGAAATCATCGCGGGACATACCGGGTACGTTCGTCTTGGGTCGCTCAATAGCGCGAATCTTCAATCCCTCGACAAGACGCTCACCACGTTCGCTGCCAAAAAGGTGAACGCCCTCATTGTTGATCTTCGCGCCACTGACGCCACAACTGAGATGTCGTTGGCTGCGGAATTTGCGAAACGGCTTTGTCCGAGAGGAAAAACAATCTTCGCGCTGCGCAAACCGGCTGGCCGTCAGGATCGCGTATTCAATTCCGATCGTGATCCGGGATTTCACGGGCTGATCATGGTGCTCGCGGATGGTGACACGATTGGCGCGGCGGAAGCGATGGCGGCTGCATTGCGCTTTTATGACAAAGCCCTGGTCATCGGCCAGCCGACGGCCGGTCGCGCGGCTGAATATTCAGACTCGCCATTGCCGAACGGAACAATTCTGCGCCTTGCGGTGGCTGAAATGATTTCGCCGGAGGGGCATTCTTTGTTTCCAGAGGGAGTAAAGCCGGATCTACCGGTAGATATGCCAGTGACAGACAAGCGACAGATTTTCCAGCTGAGCAGCGACAAGGGAATGGCGCCGTTTGTCTACGAAGCTGGACGGCCTCATATGAACGAAGCGGCGCTATTGGCCGGAACAAATCCGGATGTGGAAGCCGCAGAAGCCGCGCAGCAACGCCGTGGGCGCTCAGCGGAAAAGCAGCCGCCGCACGATACGGTATTGCAACGGGCTCTGGATGTGATCACTTCGCTTGAGGTTTATCAAAGCCGATAAAGCAGCGCGCTTAGCCATTGAGAGATTCTTTGAATTCGTTCAAAATGACAGGGATGTGACACCCCTGGAACAACGGATCGGCTACAAATTTCGTAACCCGCTTTTGCTGGCGGAAGCACTCACGCATCCCAGCCTCAGTCATGAAGCGCAGCGACATCATTTAGACTATCAGCGACTGGAGTTTCTTGGAGACGCGGTTCTTCAACTCGTGATCACACAATATCTGTTTCAGAATTTTCAAGGCGAGGCCGAAGGACAACTGACCAAGCTGCGTTCACGGCTGGTTTCACGCGACGCTTTAAGAGCGCATGCGGCATCGCTCGGTTTGGGACAATACATCCTGATGGGACGCGGTGAAGAAGCCAGCGGTGGCCGAGAGCGATCGTCGACGCTGGCTGATGCATTCGAAGCACTTATCGGTGCTCTTTATCTCGATGGCGGACTCGAGGTCGCCAAGCAATTCATTTTGACGGAGACACGCGAAGACCTCGAGCTACTGGCGGAAAAGCCAGTGGACATCAATCCCAAAGGCAATCTTCAGGAGTTGTTGCAAAGCATCTCGCCGCAGAGCCCGGCGTATGAATTAGTCTCCCAGAGCGGCCCCGAGCATGAAAAGACGTTCGTGTCACAGGTAATTTGGGAAGGAGTTGTTCTCGGCCAGGGGATTGGCCGCAGCAAAAAACAGGCCGAGACCGCAGCTGCGCTCGAAGCAATGCAGCTGAGGCGCTGGGAGAAGCGCGAAAAAGAAACTGCGTAAGATAGCTTGGTAGAGACGGGGATGGCCGAGCGGTGCTACGACGCTTGCGGCGGGCCCGGCGGTCGCGCCCTACCAACTTCAATTCGAATGTCTCAGTGCATCAATCGTTTTGCGAGAGTGCCGCCATTGAAAACGCCGCGCGATCGATTGAGTGACAAACTTCTTGGCGCGCGTGATCGCTGCTTCCAATGAAAGGCCGAACGCAAGCCCGGCTGTAATCGCCGCCGAATACGTGCACCCTGTGCCATGGGTTTCGACTCCCCGAACAAATGGCGCTGAAAACTCCACCACTTTCGTATTGGCAAACAGAAGATCGATAGCCCGGTCGCCAGCCAGATGACCTCCTTTGAGAAGAATCGCGGTTCGAAATTTCTTCTCCAGCTCTTTACCGGCCCGTCGCATCGATTGGTGGTCTTTAATCCTCATGGCGAGCAATCGCTCTGCCTCGTCGAGGTTTGGCGTTATTAGCGTGGCAAGTGGAAATAATTCCTGCTTGTAAGCATCAATAGCTTTGGGCTCGAGAAGAGAATCGCCACTCGTCGCGATAATCACTGGATCGACTACGAGCGGAATTCGCGCTCCAAATTTTGTGTAAACGCGGCGCAATACGTTTGCCACCGCGCTAACAATCTCCGCCGAGCAAAGCAAACCCGTCTTGATCGCGCAGATCGGAAAACTTTTTGCGAGCACATCGATTTGCTCGCGAATGATTCTTGCGCTGACCGTCTCAATCCGTGAAACCTTGCCAGGTATTTCCGCGACAAGGCAGGTCACAGCGGTCAATCCGTAAACACCGAGAGCGGAAAAAGTTTTCAGGTCGGCCTGAATGCCGGCGCCGGCGCTGCTATCCGACCCTGCAATCGTCAGCGCGACGGGAACTGTAGCGGCGCTCTGTGAGCGCCGATTGTATTGCTTGCCCATCTAATGCGGCGGTCACAGACCGCCGCTACAGAACTTATGGACCGTTTCCATCATTACCGATGGCTTCGACCGGACAGCCTTCCATGGCTTCTTTGCAGAGACCTTCCTCCTCCGGCGTCTCCGGTTGTTTGTAAACGTACGAGTGGCCGCCGTCGTCGTTCCGCTTAAAATTCGCCGGCGCCGTTTCGCGGCACAAGTCGCAGTCGATGCATTGATCGTCGACGTAGAACTTTCCTGGTACGTTCTCGGCGTACTTATTTGCGGCATCGGCCATGGTGGTTTCTGGTAAAACGAAGTCGAACGTTAGAAGCAAACGCCCGCTGCGCAATCAATTTGGTCGCTGACGAGTGCGCACGCAACCGTCGCCGATTGACAGACGGGTTGTCGTTGAAACAAGACCGCCAGTCGATTATCACTCGATTCACCCGTAGTTTACAAAGCTCGTGTTATCGGGATCCTCATGAAAAAAGAATCTGCGAAAAACCTGCGAACTTTTGCCATTGAGCTGGCGGTTTATGCGGTTTTGGTCACCTGCTACTTTTTCCTGGTCCTGCACCTTCTGGGCAATTGGCTGTATCACCTCGAGACCCAACATCGCGTTACCTACGCCTTCGTCGCGCTTTTACTCATCGGCGGCCAGGCTGTTGCTCTTGACGCACTGGCGACGGTGTTATTTCGGTTGCTGCGCGGCCGGTGGAGATAACTCATGTTCTTCCCAATCTCCAACACGCACATCAGCCCGATTTATCTGGCCGTTGTAGGTTTTTTGATTGGGATTTTAGGCGGGTTTTTCGGCGTCGGCGGAAGTTTCATTGCCGGTCCGGCGCTGCGCTTGATGGGAGTAGAGTGGAATTACGCAGTGGGCACCGACCTGGCGCATATTGTGGGCAAATCAATAGTGGCGGCGCGACAGCATCGCACGCTCGGCAACGTCGATCTGAAGCTCGGCCTTTTTATGGCAATTGGGACAATCGGCGGCGCGGAATGCGGCGCCCAGTTGATTCAGGCGCTAAAACGCGCGGGCAACGTCAACATCGTAGTCAGCTGGGTATCGATAAGCGTCTATTTCAGCATTGCGATGTTTATGCTGTGGGAGAGCCAAAAAACATTACGATCCGGCAACAAGCGATCACGTCGGAGCCATCCAAGAGAAGATCCCTCTGCATTCGGGCCCGTTACTAAAAAAATTCAACGGTTGAAACTTTGGCCAACCATTTCGCTGCCCACGTCAGGCATACAGGAAATTTCACTCTGGACGATTCTGCTGGTCGCCTTTGTCGGTGGGCTCTTCAGCGGTTTTCTCGGCGGCGGCGCAGGCTACATTCGCATGCCATCGATGGTGTATGTCCTGGGAATACCGACACATCTCGCCGTAGGAACGGATCTTTTTGAGATTGTGATTTCAGCCAGTTACGGAACCTTTACGCACGCAATCAAGGGCAACGTCGATATTTTGATCGCCCTCGTCATGCACACCGGCGCAGTGATCGGCGCGCAGATCGGCGCTGTGGCTACACAATACTTTGCAGGCCCCAAAATCCGCCTCGCCTTTGTCCCGTTGCCACTAATTGGCGCGGCCATCGTGATCTACACGCTCTTGACCGGTCACAAACTCTAACCAATGAAGATTTTGATCTGTAGCGATGGCACGCAGTCGTCCGACACAGCACTTCAGTTGGAAGCATTGCTGGCCGCACCGCTGAAAGCCGAGACCGCACTTCTGGGAATTGCGGAAACATCGCAGGACGAGCAGCCTCTGCGCGACGCGTTGCAGAAGCAGGCGCAATTGCTTCAGGGCCGCGGCGTGGCGCCGGTCATGGTCGTCCAATCTGGGGAACCGGTGCACCAGATTCTCGATCAAACGTCCAAGACTAAATACGATCTGGTCGTCATCGGCGCGCGATGGATCGGCGCGGTGGGTGAATACTGGCGGTCAAAGAAAACGTACGAAGTGATCAAAGCGATTCAGCCTCCGGTACTGGTGGCAATCGGAGAATGCCAACAACTGAAGCGTTTTATGGTTTGCACAGGCGGGAAAGAATTCATCGAGCAAGCGGTCCAATTCACCGGCAGGCTGGCCGCAGCTGTAGGGGCTTCAGTCACATTACTGCACGTGATGGCTGAGCCGCCGGCTATGTACGCCGACCTTGTACGCATGGAAGAGAATGTCGATCAGTTACTCCAGTCAAACTCCGAGCTCGGAACCAATTTGCGTCGCCAAAAACGAGAACTCGACCGGCTGGGTGTATCAGCTGAAGTCCATCTGCGGCACGGGATGGTGATCGACCAGGTTTTCGAAGAAGTGCGCGAAGGTAATTACGATTTAATCGTGACTGGCACGTCGCAAGCGCGAGGCCTGCTTCGACACTACATCATGGGAGATTTAACGCGCGGAATCTTAAATCGTGCCGAGGTTCCCGTGCTGGTCGCGCGTGCCGGGCAGCCGAGACCGGGTCGAACTCTCTGGAAAGCAATTACAGGGGTCTTTGCTAGGCGCTAGGTGAGCAGCGCAAGGACGCCTGAACAATCCCAACGCTTTCGTGAAATAACGCAAGCGCTTCGCGCAGGTTTCGCACGAAGTGCTTTCGGAGTGCGATGCGTCCCCGCATCGCTTTCTTATTTATGCCGACGCTGGCAATCGGATCACGTGAACAACCAAGTGTGCGCAGTTCGCGAGGACGACGGTGGTTAGGCCATCTCTTCCGCGAGTGGACGGTCGAAAGCTGGCGGCCAATCGCTGCGGCCTATGCAAAACCACAGCCCGAGAAATGGAGGGATGCGCGGCTCACACTTTCATGGCTCGGCCATTCAACAGTGCTGATCAATTTTTTCGGCGTCAAAATTCTCACCGATCCGGTTCTGTTTCCGCGGATCGGAATTCGTCTGCCGGGATTCACCATTGGCCCAAAACGATTAACTGCGCCCGCTCTTCAGATTGATGAACTGCCCCCGATCGACCTCGTTCTGCTCTCGCACGCACACTTTGATCACTTCGATCTGCGGACGCTTCGTTGTTTTGACAAACACACGAGCGTGATCACTGCGCGGGCGACGGGTGATTTGTTGCGACGAACGCGGTTCCGTGACATCACCGAGCTAAATTGGCAACAAAGAAAGACTCTCAAGACTGCAGCCGGGGCGATCGAAATCATGGCGTTGCCGCTGAAACACTGGGGCGCGCGCACACGACGCGATACTTATCGCGGTTATAATGGTTATCTAATCCAGAGAAATGGGCGCCGAATCATTTTCGCCGGGGACACAGCAATGACAGATAGCTTCGCAGAACTCCGGCGAGAGGGATCGATCGATATCGCGATTATGCCGATTGGCGCTTATAATCCATGGATTCGTTCGCATTGCTCGCCCGAGCAGGCGGTCGAAATGGCAAGTGCCGCAGGCGCGCGTTTTATTGTGCCTGTGCACCATCAAACGTTCCGGCTTAGTTTTGAACCATTCCGTGAGCCAATCGAGCGTTTTGAAGCGACGCTAAGCCAGACACGCGAGCGAATTGCACTGCGCGAAATTGGGGAAACGTTTGCATCACCATTGTAGCCGCGTCTCTGTGAGACACGTAACGTGCGCGGTGCGCCAGAGCCTTGCGATCGAATCAAGCATTTCGCACAGCGAAGCGGCTACAGGAGGCTGCTTGTGTCAAGCGCCCGTGGATGCAATGTTCGGCCGTTCACGCCGACGTAGCTCAGTTGGTAGAGCAGCGGTTTCGTAAACCGCAGGTCGCCGGTTCAATCCCGGCCGTCGGCTCTCTGATTTTCGATTGCTGATTGCCGATTGTGGATCCGGGGATTGTTGATATTCGATAATTTGACCGATGACCAATTCGCCAATCGATTCCAATTGCGTTTCGATAATCGTTCCAACTTTGAACGAAGAGGAGAATATCGAGCCGCTCGTTTCACAGATCATCGCGTGCGGCGTTGCTTTTCGTGAGATTTTGTTTGTTGACGATCATTCCACCGACGGAACACGCGAAGAGATTTGCGCAGCCGCTCGAGATCAGCCAATCCGCCTCATCGAACAAAATGCGGCCGACTTGGGGCTGGCGGGTGCAATTATGTGTGGTGCGCGTGCGGCGCAGGGGGAAATTCTTCTGGTGATGGACGCAGACCTGAGCCATCCACCCGAACGCATCAACGATCTGCTCGCGCCGTTGCTTGCTGGGGCCGCAGACATGGTGGTGGGAAGCCGATACGTAAGAGGCGGATCGACGCCGGGCTGGCACATCTGGCGCCGGATCATATCGCGAGCCGGTGCCACGCTTGCGTATCCACTCACGGGCTTGCACGACTCAATGTGCGGCTTCTTTGCAATCCGCCGTTCACAACTCCTGAAGTTGGCGCCGCACACCAGCGGTTTCAAAATTGTGTTCGAGACAATGGTGCGCGCCGGCGGCACGTTGCAAGTACGTGAAATTCCGATCGCGTTTCGTGAACGTGTACGCGGAAGATCCAAAATGTCGTTCCGGATCGCGCTGCGATTCTTTGTTCGATGGCTCCGAGCCGTGCTGCACCATCTGGCGCGCGGCACTTCCCAGACTGAAAAAGCTGGAGACCTCGTTCGCGGAGCCGAAAATTTTACATCACCAGACCCCAGTTAAGTAGCGCGCCTGCATCGCGCCAGACGCGGCTCGAGCTGTCTCCCAGCACAACAACAATCACGTCCTTGCCTGGACGCGTTCCACTCGCGATCAAACATTTGCCTGCGGCATCGGTGTAACCGGTCTTCATGCCATTGCAGTAAGGAAGCTGTCTTAGAAGTCTATTCGTGTTCTGGAGTTCGCGCGTGCGACCATTGGCGTAGCGAAACACTGTCTGCGGAAGACAAACTATGGAGCGAATGGTCGCGTTTGCATAGGCGGCGCGCGCAATCAGGGAAAGGTCCCGCGCGCTCGAATATTGTCCCGGCACGGGCAAACCATTCGGATTGACGAAGTGAGAATGCACGGCACCGAGTTGCTGCGCGCGTCTATTCATCACTTCAGCAAAAGCTTCAATGCTGCCTGCGTTATCCCGCGCCAAACATCGCGCCACGTCATTGGGACTTTTCACCAGCAAAGCCCGTAAGAGATCGATCCGCTGATACGTATCTCCGGGCTTGATATTCAATTTCACGGGATCACACATTCCGTCCACTGACTGCACCGTAACCGGCCGATCCAGGAAACCGCTCTCCGCCACTATCAAAGCAGTCAGCAATTTTTGCGTGCTCGCCGCCGGTCGTATTTGGTCGGGATTCTTTTCGTATAAGATTTTTCCGTTGTTCGCGTCCACCACGATCACTGACGCCGCACTGGTCTTCGGTATTCCTTCGGGGGTGAACTCGGTTGGCGCGGGAATCGTGTCTTCACTGTCTTCTTTGGCTTTCGCGCGTTTGCGGTGCGACGAAGCGTGACTTGATTTGGAGCTTTTAGTTTTACGAGCGGATTGAGGCTCTTCGTCGGCATCATCCCTGTCCCTGGCTGTGACCGCCTTCGCTTTGCGAACCGGGCCGGAGACTCCGCTCGGTCGCACTGTGTCGGAGTCGGTCGCATCCTGACCCCAAGCGCTAAGCGCACACGCTGAGAGGAGCGCGCACAGAAGGAGAGTTTGTTTGCGCCACATCATGGCCGGGAAATTAGAGACAAAACTTTCGCGCGCGCAACCGTCGCCCACGACGGTTCCGGCGGAATGGCTGCGATTTACGCCTCCGCCCAACTCCGATGTCATCCTGAGCGACGCGAAGGATCTCTCAAACAATTGCCTGATACCTTGGCGGTGCTGTGTGACCATCGGCTGCGACTGTGACGTTCCTCGCTTCGCTCGGAATGACCAGTTTACGACTTGGATCGGCGCTCAATTAGTTCGACTTCATAGCCTTCCGGGGCATCAACGAAGGCGATCCTGCCGCCATTGCTGGGATGCGGCCCGTCTGACAGTGGGTGACCTTTGGCGGCTGCGTGTTTTGCAAACTTGTCCAGATCGTCCACTTCGAATGCGAGATGCGTTAGATCGGGTCCAACCTGCACCGGACCGCTGTGATCGAATTTGCAGAGCTCAATTTCCTCATCGCTGCCGGGCGCTTTTAAAAAGACTAGCTGCGAGCCGCGGCCGGAGGTATGGCGTCTAACCTCCTCCAGGCCGAGAACATCCTTGTAGAACGAAACCGTTTTCTCCAAGTCGTGCACGCGATAGCGCGTGTGCAGTAGTCTCTTGACCATGGCCTAGTTTACTCCGAAGCATCTCCTTGTCATTCCGATCGGAGTTTCCCAAAGCGAAACGCAGTCGAGGGATCTTTGATATAACTGTGATGAATCGGACGTGACACAACGTTTGGCTTAGATCACCGAAAGATTTCTCGACTTCGCCTTCGGCTTCGATCGAAATGAAGCAAGAAAGCCATGAAAAAAATCGGAATTCTTTTCGGACAGGAACACAGTTTCCCGCCGGCATTTATCGAGCGGGTGAACCAGAAAACCGGCGGCAAGGATATCGTCGCGGAATTTGCCAGGATAGACAAGGTGATCCAGGGCGAGCCCTGCGGTTACGACGTAGTGATCGATCGCATTTCTCAGGATGTTCCGTTTTATCGCGCCTGGCTGAAGAACGCCGCGCTCACCGGCACCGCGGTTGTGAATAATCCGTTTTGGTGGAGCGCCGATGAAAAATTCTTCAATAACGCGCTGGCGACGAAAATTGGCGTGCCCGTTCCGCGCACCGTGTTGCTTCCATCAAACCAGCCGCCCGCAGACACGAACGACCAGTCATTTCGCAATCTCGGTTATCCGCTGGATTGGGAAGGTATTTTCGGCTACGTCGGTTGGCCCGCGTTTTTCAAGCCATTCGCAGGGGGCGGTTGGAAAAACGTCTATCGCTTACACAATCGCGACGAGTTCTTCCGCGCTTACAACGACACCGGGCAGCTGGTTATGATGTTGCAGGAGGAAGTGAAATTTGAAATGTATTTCCGCTGCTACTGCATCGACCAACGCCACGTGCGCATCATGCCATATGAACCACGTCATCCCTATCACTTGCGTTACCAAACCGAGTGGCAAGCGCCGAAGGAGATTTTGGAAAAAGTCCACGATGGTGTTCTGCGGCTGAATCAGTTTCTCGGTTATGACCTGAACACCGTGGAGTTCGCCATGCGCGACGGAGTGCCGATGGCAATTGATTTTTGTAATCCTGCTCCGGATGCCGAAGCAGCGTCAGTGGGCCAGGCAAACTTCGAATGGGTCGTGGAAGCTGTTTCGGAAATGGCGATCCGCAAGGCGCGCGAACACATTCCCGGCCGTGACAACCTGAGCTGGGGTAGATTTGTGCAGGCCGCAGCAACGAAACGCTCTCTCGGCGACATTGCGTAAAATCGCAGAAGTTCAGCTCTGTCATCCTGAGAAAAGTGAAGGACCTCGCACCGGCGACTGCTAGTCACACCAATTATTGCGAAAGTGGCATCAAACCCCGTGTGAGGTCCCTCGCCGTGTGCGGGACTGGGGATGACAGCCTGTAGTTTTTGACGGACATTCGCTACTCGGCATGAGCGCGAAGGAGCATACGTTCACCCTCGGGATTGAAGAGGAATTCGCCATCGTGGATCCCCAGACGCGTGAATTGCGTTCCCACATCCAGGAGATCCTCGAGGGCGGCAAGGTGGTGCTCAAAGAGCAGATCAAGCCCGAAATGCATCAGTCGGTCGTCGAGCTAGGCACAGAGATTTGCGATTCGATCGACCACGCGCGCACACACGTCATTGATCTTCGCAGCAAGCTGGCCGAGCTGGCGGCCAAAGCTGGACTAAAAATCGCGTCGGTAGGCACGCACCCGTTCTCACATTGGCGCGATCAGCAGATCACACAGGGGGCCCGTTACCAGGAAATCGTCCGCGACATGCAGTTGCTCGCGCGCGCGAACCTGATCTTTGGGCTGCACGTGCACGTCGGCATTGCGAATCGCGAAGCGGCTATCCATGTGATGAATCAGGCGCGGTATTTCCTGCCGCACATTTATGCGCTGTCCGTCAACTCGCCTTTTTGGGTCGGACATGAGACTGGCTTGAAAGGCTACCGGCTAAAAGTCTTCGA
>DATBDJ010000039.1:0-32281 GCA_036269995.1 Candidatus Udaeobacter sp.
CGCTTAACCAACTTGAGGTTGCCTACGGTGGCAGCTTCAAAGAGGCGCTTGATCCATGGTGGAAGAGCTGCCGACCGTTTCATTGCGCGAGCGAGTATCGTTGCTCGCGACCGAATTGGATCGGTCAATGCAAGGATGGCACGATTTGCTCGATCTGTAGCCGCGGCGCTGTGTCGCCGTGCGGGCGAAAGATGCTCAGCACCTCAAACACAGCGAGCCGGCTATAACCGAGCGAGGCCAGTATTTCCTGCGATCAATTACAGAATGCTTGTGACGTCAGGCGTCGAGAGCAGAGCGTAAACGGTCGAGAAAAGGCACCTGTGCGGGCTTTAATTTCCGGCGCGCAACTTCCTCCGTGAAGAAGCACGCCTGATCGATTTCTGGAAATTCTTGGTATTTACCCGAACGCGGCGGCCATTCCAGTTCGAACAGATTTGATTTGCACTCGAACGGTTCCGGCAAATTGCCTTCGAATGCCCAGCCGTGCACGATTTTGCCGCCTTTTTGCTTGATCCAGCCAAGCTCAATCCACTGCTGGACACTCCCAGGGCGAAATCCTACCTCTTCTTCGAATTCAATCTGCGCGCGCGTCAGCAAATTTTCTCCGGGAGCAGCTTCGCCTTTCGGGATGGTCCATACCCCGTCATCCTTGCGAACGAAAAATGGTCCACCGGGATGCGCCAGCAAAACTTCCAGCTCACTCTTTCCGCGCCGGAACATCAGCAGACCAGCGCTGATTAGACTGCGCGAAGGCTGCGGGGTTTCAGGCATGTCATTATTTTGCGCCGGCAACGTGCTCGACCGATTTCGTCACCGCCGCGTTTTTCTTTTCGCGGCCCCAAAGATGAAAGGTGTACGTGAAAACTATGTAACCAAACAGATCGTGCTTCGGGCCATTATTGACATAGAGCGCGGGATTGAACTGGAAGTCCGGTGTGACGTTGCATGTGAAACCGATCGTTGATGAGTTTTCAGAGCCGCTTTGCCAATCGACCTGCACACGCCACCTCTCATTGAAGTCGTACGCATACCCGAGGATTGCTTCGTTCTTGTAGGCAGTATGAATGGCTCCTGCGATCACTTTGTGATGTTCGGTATAGTAGCCCGCCTCGATGTATGGTTGAGGATCGACGTCCAGGTGCGGCGACCAATTGACGAATCCGACGGACAGAAGAAAAGGCTCTTTCGTCAGCAATCCGATTTCCGTCCCAAAAATCCATTCGTCTGGTTTAAATCCGCGAAATACCGCCACTTCCGCCCATCTCGTCAGGCCCAGCTCGGCTTGCAGTTCATAGGGATTTGCAATCCGCTTGTCCTGGATTTGCAGACTCAGCGAGAGATCTCCCGGCGGCTCCAAATCCGGTGTCACGATTTGGCTTAAACCTTTCGTTGTGGCGAAAGATGAGGAACTACTCAAAAGAACGATGCACACCGCCAAGCGAATTTCATTAACACCCCGCTTCAGCGAGGTGACAAACGGTACGCATAACTCTTTAAATCGTTTCAGCGGTTTTGTGCCACGATAGAAAAACCGCTGAAGCGGTTTCGCACTCTTGCTGCTCAGGACACCTCGCTGAAACGAGGTGTTAATGAAAGCAGCCTTCCTGTAATCGCGCCCAGATCGAGACGATTGCTCGCCGCCGGAACGGCCTGAGGCGATGAGGTTGTCAGTCAGTTGTTTGGGCAAGGCATCCACGATTTGCCGCGAGTAAAACGGTTACTCGGGAATTTGTCCATTCCGTGTTAACCGCGCGTTTTCGGTTATACCTTTTACGTTGGAAAATTCACAACGGGCATGGATGTGAAGTCGCCGTGCAAGCGCAAACCCAGAGGGCCTCGACGCAGCGAGGCGGCTACAGGAACTCTCAATGGATAGGCTTTCGGGGTTGAATGAAGGCAGGCTGATTTTAAGATTGCGCTAATGCGCGTGCTCGCGATCGACGCCTCTTTACGCAACACCGGTGTGGCAATTGTTGATGAAAATAACGGCAAGCCGCGTCCTCTCTATTTCGGCACGATCCACAACGCGAGCTCGGTGCGTTCCTCATCGTGTCTGCTGGCGATTCGCGATCGCCTCATTGAATTGATTCGGGAACACGAACCGGATTGTTGCGCGCTGGAGTCGGTCATTTACGTGCAGAGTTACAAGACCGCGATCATTTTGGGAGCTGCGCGCGGTGCAGCCATTCTGGCTGCCGCTGAAAATGGATTGCCAGTATTTGAATATTCTCCAAAACGAATCAAACAATCGACAGTTGGACGTGGCGCAGCCGGAAAAGACCAGGTTGCATTTATGGTACGCGCTCTTCTCGGATTAACAGAGACGCCTGATGCTGACGCAGCGGATGCACTGGCAATCGGCCTGACTCACCTGCGTTCGCAACAGGTCGCGACTTTAGGCGTCCCGGGAGCAAAACAGATATGACTGCAGCTGCTGGTCTTGACGTGCGTTGGCTGGGCCAAATGGACTTCGCTGACGCTCTTGCGTTACAGGAAGAAATTGTCGCAAAGAAGCGAGAAAACCGCTCCCATCCGGACGAATTGCTCTTGCTCGAGCATGAACCGGTCTACACAATCGGCCGCACTCCCGATCAATCCAGTTTACTGGGCGCTGCGCATCTGCCGTATCCACTTTTCGCCATCAATCGGGGCGGGCAGGCGACATATCATGGACCTGGTCAGCTAATGGGTTATTCGATTATTGATCTGCGCGCGTGCGATCAGGATTTGCACAGGTATTTGCGGTGGCTCGAGCAGTTACTCATTGACCTACTCGCGGTATGTGGCATTGCGGCATCGCAACGCGAATCGCTCACTGGCGTGTGGATCGAACAGCGCAAGATCGCTTCGATTGGCGTAGGTGTGCGGCATTGGATCACGATGCATGGGTTCGCGTTAAACGTGTGCGGCGATCTATCGGCCTTCAACCACATCGTTGCGTGTGGGATCAAGGACATCACCATGACGTCGATGGAAAACGAGACTGGACGAACGTTTTCAGTTCTGGACGTAGCGAGCGTGGTGGAGAAGCTTGCATCGCGGCATATTCACCACCTGCGCTGCATCCAGGAAATGCAGCCAGCGAATCTCTAACACGACAATGATTCCACTCGAAGACAACGTGGGCGACATTATTGGAAAAGCGCAGCGCGGCTTGGGTATTTCCGATTCTGAGCTGGCTGAAAGAGCGCGCATCGATTCGCAAACAATTCGCAAGCTGCGGGACGGCGATTCCGATGAAGCAGCTATTTTGAGCGTTGCGCCGATCCTCGGCCTCAGTGGCAGCGCCCTTTGCGACCTCGCCAGGGGAGAATGGCACCCAACCAAAATCGAAGCGATTGATGGGCTTGAGCAATTTAATAGCGATTATCACGAGATGGCTGTGAACGCGTACTTGGTTTGGGACCCGGCGTCTCACGCTGCAGCAGCGTTTGATACCGGAGCTGATTCCCGGGAAATGGTCCGGTTTGCAAATCGCCACAAGCTGAACGTGCAGCTGATTCTCCTTACGCACGCTCATCCTGACCATGTGGCCGACTTGCCGTCGCTACGCGAAGAGACTGGCGGGGATGTTTTTGCTCCAACCCGCGAAGCAGTTCCCGGTGCGGAGTTAATTGAGGAGGGAAAACGTTTTCAGCTGGGCAACCTGAAAATCGATACGCGGCTCACCTGGGGTCACTCGCCCGGCGGAATGACTTATGTGGTAACCGGACTTGCGCATCCAATTGCGGTTGTGGGCGACTCGCTTTTTGCCGGATCAATGGGCGGCGGAAATGCGTCGTATCAGGACGCGTTGCGAAATAATTTGGAAAAAATTCTGACGCTGTCGGACGACACCATTATTTGTCCTGGCCACGGTCCGATAACGACGGTCGGTGAAGAAAAAGTACACAATCCGTTCTTTGCTGGCAAAGTCTGATGACAAATCAAACAAATGACGAAGGACGAATGACGAATGACGAACTAACGTCGAATGCTCAAATGACGAAATTGTGGTCTAAAGCATCTTTTTGTCATTCAGGTTTCGTCATTCTGCCGTGCTTCGTCATTCGTCATCCGTCATTCGAATCATGAATATTGGTTTCGTTGGCGTCGGCCGCATGGGCGCGAATATGGCGCGCCATTTAAAAGATCGGCAGTTCCACATTACGGCGGTTTACGATATAAACCGCGCGAAAGCTACATCTGTTGCTGCCGAGCTTGGTTGCGCGGCGAGCCAGGATTTGTCGGAAGTCACGGCAGAATCGGATGTGATCTTCACGGTAGTGACAGATGACGCCGCGGTTCGCCAAATATTTACCGGAGCTGACGACAGCTTGCTCATAAACGCACGGGGCAAATTATTCATCAACTGCGAGACAATCTCGCCGGGGATGGAAATCGATGTTGAGAAGCTGGCACATCAAGCCGGCGCGCAAAGTCTCGAAGCATGCATGGCCTCGAGCACGACCCAGGCACGCGACGGTAAGCTCTATCTGATGTGCGGGGGAGATGAAGAGACATTCCGCAAAGCTGAACCGATTTTGAAGGAGATCGGTTCAGTCGTGCGCTATATCGGCAAGTCTGGCGACGCCGCAAAAGTAAAAGCGCTCGTCAACATAGTGATGAACATCAACACCGCAGGTCTCGCTGAAGGACTCGGCCTGGGCGCAGCGCTGGGTCTCGATTTAACCATGTTGCGCGAAGTGTTTTCGCAGACGGGCGCGAACTCGCGTGTCCTGGAAACAGACGGTGAAGACATGCAAAATCGCGAGCACAGTTGCTTCTTCTCCGCGGCGCATGCAGCCAAGGACAGCGGAATCGCGCTCGATCTCGCAAAGGGCGTCGGCCTTGATTTACCGCTCGCGCGCGCGACGAAAGAGCAATACGACCGCATGATTGCCGAAGGCCTGGGCGAACTCGACAAATCCGGCATCGCCGAGCTCACGTTCAAAGATCGGTTCAAACATACGGGTGACCGCGTGTGATGTTCGATGTTGCTCGCTGATATCGCCTCTCAAGCCAAGGTGGCTTGTGTGATGTCGGTTGGGCTTCTCGCAAGCACGCAATCGGACTATTGACATTCCCTCACGTTCCTAAATACCCTCCGACGAGCATGTGAAGTCGGATTTGCCCATCTTCCATTGCTCCAAAGAAAGGAACCCCGACAATGGCTAACGAGGAAAACGAAAAACATAAAAAGAGAATCGATCAGCACGTGCATGAAGCTAAATCGCACCTCGATAAGGTTATCCAGGCTCAGCCAGAGCTGGCGTTGAAACTGAAACCGGTTCATGATGTTCTGGCCAAGATCGCGAGCGACCCGCATAAATAACTCTACGATGATCTGATGCTGTGTCTGCCGGGCGAACAAGGACGGCGGCCGCTAGTTGCGAGCGTCCTTGTCGCTTGGGGATAAGCTCGGCATAGCCGAGCTCGCCTTCAAAATTCTAATAAGTAATTCCCCGCCAACCCTGCGCGCAATGACGGCCGACAGAGCGGCTCGAGAACGTGCCACTCAGGCGCCGGACTGCCTTCGGTCTTGCGTGGGGTACCTGGCGATCATTGACATCGCCTCCCCGTTGCTAAATATGCTCGTGCCAAACATGTGAAGCGTTTCAGTGTCCTAGGTACATCGATTGCGTAGAGAAGGAGTAACAAACAATGCCCAACGACCAAAAAGACAAACCGTGCAAAGACAGAGTCAACAAGCTCGCGGCCGAAGCTAAATCGAAGCTTGATAAGGTCAAAAAAGACCATCCAGATCTTACCACGGACCTACAGCCGGTTTACGACAGCTTACAGTCCATCGCGAGCGACCCGCACAAGTAGATGTATAGTGCGATTTTGGTGCTGTACTGAACTGTATCGCAGCAACCGAGCCGATGCGGAAGCAGACAGCCCTGTTCCGACGAGCCAAGTGCCTATCGGTTTACTGGCGGGACGGCCGCCTGTGTTTTCATAATTTCGCAACGCGGTTAACAACCTCAGGAAAGCCGATCACTTGCGAAGTCCTGTCGTTCTTTGACAACTGGCGAACGCTCCAACAAGCAGTCACTCGCTTTCGAGAATACTCAAAGAAGAGCGTGCATTCCACCGTCTCTGAATTGGTGACCCGTGAACTGCTGCTTCAAAAAAACTCACCCGAAGCGGAGCACGACAACCGAATTGCTCAGGCCTGGGCGAATTGGTTACCGCAAGCAAGTTTTCACTTTTCAACGAAGGACACGCCTTATGTCGACCGCAGTAATTGGAGTCTCCAGCGAGTCAAACCGTTTTTACCGAAGGCGCCGCAGCCCGACGTTGTCAAAACTATCAAGGGAGCGAAACAGGTTGTGTTACCGCGAAGCCCCTTCCGTAATTCCGAGTTCATTCGAGTTTTGCAAGAGAGGAAGACCCATCGCCGTTTTTCGAAGGACAAACTGCCGCTGGAACTTGTGTCCCAACTTTTGTCTCTGGTCTGGGGTGTAACTGGTTACCGCAATTGTCCGAGATTCGGTAAGTCAGTTCTCAAGACAAGTCCATCAGGCGGAGCCCGGCACCCAGGCGAAGTATATCTGATCGCACTGAGTGTCGAAGGCCTCAGAGCCGGGGTGTACCATTATCAGCCAGCCACTCACCGGCTGGAGATGATCAGTACAAACGCATCACATGAGAAAGCATGGCTCTATAGCGCGCGGCAACATTTCGTTCGAAACGCGGCTGCGCTGTTTATCATGACGGCAGTGTTTCCACGCACCATGTGGAAATATCATCATCCTCGCGCCTATCGCGTGGTACTTCTCGACGCCGGTCATCTTTGCCAAACGTTCTGTCTCGTGGCTACGTGGCTCGGGCTGGCGCCATTTTGTACAGCAGCGCTTAAGGACACACTAATCGAAAAGGAACTCGGGATAGACGGCATCTGCGAGTCGGTGCTGTATGTGGCGGGAGTCGGCCTTCCTGCTACTTCGGTGCGAGCGAGGCGACAATTTTCTCGAAACCCGGATCGCCGCGCAGCGAGTCCCAGTAAGGGTGAAGCTCGAGAAGACCATAACTGAGGGTGTTCGGGACAGCTTCGACCCTCGCGATTTGCTCAATGGCGCGATCTTTCTCACCGACCCAAGTATAGATTTGTGCCAGATTAATGCCCAGGGATATGCCGTCGATAGCGTCTTTGGAAATGGGCAGCAATTCGCACGCGCGTTGACCCTCCTTTAGCGCTTCTTCTTTTTTCCCAAGGCCGGCGTCGATCATTGCCAATAGACTGAGAGCAGCTGCGAAATCGGGCTGCTGATCAACGACTTTTTGCACTTCCGTGCGTGCAGCGGCAAAGGCGGCCCGCGCTTTGACTGAATCACCCTGGGAACGCGCGACGACGCCTTCCCAATATGAATAGGGGTAGTTGACGCCATTGTTTGCGGCGCCCTCGCGCGGGTAGTTTGCCAGCATGCGGGTTGCGGCAGTCCACCTCCGATCACAGAGAGAATACACAAGCGTATCTATGTCCAGCGCCACACTGGGATCTTCAGCCATCAAACCGGCTAGAGTCGTCTGAAAAGGTTTAAGATCCGCCTGTGAATCCAACGCAACCTGCGCCTGCTGTATGCGAGTATTCGGGTCGGCCGGCACGATCTTGAGTGCCCGATCGTATGTTCGCGCCTCTTCGGAGTAGCGCCGTTGCCAAGAGTAAACCAAAGCGAGTTGTTGCAGAATGAAAAAGTTACGCGGGTCGAGTTCAATGGCGCGCTCAAAATTTTGCGTTGCTTCTGCCCAATGGCCTTCACGACGATCGATAAAACCGGTATACAGGAACACCTCGGGGTTGTTAGGCAGTGTCTGTCTGGCAAGAGCCAGTTCGCTGCGGGCCCGTTTGTAGTCGCGAAACCCGTGATAGTAGTAGTTGGCCAGGGCAAGGTGAACTTCACCCGCATCCGGTTGAAGCCGCATAGCACGATCCAAAGCGGCCTTGGCAAGATCCAGACGAGCTGGTGTATGATCGTGACCGCGAAAGTAGGATACGCTATGTACTCTGGAGAGCAGACACCACGCTTGCAAAAAGCTCGGATCACGCGCGACAGCATCATCGAGGAGTTGGGCTGCCTGGGGCAGCTTCTCCCGCGCTTGGACGGCGTCGGAGGTATCGGAGAACAGTGCCTGCGCGCGCAGGTAAAAATCGTACGCCTCCAGATCCGTGGTGGGTGCTTTCTCGATCGCCGCCTTTTCGCTCACGGAGATTTTCGCTTGGAGCTGATCCGCGATCTTTTTGGCGATCTCGCTCTGGATAGCGAACACGTCCGCTAAATCCCGATCGTACCACTCTGCCCAAAGGTGCGTATCGGTCCTTGCATCAATCAGCTGTGCCGTCACGCGCACCCGGTTGCCGGAACGCTGCACACTCCCCTCCAACACATTCGCCACCCCGAGTTGCTGCGCAATCTCACGAAGGTTACGCGTCGCTGCATTCTTGTACTGCATGACGCTTGTGCGACTAATTACTTTCAGGTCGGCAACTTTGGCGAGGTACGTCAGAACCTCGTCCTGGATCCCATCTGCGAAAAAAGCGTTCTCTTTGTCGGCACTAAAATTTTCGAATGGAAGCACAGCTATGCTTTTTTCTGGAATTGAAGCCGTGACATCAGTCTTGGAGACCTCGGCAAAGTTTTTTGATACCCGGTGAAAAGAAATCCAAATGCTGACTGCCAATGCGGCGGCTGACACTATTAACGCCGCTACGAGTAGAAACTTGGGCCAGCGTAGCGGAGTTATTGGCCGCACCAGCGAAAGTTCTTGGCTCCACCTTCGTCGTCTGAGTTTGTCGGGAATCTGTGGATTGCCGAGACCGTCCCTGTGGAGATTGAACAGATGAAGACGCAGGCCGTGCTTCACTTCGCACTCGCCGAGGTCATGCAAGTACGGTTGCCAATGCCGATACTCAGCCAAGTCTTTTGCGACGTGGGCCGACAACAAAATGTGCCCGGCGTCGCCACAGTCAAGCACCCGCTGCGCGACATTGATCCCTGAACCGACTATGTTGGTCTTGTCATTAACATCTGTAACGCGATTGATCGGGCCGCTATGAATGCCCATGCGCAGTTGAATGTGCGGATGCCGCAGCAATGCTTTGCTGATATCGAGCGCGCATCGCACCGGCTCTTCGGGACTCTGAAAAAATGATAATGCCATTCCATCGCCTGTTGCCACGCGAATGAGTTTGTCCTTTGCTTCGGCGAGGCGAAAACATTCCGTACTTCGCACGATTCGCTTCAATTCTTGCAGAACTTCAACTTGCTCGTTGACGAGCAGTTTCGAATAACCGACGACGTCGATCAGCAAAAGATGTGCGATCTCTAGGGGGAGATCTGGCTTAGCCGCCGCAGGGGCGTGTTGGAGGTTCACTGTTTTGAAGCGCAACAGTGCCGCAGCTCGCCTTCGAGCGCAAAGAAATCGTCAATGTGCCTCAACAGGCTAAGCATGAGTGACATCCACCCGTCGTCCTAGCTGTACCCCAAGGAACAGATTTGCGGCGGATTACGAGCCGAAGCCGTCAGGACAAGCTAAACTGCAAAGAAGGCACATTTTTCATCAAAGCCTTTCAATTCGAATTCGCCAAGTGAACGCACCGAAACCAGTTCTCCCAGCTTTGTGTGGGCCATCTCGCTTAGCGCGCTCGCCTCTCCCAGCGAGCTGGCCAGTTTCTCCAGTCGAAAGATCAAATTCACTTCGCCTCCCATCAAACTTTCTTCGCCCATCGACGCGACTCCGCCAATTGCCACTGGTCCGAAGTGAACAACGAAACGAAACTCTGGTGATTGGCCTCGTTGCAATTCTTTAAGCGCGGAGAGTACCGCCGCGATTTCGTCCGCGCTGGTAGTCCTCTCTGGCCAGTACGCGAGAAAACCGTCGCCGAGATATTTGTTAATTATCCCGTGGCGGTTTTCGACGATTTCCTTACAACGAAAAATCCACGCTCCGACCAGAACGTCCAAATCATCGCTATGCAGTTCGCGGCTTAGAGGCGTAAAGGCACGGATATCGGCGACTAAAAGCCAACATGGAATATGTTCGATCTCACGCAACGTTCGTTCCATCAATGCGGTTTTGTACTCCTCTGAAATGGCAATCGGCTGTCGGAGATTGAAAACCTTATCTCCGATTGTGATTTGATCGCCATGGCTCAATCGAATCGGCTGATGAATGCGACGCTTGTTCAAAAAAGTGCCGTTACTGCTGCCGAAGTCGATCAGCCAAAGTTCACCAATATTTTGCAGGTGGATGAGAGCGTGCCGGCGCGACACCTTCGGCGATTCCAACACGATTGTATTAGCTGCGGCTCGTCCTAGCGAACAACTGCCTTTGATCGGATGACATATGCCATCGGCTGCTTCCAGCCAGGCACCTTCCTCTGGGGGTGCGCTCACGCCGAGGCATTCTACTAAAGCCTCATGGTAGAGGTAAAGCGCCTTCCAACCTGGAGCAGTCGCTAGGTGTGTTCGCCGAACCGCCGCTCGTCGGTTTAGCCTTTTGTCCAAGCCTGAGAACGGCTACTTTGCTACCGTGATTGATCCCCCGGACCGCTCCGGTGTAACGCTGTGTTCTGAACGCTTTGCCCAAGGAAAGCAGCTGTGAACAGTGTAACCAGAGTTTGCCAAAAGTGCGGAACTGAAATCCCGGCCGACGCGCCTGAGGGCGGCTGCCCAGGCTGTCTTCTTGAGACAGCGCTGGATGCTACCAGCGGACAAAAGGTCTTTGGCCGTTACAAACTGGTCAAGGTGCTCGGCCGGGGCGGAATGGGAATTGTGTGGCTGGCAGTAGATCACGAACTGGAGCGCGATGTCGCACTGAAATTTCTTCCCGATCTGATGGTCCAGGATCGGGCACTGTTGGATCAACTCAAACGCGAAACAAAGCGCTGCCTCGAACTGACTCATCCGCATATCGTCCGGATACACGATTTTGTACACGACGAGCGCTCCGGCTGCATTTCGATGGAGTATATCGATGGCGAAACGCTCTCGACTCTGCGAGCGAAGAAAGAGCAGCGGATGTTCGAGCCGGACGAGATTGCTACCTGGATAAGTCAGCTTTGCGATGCACTCGATTATGCCCATACGCGCGCGAAGGTCATCCATTGTGACTTGAAGCCTGCCAACCTGATGGTGAATCAGCAGGGCGATTTGAAAGTGGCAGACTTTGGCATAGCACGCAGTCTGACTGATTCGGTCAGCCGCTTGACGATAGAGCAAGGCCGACGCGGCACACTCGTTTACATGGGCCCGCAACAGTTAAACGGCGAGCGCTGCACACATTTCGACGACATCTATTCCTTAGGCGCAACCATCTACGAATTGCTCACAAGTAAGCCGCCGTTCTATTCGGGCAATATCGACCGGCAGATTTGCGAGCGAGTCGCGCCTTCCATGACGGAGCGGCGCAAGGAATTGGATATCGAGCCGGCGTTCGTTGCACCGGTTTGGGAAGATACGGTCGCAGCATGTCTGGCAAAGGATTCGTCGCAACGTCCCGAATCGGCAGCAGAGGTTGTGCAGCGGCTGCGACTTACCCCAGCGAGGACAGGAACAACACTGCCCGCTGGCAAAACGTCAAACAGAAAAGCATTGTTTATCGGCGCTGTCGCAGCGCTCTCCATTATCGCGCTCGCAGGCTTGTACTTCGGAGGGTTCAAGCAGCAGGCCAAACCGATATCACGGGCGGCGGGAATTCCGGAAAAATCGATTGCCGTTTTACCGTTCGAAAACCGGAGTGAGGAGAAAGG
Organism: Candidatus Udaeobacter sp.; assembly: GCA_036269995.1. Classification (GTDB taxonomy): domain Bacteria; phylum Verrucomicrobiota; class Verrucomicrobiia; order Chthoniobacterales; family UBA10450; genus Udaeobacter. The sequence continues at coordinate 11,735 of DATBDJ010000039.1, forward strand.
CAATGCTTACTTTGCCGAAGGAATCCAGGACGAGATTCTGACGCGCTTATCGAAGATCGCCGATCTGAAGGTGATCTCACGGACATCCACCCAACATTACAAAAGTGCGCCAGAAAACCTCCCGGAGATTGCCAGGCAACTCGGCGTGGCTCACATCTTGGAAGGCAGCGTGCAGAAGAGCGGCGACGCCGTGCGAGTAAATGTGCAATTGATCAATGCAGCCACCGATTCGCACCTTTGGGCCGATACGTTTGATCGCAAATTAACTGATCTCTTTTTGGTCGAGAGTGAAGTGGCCAAAGCCATCGCCGAACAACTGCGGGTGCACCTGACCGGCCGAGAAGAGCAAGTTATCGCGGCAAAACCAACCGACAATCCTGATGCTTACAATGCCTACCTGCGGGGGGTCGCTTATAACCTCAAAACCTTGGATACTCCCGCAAACACGCTGGGCGCACAAGGGTACCTGCGTGAGGCGGTGCGCTTGGACCCGAAGTTCGCTCTGGCTTGGGCGATGCTGTCAAGCGTTGACTCGTTTGGATACATTTCACTAACGCTTCAACCGACTGCAGCGCTTCGTGAAGAAGCGCGGAAAGCAGCCGACACCGCTTTTACACTTCAGCCCAACCTTGCTGAGGCTATATTGGCGAAAGGGTATTACCACTACGCCTGTCTCCGCGACTACGACAGCGCAGTACGGTACTTTGAGCAAGCACGTCCGCTGCTGCCAAATAGTAGCCAGATTCCTGAAGCGCTGGCTTTTGTTGCTCGCCGACGCGGCCAGTGGGACAACTGCGAGCTCTACTTCAACGAGGCACAGCGGCTCGACCCGCGCAACACCTCCCTACTCGCTCAGCAGGCTCTTTTGTACGTCGCACTCCGGCGTTTCCCTGAAGCGTTGCAGAGGGCTGACCAGATTCTTACTATCACACCCGATGACGTCGATACGATTTCGCTAAAGGCCGCTATTGCCCAAGCCCAGGGCGATCTGCCGCGTGCGGCGGCGCTGCTCGCTCCTCTGCGCCCTGCTGTCGCGGATAGTTCAGCATTGGAAACGCAAGTTTATCAGGCCATCTTGGAACGCCAGCCTGGGCCAATCGTGGCTCGGCTGCAAGAAATGTTATCCAAGCCTAACCCGGTGTTGGTTTATTACGCCGGCGAACTCCGGTTTTGGTTAGGCTGGGCGGAAGAAATAGCCGGCGAGCATGTAGCTGCTCGCGAATCGTGGCTAAAAGCACGTGACGAACTGGGATCATTTCTGCAACAACAGCCGCAAAACTACGGCATCATGAGACATCTCGCGCTCACCAACGCCGCTCTTGGCGACGAGAGCGCTGCATCGGCCATGGCCGAACGCGCGATGGCCGCGAATCCGATCGAAAGAGATGCGATAGCTGGTCCCGGTGTGATAGAGATCTCCGCCCGGATTGCCGCGCATTTCGGTCAGGTCGATCGTGCTATGCCCTTTCTTCAAAAATTACTCTCGATCCCGTACTCTAGTCCATTGAACCCACAAAACGTACCCCTTACGCCGGCACTCCTACGCCTCGATCCAATGTTCGATCCACTCCACAACGATCCGCGCTTCAAAGAACTGATCGCGTCGCCAAGACCGAAATGAGCTTAAGCCATTGTCGGCGTACCAGGATTAGTGATGTCAGGAAGAGCTCCGCCCGCCGTCTAATCTCGACACTCAGGTGACGTTCACCAGAAACTAAGACTTGGTCCGATCTAACATAAAATAATCATCACAGTTCTGACGAATTCGCCGGGGGTATCTTTAATCGAATGGCTGAAAGCCGCCGCCGGCGTCTCAGGCGCGGCAACGTCTGGGGTAACGGTTCCCTTTCCGAGTTTTTTGCGCAGAACCGCTGTGACCTGCTCACCGACGCAGTTCACCGCTTTATTATCGAACATCGTCTTATCGATGTCACCAAGAAGAGCAGAGGTTTCGCCCTTGCTCCACGTCGTTACAGTAAATTTGCCATCCTGTTGTCGCTCGTACAGCTTGACCTCTCCACTTGAACCTCCTTGCGTGATTTGAATAAATACTCGCCGCTTTACAATTTCTGCAGAAAGACTGCCAAGCTTTTCGACCATCGTGTCCTTGGCGCCGCAGAAGCCGTAAAGCTCGGTGCTCCTGGTCTGTTGTCTGCAATCGAAACCCATTGGTGTAATAGAGGGCAAGGGGCTTGGCGAGTATTGTGCATGAACTGACGCGCCACCGAATAAGGCAGCAGCGACTACCGTGATGATTAACGCATATTTTTTCATAATTTTCTTTCTATCCGTTGGGAGTTAACACGCTATCAGATGGTGGAGCGTGTGGAAATCCCTTATAGTGGTGAGCGCTGCCACCGACAAGTCCAAAGTCCGCTGACACAGACCGAAAAAGCATAGAACCCGCAATTGCCTCACCGCGACCAAGTAGACCAGGTGTGGACTTACAGCTTCGACGTCGGGCACATAGAATGGGACGGCAACAATCGTTGGCGACAACGATGTTATGGAGCGATCAGGCTCGGCCCGCTTGGAACGAGCAACGCCTTTCCAGAACGTTGTGCGGTCAGCAAATTTTTACAGAGGTCAAGGTAGTCTTCGCGATAAAACCATGGAACATAATACAAACAGCCCCCTCGTCTCTTTAACGTGCCGGGAACATATCGCGGCAGCCGGAGCTGCTCTTCAATTGTGCATGCTGTCCGCACAGTGTCACAATATTCAAGGTACGAAAAATGGCCTGTACCTTTTCTCCTTGCGCAGTCGGGGTTCTTCGAACTACACAAATTAAGGAAATTGAAATAACAGTCATAAATACTCTTAGCTTCTTCTCCGACAGCAGGAATGCTGTTAATAGTGAGAGTATCACTTCGCTCAGGTGCAACTGAGACAGTGAAAGGTCGCATCGCCATGTGGGCAGCGGTGCCGACAATTCCGACTGTCCCAGCTACCATGCGGCTTGGAAGGGCCGCAGTCGTATTGGTCGTAACGGTCTGATTTGTCAGCGCCCGAGTGTCTGTGTTGGTTATAGTTTGACCGTCACCAACTGCGCCAGCGAGCTTAGAACTTGTAAGCGCCTGTAGACTTCCGACATCAACGTGAACAAACGGCTGGCTATTCCTGGCTCTGATCAGATTGTCCATAATCTCATCATTGTAATAATCGATGACGTTTTCGCGCATCTGCACTGCATCCCAGTGGACTTGTGTTGAGGTGCAGCCACTGAGCACGAGATACACGGCAGCGAATCGTAATTTCATTAAAGGCCTCCTAACTGCGTTTTCGCGATTCCCATCCGCTTGTTCGCGAGGCCCTGCCGCGGCGAGCTTTAGCAAAGTGCGGCGTGAGGTGTAAAGAAAAATAGTCGAAGGGTGGATCGGGAATAATTCACCTCACTGTTTTCTTCGGAATCTGCCGAGCATAGTTCTCGACCGACCTTAAATTTTTCGATTTAATCAGGCGCGAATGGCGCGGCGGGCGCAATGAACCCTCAATCGACCTTGACATTCAAGATCAGCCGACGCGGAAACGAATGTCGCGGATGGTTTTAGCGCCGAAGCGTTGTTTTAGTTTTCGGAGGATCTCGAGCTTTGACACTTGTTCGAGCTCGTAGTGCAAGGCTGGCTGGAGGACGCGGACATACAGAACGCCCTCGCGTAATGCGACCGGCGCGGAGTGTGCGGCGATGAAATCGCCGACGATTTTTGACCAGGCGTCGATTACTTCGGTTTCATGCAAGCGCTCGCGAAGGCCAAGACGTTGCATCAATTTCGGCAACGCATCGCCCGGCGCTTGCCAGCGGTCTGGTCGAAGTTTTTTTTCAGGTAGGCCGCGCCATTCGGCGATGACAGCGGCGCGGAGGGAGCGAGACATGACGAGTATTTAGCCACGAATAAACCATGGATGAAACACAGATTTTTGAAGACGTGAATCGTGACTGGTGAATCGTGAATCGTGCAGCGAGCGGGTGAAGTTCGGCGGTTGGCACTCCGAAAGTCTTCGCGAGCAGGCAACCGCCGCTACGACGCTGCAACTCTTTAACGGTTCAACTCTTCAACCCGCGGCGAAGCCTCAATACTTCCGCCGCATATGACTGGGAAGAATGTTTAGTTCGGTGCGGTACTTGGCCACAGTGCGTCGCGCAATCGGGATCCCGCGTTCGGTGAGAATCTGAACGATTTCTTGATCGCTTAATGGCGCGCTACCGTTCTCATGTTTTATCAAGTCGAGAACGGCTTCCTTAACGCTGGTGTTACTGAGCGATTCGCCCGTCGCGGTTTGGTACCCGGACGTGAAAAAATATTTCATCTCAAACACACCCTGCGGCGTCGCCATATATTTGCCGGACACAGCCCGGCTCACCGTTGTCTCATGGACACCGACAACATCGGCAACTTCCGCCATCGTCATCGGCTTCAAATGCGATGGACCCTGATCGAGGAAATCGCGCTGACGCGAAACGATCTCCTGCGCGATATTAGAAATGGTCTGCTGGCGCTGGTGGATTGAGCGGATGAGAAACTTGCCGCTGCGGATTTTGTCACGGACGTAATCTTTGACGTCGGCGCCCTGCGAGTCGCCGGATGCAATAATGTCCTTATACAAATTGCTGATTCGCAAATGCGGGATTTGCTCGTTATTGAGAATGATCTGGTAATCGTCATCGATCTTTTCCACGATCACGTCCGGCAGCACGTAATTCTGCGGCGCAGCAGCAAAGAGTTGCCCGGGACGCGGATTTAATCGCGCAATGTTGTCAGCCGCTTTCTGGACGTCCTCAACGCTGATGCCAATGCGCCGTGCAATTTCGGGAAAACGCCTCTTGCCCAGATCGTCCATGTGATCGGAGACAATTCTGTATTCGAGAGTGTGTTCTCGCCCTTCGCGTTGCAGTTGTATGAGCAAACACTCACGCAAATCCCGCGCACCGACTCCCGCCGGATAAAAACCCTGGATGACCACCAGCATTTTCTCGAAGTCCTCCTGCGGAATACCCGAGTTCAGCGTCATGTCCTCCGGCGTGCTTTGGAGAAATCCGTTGTCATCGACGTTGCCAATGATGAACTCCGCTGCTTTTCGGTCGCTGGCGCTCAATACCGTCTGGTTCAGTTGGCCGATCAGATTTTGTTGCAGCGTTTCCTGCACCGGAATCGAATCGAAAACGAATTGCCGTTTCTCCTGCGCTTCTTTTGAACTCGTGAAACCATCTCGATAGCCGGCGGATTGCGCCATGTAATCGCGCCATTCCTCGTCCAGACTCGCCAGCTTCTCGAATTCGCTTTTGAAATTGTCGTCTGCGGCAGCTTCCACTTCGCTTCCGTCAGTCGCCGGCTGGTCCGCCAACTCCTCGAGCACCGGATTAGTTTCCATTTCCTGTTGAACCAGGTTGCGCAGCTCCAGCAACGGCGTCTGGAGAATGAGCAAGCTTTGTTGCAGCTGCGGCGAAAGAACTTGCTGCAATGCAAGATTCTGTGTCTGCCGCATTCCCGGGCCGGCCATATGCCGAGCTTAACGGTACGGTTTGTTGAAGCAAGCTGTAGCGGGCGCGTAGCCGCACGGTCTGCTTGATTGTAGCCCAGAGCAGCGCCTCACAGATTACGATCTACACCCCGGCCGTGTCCCATTTTTCGATCGTCTCCTGAATCAGCCGGGCGATTTTGTCGTTTACTTTGGTGAAATACTGTTTCGCCTTCGCCAGATCGAAAGTCGGCTGGCCCTGGCCTTCTTTGTAGAGCATGACCGTTGAAGGAAACGGGTAGGCGCTCCACGTGTTCGGCGGCGGTAACGGCATCGCCATTTCTTGTTTGTAATCCTGGCTGCGAACGAGAGCGGAATCGATTGCCATCACGTAGGCAGTCTCATTTTCTGCGCCGTGACCGCCGTCCTCGCCGAACACTTCCAACGTCACATCGCTACAGTATGACCACCAATTCACGACCAGCAGTCGCGTGCCGGTGTCGCGCCCAACCTCCTGCGCTAGCGCCGTCAAAATCGCTGTTTGCCCGCCGCCGTGGCCGTTCAGCAGAATCACATTTTTGAACTTGTTCTTTGCGAGACCAACAAGAACAGCGCGCACGTAGCTGCGAAAGATTTCTTCAGGAACGGTAAAGCTGCCCGGATACGCGTCCATCATTCCGGTAAACCCGTACGAGATCACTGGTGCGATCATCGCGTTCACGCGCGGCGCGATGTCGCGCGCCATCGCCAGCGGCGCCAGAATGTCCGTTCCGTTGGGAGCCACACCATGTGGCTCGAGCGTGCCGAGGGGCAGCAATACGGTGTTGATCTTTGCGGGCACCCACTCACGAAACTCCAGCCAGGTGATCCGCTCCATCTCGCGTGTGCTGGGCGACTTCCCCTTGCCGGTCTTCATGGAAGAATCGTAGCAGGCGCAGCAGTTTTACGCTGATCTTTTCCGTCCAGCAACATCCAATCCACCGCGTCTTTGAAAGCAATGATTTCGTCGAAGACGTTGCCCGGGCCAATGGGAATGGCGATGAGATCGGCGCGAAATCCGGATCTAATCCGCCCAAGCGCATTTTCCTGCCGCAGCGCGCACGCCGGATTCACCGTCACCATCTGCAGAATCTCTTCCGGCGAACTGCCTGGAAACTCTTTTTCAAAAGCACGCATCTCGTCGAAGAGACTTAGGCTCTGATTGCTCGCCAGACTGTCAGTGCCAAGGCAAATGTTGAATCCCAGCGAGCGCAGACGCTGGAACGCGAACCGGCCATGCCCAAAATATTCGTGACTTCGCGGGCAATGCACGACATGAAATCGTGCGTCCGATTTTTCCAGCAGCTCAAAGTCGCTCTCGGCGAGTTCGTTTAAGTGTGCAACGATCCAGTGTGGTAGGGCGCGATCGCCGAGCGCGCCGACGAACAATCCCAACGGCGTCCCTCGCCCCCAATCATCCATCCCGCGCCCGATGCTCTTCATGAATTCGTACAGCGGACCTGACGCATCGCGAAACATCTCCATTTCCTCGCGTGATTCGGCTAAATGGGTTGTGAGCGAAATATTCTCGCGACGTGCGATTTCCTCGCAATGCTCAAACACATTTTTTGATGCAGTGAACAACGCGTGCGGCGCAAGTCCCCACGGCGCGCCCGGCGGTCGCGCCCTACGAAGCGATTCAATCGCCAGATCGGCAATCTGATTCGCGCGCTCCGGTGCACGCACATCGATCAGTTCCGCAAACCACCACGTGCGAATCAGGGCGTGAATCTGCGGAACCAAATCCGCGAACGCAGTGAGATTCGCAATCGTGGTTGTGCCGAATCTTTGAGCTTCCGTGAAGCCTTCGTGGATCGAGGCGAGATAATCTTGTGCAGAGAGCGTGGATTTTTCAGTGTTGATCGCACGAATCCAGTGCGCAAACGGTTGTTGCGGCGGGATTTTCCCGCGTAGACAGGTGTAATCGAGGTGGCAATGCGCGTTGATCAAACCAGGTAAAAGCGCCTGCTCCTCAAGATCGACAACTTCACCAGCGTTACGCTCTTTGATCTCGTCAAACTTTCCGACATCGGCGATTCGATCACCGGATACAACGACAGCTCCGTTACCGATGGGCGGTCCATCCATCGTGACGGCGGTCCGCGCGCGAATAATCATTCGGCTTTCACGACTTTCCGGCACTCGGCGATCAACAGGTTGCATGCTTCCTGGCAAATCAAGGGAACTGTAGCCGGGATCGCTGATCCCGGCCGAGCCGGCGCTTGAACCTGATCGACGGCCGGATCGAATTTTTCGTTTGGCAACTTTGTCGATGCAATCGTGCCGTTTCGGTCCCGGTTCCACAAGATGGTTCGCAGACATCCGCCCTCTGATCGGCAGAAATCTGCAACTACGTCATTGATCTGTGAGTCGGAAATTTTCGCAGCGACACGATACATGCCGGATTGTCGATCCAACGAGACACGCAAAGGCGTGGTTTGAAGTCTTCCACTGTTCCAAGCGGCAAACATCGCGAGTCTGCCGGGATAAAAATAATCCAGCGCGCGTGAGAGTTCGGCGACGATCTCCAGCTTCAATCGCCAGCCGTGTCTTAAGTTCGGCGCCGTTTTGAGCGGACGATAATTTCCAGCGTCGTCGAATTTTGCAATCTCGATCGAGTCCTGTACGCTTCCAAATATCTCCAGGTCTTCGCGACGGTAGTCATCGCGATGGAACAGAACGAAGCCGACGGCCGATCTTTGGACCACGATCTGGCCGATGCAAAAACCAGTAGCCGCTGCAGCTTCGAGATATTGCCCGAGAGAACCTGACATTCCTAAGGCGTCCAGCAGCTGCCGGACCCGGCGCGCGCGTTAATGCAGGCAGTGTCCGATCAAACCACCCGCGCGTTCCAAAAATTGTCGATCTTCATCGCCAAACGCATTCAGATGATCACTCTCCACGTCCATCATTCCAAGAACGTGCCGATGGTCATTCCTTATCGGAACAACAATTTCTGAGCGCGTAGTATGAAACGTGGGCAGGTAGCGCGGATCTTTGTGCACGTCGCCTACGATGACCGGCTCGCCGGAATCTAGCGCGGCGCCGCATAGCCCTTGCGAAAGAGGAAAGCGTGGATAGGTCGCCGGCTCATTTCCCGTTTCGGCAAGAATCACGAACTCGTCCTTGATAATCTTGTAAACACCGACCCAGCGATAGTCGCGCGCGGTGCGAATCATCTCGACGAGCTGTTTCATTCTTTTTCGGGTGCATCCTCCGGCCAGCGCAAATGCTCCGATCTCCTGTAGCTTTTTGCAGGTGATTTCCTTCATTTACGGAAAAGCAATCTGGCGCATAACAAACAGAGCGCGAGCAGGATTTCAACTTTTTACAGATAAAGCCTGCTCAAGGATGATATCTGCAAAACCGGGATCGTTGCCGATGGACGGCGCATAGAACAAGGAGCGGCCGTCAACGGTGTACGGATTGTGCCGAAAAATCTCGCCACGCGCTGTAGCCGGGGTCGCTGACCCCGGCTGATCGCGGTTAACGTCCGCAGCTACAACAATTCCGAGCAGCCGCGGAATGTCCTCATAACTGTGTAAACCATCGGAAATAAAAAACGGAACGACGACCACGTGGCGAGTCTTCGTCAACTTGCGCCAATCCGAGACCAGGGGCGCTTCTTCCATGTACACATTCAGCACGTTCGCATATTTCCCGAATGCCCGAATTTTTTCCGCTTCGCGCTTCGCCGCGACGGCGCTGTTTTCATTCAAATCCGTCCCGTGGGCGACGATCAGCAGACTCGTGTCGGCAGGGTCTATGTCAGGCGCGATATCGCCTGCGCGCCTGAGCAGCAGCTCGGTCATCATCGCATGATTTCCGACTGGCTCGCAATACTTCCAGATCTGGCCATTCGGTCGCTCTGTGACGCGCCCACTCAGCTCCAGCTCGCGCGGAACCACTGTCTGCGTGAAATAACCTTCACTGATGAAATTCGGCACCACGTAAACTTCGCGAACAGATTCCGGGTCGAACAAAAATATCGCATCGCGCAGACTTGGTTCCTCTTTCCAGAACGCGCACTGAACATCTCCATAGATATTGCGGCGACGAATCTCCGCCGCGTGCGCCAGAGTCGGCGAGCTTGAGTCTGGGTTCACGGTCGACCCATGAGCAACGATTAACAATGCCGCGTCCGGCCCGCGTTTCACAGTAGCAACTTAACCACGGAGGGTCACAGAGCACACGGACACAAAATCATATCTTCTCCGTGACCTCTGTGCCCTGTGTGGTTAATCTATCGTTGTGAAGTTCCGGACGTACAAGGGCACCGAGCTGACTGTGAGCCAGGTCGGGTTCGGTCTCTGGACAATTTCCACCGGTTGGTGGGGAAATTTTACCGAAGGCGAAGCGATCGCTCTGATGCACAAGGCATTCGACCTCGGCGTCACCCTGTTCGATGCGGCTGACACGTACGGGAACGGACTCAGCGAAGAATTGATCGCCAAAGCTTTCCCTAAGCAGCGGGATGAAATCGTGATCGCGACTAAGGTTGGATACGATTTTGTCCATCACGGTGAGGCGCGCGGGCGCGGACAACGCGAAATTCCGCAGGATTTTTCGCCGGAAGCGGTCACACGCGCGACTGATGCGGCGCTGAAGCGATTAAAGACCGATCGCATCGATTTGCTCCAACTGCACAACATTCGGATGGAGCAGGTCTATGATGACGCACTCTGGAAGACGCTGGAGACATTAAAGAACGAAGGAAAAGTGCGTTACTACGGTATAGCCCTCGGGCCGGCGATCGGCTGGCTGTATGAGGGACTGAATTCCATTCGTGAGCGCGATCTCACGTCGGTGCAACACATTTACAACATGCTCGAGCAACATCCGGGGCGCGCCTTTAATGATGCGGCTGCGGAAGTTGGCAAGGACACCATGTTTCTCATTCGCGTAACGCATTCCTCCGGAATGCTAGAAGGCAAGTACACGGCTGAGACAAAGTTTCCGCCTACGGACCATCGCAGCCATCGGCCGCGAAGCTGGCTGCTGAACGGAGTCAAAAAAGTTGACCAATTGCGTTTCCTCGAAAATTCCGAGCGCACCCTCGGACAGGCGGCATTGCAGTGGCTGCTTGCGGACGACCGCGTGGCCTCGACGCTGCCGAACATTTACAACGAAGAACAATTGATCGAATTCGCAAAAGCACCCGATACTGCGCCGCTGACGTCGGACGACATGGCGAAAATCGAGGAGCTCTATTCCAACAATTTCGGCATCGAAGAAGATCCGCCAAAGTTCAAGGGCACCATGGAGCTGCCGACAGAGACGGCGGCTGCATAAGAGTAAACGTCGAACGCCCGACGCTCGACGTGGAATGGCAGAGTTACAAGCCGCTGGCGTTGGGGTGTTGAGCGTTGGCCGTTGATCGCAGTTAATCTGATTCGTCTTCTTCCTCCACCGGTTCGGCGCGGCGGATTTCTGGTTGTTCGCGAGCGCGCCGTTCCGACCGGCCTGCGACCATCTGACCCTTGTAAACGTCTTTGAATACCTCCGCGATCATCGGAGCAGCATGGGAACCACCATGTACGGTCTTGCCAACATCTCCTTCGTAAACCACGGCGAACGCATATCGCGGTTGGTCGACTGGTAAAAATCCCGCGAACCACGCTGCGGTGCGCTCCTTGTGTTTGGGTCCCCATTGGGCGGTGCCGGTTTTGCCGGCGATTTCCACATTGTCGAGACTCGCCTGGTGGGCCGTGCCGGCGGGGCCGTTCACCACATTGACCATTCCCTGGCGAACCTGATCCAGTGTATCGGAGGACATATCGAGTGTTTTCTTTGCGCGCACCTGGTAAGCCGTCGCGATTTGGTTGTCGAATGTCTGCACCTGTTGGACCAGCCGCGTTTGGTAAAACGTGCCGCCATTGGCGATAATTCCCATCGCTTGCGCCATCTGCACCGGCGTCACTTGGACGTCCCCTTGGCCGATCGATATATTTGCAATGTCGCCATTGAGGATTTTGCGGCCGTGCGTGGCCTTCGTGTATTCATCATTTGGAATGCGCCCTTCGACCTCTCCGCGCAAGGGTATGCCGCACTTCGCGCCGAAGCCCAGCTTTAGCGCCCAGTCGATGATTGGCGTTGATCCGGTCTTAATGCCTACCTGATAAAACCATGTGTCGCACGATTCCGTCAGCGCCTGCACGAAATTTAGCGCGCCGCGGTTGGTTTTTTTCCAATTATGAAAAGTGACGTTCCCGATCTGAATTGCCGGCACACATTCGTACTGGTCCTCGGGATACACTGTATGGCTTTCGAGTGCCGCTATGCCTACCGCGACTTTGAAGGTCGATCCCGGTGGATACGATGAACGATACGCCCTGGGCAAAAGCGGAATGTCCGGGTCCGATTGCAATGACTTAAGTTGATCTGCCGAGATCGACGGCACGAACACATTGGGGTCATAGGTAGGCCACGACGCCATTGCGAGAATGTCGCCGTTGTTTGGATCGACGACCACCATGGCGCCGCGTTTTGCTTTCGCTGCCAACGCTTTTTCCGCCAATTCTTGAAGGTGCAAATCAAGAGTGGTGACGACGTTGTACCCGGGCTGAGGCGGCGTGATCATTTTTTCCGAAGTCTTCCGGCCGTCCTTATCGAAGGTGAGTTTGTATTCGCCGTGCTTGCCTGTAAGCATCTCGTTGAAGGTTTGCTCGAGTCCTTCGCGACCTTCAGTCTCAGGCCAGAGCGTTTCGTGATTGTCCACTATGCCGTCCGGATTTCGTCCGGTCTTGCCAGTGTAGCCGATGATCTGGCCAGCGAGTTTTCCGTTTGGGTAAATCCGGACGTAGATTGGCCGCACCATCATCGCCGGCGGCAGGCGATCTTTGATTTTGTCGTAATCTTCAGGACTAAGGTTCTGCGCGATCTCGAACGGCATGATTCCCCGGTTGCGGTAATGACGCAGGATCGCCTGATCCGAAATCCGGAATCTCCGGCCGATCAATTTCCCTGCTGCATCTATTTGTTCCCTCGTAAAGCTGAGTGCCTGGGCATCGGAAAAATCCAGCGGCGTCGGAAAGTTGATAGCGAGATTGTAGCTGAGCCGGTTTTGCGCCAGCGGTGCGCCGTTGCGGTCTGTGATCTGCCCACGTGGCGCCGGTACATCCAATATGAAAGTGCGCGCGAGCTTTTGCGTTTCGAAGGTTGGAACGATTGTCTCTTCTTCCGCTGCCGCGCTTGGACTGGGCGCAGGCGTCGGCATGAGCGTCTGCGCGTGCGCTGGTTCGCAGAGTGCAAACAATGCGATTGCGATCGATAGATTGCGCACATTTTCGCAGATTCGGGCAGAGTTCATTTCAGCTAAAGCTGTGTACATCTGCGCAATCTGTGGACAAATCAATGCCTTTGGAGGAATTGATGCAGGTCTTCGGCCAGTTTGCGGCCGATTCCTTCAGTCGAGGCAATGTCTTCAACACTTGCTTTACGAAGGCGATTTACCGATCCAAAACGCCGCAGCAATAAGTTTTTGCGGTTCTGGCTCACACCGGGACAATCGTCGAGAATACTTTCCTCGATCCGTTTTTTCATGAGCAACTGGTGATACGCGTTTGCAAACCGGTGTGCCTCATCGCGGATCCGCTGAAGCAAACGCAAGGCCGGTGAATCCATGGGAAGCCGCAGTGGCAGGCTCCGACCGGGACGATAAATTTCCTCACGCTCTTTCGCCAGGCCGATGATCGGAAGCTCCTGCAATCCCAACCGCTGCAATTCGCGGCAAGCGGCTGAGAGCTGCCCTTTCCCTCCATCAACAATGATGAGGTCCGGGAGACTAACGTAGCGCGAGCCTCCGGATTGCGAGTTGCCGGGTACAGCAAGCGAGACGCATGCGCTACTTTTCAGCCGCTCCACCGCGTCCAATGCGTTTTCCTGCGAAAACTCCGCAGCCTCCGGATTCGCGTTGCGCGCTTCCAACAGCACGCGCGAATACCTGCGCCGAACGACTTCCGCCATGCTGGCAAAATCATCCTGCCCTTCAACCGTCCGCACGCGATAGCGACGGTAACAGTTCTTATCTGGTACACCGTCCCGGAAACAAACCATTGAAGCGACCACGTGCGTCGTAGAGATGTTCGAAATATCGAAACACTCCATGATCTGCGGGACGCGAGGCAGTTGCAGCGCGTCAGCCAATGCGTGCACATCCGCGATGGGATCGATTGAGTTCGGTAAACTGCCGCGGGTAAATCGACGCATCGGCCTCGTCGTCTGCCGCAGGTCTGCGACCATGTTGCGAAGCTCGGCCGCTTTTTCGAAGTCCATTTTCTCAGCTGCCTTGTGCATTTCGGCTTCAAGCGTCGCGATCATCTCGCGCGAATGCCCTTCGAGAAAGTCGCATGCCTGGACGACGCGCTCGCGGTAGTGCTCGGCATTGATCTCGCTCAAGCGCACCGGCACCTGATATGTCGCAGATTTCAATTCCCGCTCCGTCGGCACGCCCCTGCCGAACGTGAGCACCCCGAATTTTTTGCGCATGAAATTCAATGTCTGCCGCAGCGCGCCTGCGTGTGCGTACGGGCCGAAGTACAGGCTGCCGTCGTCCTTTTTGAATCGGGCCAATCGAAAACGGGGCCATTCTTCCGACAGATCCACTCTCACCAGCAGGAAGCGTTTATCGTCTCGGAACGAAATGTTGTAACGCGGCCGATATTCCTTGATCAGCTTGCCCTCCAGCAAAACTGATTCCGCTTCGCTGCGAACGGTATGCGTTTCAAAATCCCACGTCGCCTCCAGCATGGCGCGCGTTTTCAAATCGGCCTGAGCGAGTTTCGATGGCAGGAAATACGAACCAACGCGCTTGCGCAGGTCGCGCGCCTTGCCGACGTAAATCACACGATTAAACCGGTCGCGCATCAGATATACCCCCGGCTTATGTGGAATTTCGTGGACTTTTTTCTGCAGATCCGGTCTTGTCTTTTTTAGCGCAGCCATGCGGGCTGCAAATGTACGTGAGTCGCCGCTGTATGGAAACCCGGCTGTACCGCGGCGCTGGCGGCGCAGCTATTCGGAATGCGAAATACGCAATGTCGAACGACGAACCTCCAATAACGACAGAATGACGAATTTTCGAATGACGAAGACAGGCAATCAGCGCTTCATCGCCTTTTGGTCATTCGTGCTTCCTTCGTCATTCGTCATTCGCGCTTCGTCATTTACCTACGGTCTGACCGTTGTAGTAGTGGTTGTTTCCTCGCGCTTAATAACAGCGGCAGGCTGGGCCAACACCACTTTGCGCACGACGACCCTGTCACCGACGGTCGAATAATACACCGTCGCTGGCACGTCCGGACGAACCGCCGACCAGGTTACGACGCGGCCTTCTGGGTCCAGGATGGTCGTGTCTTTGTTGTAGTAATACCGCACTGGTGCGGCTTCTGGCCTTGTTCGGAACATAAAATAATCCGAATCCGGCGTGTAAGTCACGATCCTGCCGGCAGAGCTGGTCGTTGTCTGCTGAGTCGTGGTCGTCCCTGTTACGGGATCCGTGGTTGTCGTGGTCGTTGTCGTTTGCGCTGACGCTAATCCAACTGCAGTCACAAAGATGGCTGCCGCCACCAGAATTTTTGCCAATCTCGTTTGTTTCATATTTGTCCCTCTGCTTTCATTGAACGGATGCGTTCCTTCGTGCATGTAACGGATTATCGATGCCAGAACCCAATTCCGTTGCACCTTCGATTCGTATTTTCCGCCTCGCCCGGTTGTCTTCGAGGCACGTACTTCGGTACCTTGCGCTGCTGCTAATGAGTGGCCGTCATGTTGAGCGAAGCGAAACATCTCTGCTTGTTCGTGTAGGGCAGACTTGAAAATGATCTGAGATTCTTCGCTTCGCTCAGAATGACACTTATGAGACTAGTTGGAGTTAATGCTTATGCAGGCGCTTCCCGGCTTTCGTGATTTCCTGCCCGCGGACTGCGCACAGCGAAGCTACATCTTTGCGCGCTGGCGCGAGGTGGCCCGGCGTTACGCCTTTTTAGAATGGGAAGGCCCTCTTCTTGAGCCAACGGATCTGTACAAGAAAAAGAGTGGCCCGGAAATCGTCGAACAACTGTTCAATTTCACAGACAAGGGCGATCGCGAAGTCGCGCTGCGGCCTGAGTTGACGCCCACGCTGGCTCGTCTCGTGGCCGCGCAAGAGCGTCAGTTTAAGAAACCACTGAAATGGTTCTCCATCGGTCAGTTCTTTCGCTATGAAAAACAACAGCGCGGCAGGTTGCGCGAACATTTTCAGCTCAACTGCGACATCATCGGCGAAACCGATCTCGCCGCCGACATTGAACTGGTAGCGCTGTGCATTGATGTCCTGCGGCAGTTCGGGTTCACTGAACAAGATTTCGTCGTCCGAATCAGCGATCGCGAATTCTGGACGGATTTCCTGTGTAGAGAAAATGTGCAGCCCGATCGATGGAGTGAGGTACTCCAGATTATTGATCGATCTGCCCGTGAATCGCGCGAGAAAACCGCCGAAAAACTGGGGCGGCTTGCCGATCCTGTTTTCGCCACGCTCAAAGGCGGTGGGAAAAGCGCAAAGCTCGAGCAGCTCGTGGACGGACTGCGCGCTCGCGGACTGGCCGACTTCGTGACGATCGACGTCAGCATCGTCCGCGGCCTCGCTTATTACACCGGAGTAGTATTCGAGGTGTTTGATCGCGCTGAGAAATTCCGGGCGATCGCAGGCGGCGGACGTTACGACAATCTGGTCGCGCAACTGAGTGATGGCGCTGTGTCCCTGCCCGCGCTTGGGTTCGCGATGGGCGACGTCGTGCTCGGCGAACTGATCAATGAAATTCCGATCGCTCAGGCGGCAATGCAGAAAGCAATTGTCGGGGGGAGGAACCTGGACATTTACGTCGTCATTGCAAAAGAAGACCGCCGAGCCGACGCGCTAAGAGAGATTCAGCAACTCCGGGACCGCGGGTATCGTGTCGATTACCCGCTCACGCCGTCGAAGGTCGGCCGCCAGTTTCAAACGGCGGAAGAACTAGGCGCGCGAGTGGCGCTCCTTTTCGGCGATGAATGGCCGCAAGTGAAAATTAAAGACATGGCGACGGGCGAGCAAGAGCTGGTGTCGCACGAAAATTTTGTAGCGGATGTGGATGCGAGACTGCGGTAGCAATTCAGAGTTCTGGGGGAGCGCGCGCGTCTCGCGTGCCGGCGAGCGCGTCCTCGCGATCGCGAACTCTTCAAATCGCGAGCAACATGACCTAAGACGCTCGTTTCAAGCCTGTTTCGGCGCGACGCCGAAACCAGCACGCGAGACGAGCGCGCTCTTCGGAAGCTAATCGCTTGCGCGACTGTCCACTTCGCCCAGAGTGAGGCCGTATTCTCGGGATCACATGTTTCGCACACACGATTGCAATTCGCTTCGCAAAGGCGACCTCGGCAAGGCAGTCACGCTTGCGGGGTGGGTGAATGTCACGCGCGATCACGGCGGCGTGGTTTTCATTGATCTGCGCGATCGCGAAGGGCTCACACAGGTCGTTTTTCGGCCTGAGGAAAACTCCCAACTGGCGAAGGAAGCACACACGCTGCGGCACGAAGACGTGATTCAAGTTTTTGGGCGAGTCGCCGCGCGCCCGGCCGGCACGGAAAATCCAAATCTCGCGACCGGCGACATCGAAATCATTCCAGGGCAATTGCGAATTCTAAATCGCGCCGACACGCTCCCGTTTCCAGTGGATGCCGAGCCGCAGAATGAAGATTTGCGGATGACTTATCGCTATTTCGATCTGCGTCGGCCCTGGCTTTCGCGCAATCTTCGTTTGCGCCACGCAGCCGCGAAAGCCACGCGCGATTATCTCAGTAGCCAAGGCTTCGTAGAAGTCGAGACGCCGATTCTTTCCAAGAGTACACCGGAAGGCGCCCGCGATTTTCTGGTGCCAAGCCGGATCACTCCCGGAAAATTTTACGCCCTCCCGCAGGCGCCGCAGCAATACAAACAACTGCTCATGGTCGCCGGCATAGAGAAATATTTTCAAATTGCGAAGTGTTTTCGTGACGAAGATTTGCGCGCGGACCGGCAGCCGGAATTTACTCAGATCGACATCGAAGCGTCCTTCGTTACGCCGGACGACATTTTTGCGGTCACCGAAGGGATGCTGGCCGCGATTTTTAAAGCAACGCGCGACATCGACATCACAACGCCGTTCGACCGGCTCACCTACCGCGAGGCAGTCAGCCGCTACGGCAGTGATAAACCGGATCGACGTTTCGGAATGGAATTGGTTGATGTGGGAGCGATTTTTCGCGAGAGCAGTTTCAAAGTTTTTCGCAGCGCACTGGATGCTGGAGGTGTCGTCAAAGCGATTAACGCGAAAGGCTTCGCCGGGATCACAATCGGTCAGGCCGACGAACTGACTGAAGTCGCCAAGCTGCACGGCGCAAAAGGTCTGGCGTTTATTAAAATCGAAAACGGCGAATGGAAATCGCCCATCGTAAAATTCTTCAGTGAAAGTGAGAAGGCGGCGCTCCAATCACAGCTAAACATCGAAGAAGGCGATTGCGTTTTCTTCGCAGCCGACAAATGGGAGATCGCCTGCGAAGTGCTCGGCCGCTTGCGGCTGCGAATCGCTGAAATCCAAAAGCTCACGCCTGCCGCTGAAACCTGGAATTTTCTCTGGGTCACAGATTTTCCGCTGTTCGAATGGAGCGCGGAGGAAAACAAGTGGAATGCGATGCATCATCCCTTCACGCGGCCGAAGGCTGAAGACATGGCTTTGTTTGAGGCGAAGAAATTTCCCGAAATTCGCGCGGAGGCTTACGACGTGGTGCTAAATGGCGTCGAGATCGGTGGAGGCAGCATCCGCATCTATGAACCGGCCTTACAGGAGAAAATGTTCGAAGCGCTCGGGATCAGCGCCGAAGCTCAACAGTCACAGTTTGGTCATTTACTTCGTGCGTTTCGGCTCGGCGCACCGCCGCATGGCGGTATTGCGTTCGGCTTCGATCGGCTGGTGATGCTCATCTGCGGCGAGCAAAACATTCGCGACGTCATGGCTTTCCCGAAAAACAACCGCGGAATGGATCTGATGAGTAGCTCACCAGCGGAAGTTGATCCGCGACAGTTGCGAGAGCTCGGAGTCAAGCTGGCAAAAGACAAATGATATTGGCGACCGTCGCGCCGCACGCAGTCGCGGCCTCAATCCGTCAATAACCCAAAGCCGCCTTGCGCTCGGCGGCGGTAGGCAGAGCATCCTTCTTCACTGTGATTGCCTCCCCGCCTGAATCCTTAATTTCGTTGGCTTTGACCGCGTTGAACTCGGTATCTTTGGCAAATTCCGGCGGAAGGTCCATGTCGGCATAAATCGCGTGCACCGGGCATACCTCCACACACGCCATGCAGTCGATGCATTCGTCGGGATGAATGACAACCTGGGTCTCCATCTCGTAGAAGCACGCCACGGGACATACTTCGACGCAGTCCGTGAATTTACATCCGTTGCATTTTTCGGTGACGATGTGAGCCATGGGAATTCAGTGGTTGAAAATTACCTAAAAAACCGCCGTTACGAGTAAAGAGCGACGCATCAGGAGTCAAATTCCTGATTGTTCGTGGTAACCGGCAGGCGGTGGGCTGTGCTCACGCCCGGTCGTGAACAAAACGGCGATGCTAAAGGTCACGATCGTGCCGAAGAAAATCCACCACGGCCACTCGACCGCCGGAAGCCAGGCTGGCTTGATGTAGGCGACTTGCCCGAAAATTCCCGCAATCGCATTGAACAAATTGCTGATGATCGCGACGAAAAGAAAGCCGGTGATCATGGCAACAACATTCCCGGCGTTGTTGCCACGTTGTTTGGTAAAAATTCCGCAGAGGAAAATCCCAAGCAATGGCCCGTACGTGTAAGAAAAAACGCTCAAGACGATCGGAATGATCCGGACGTTCGGGTGGACGATGACAAGATATGACGTTGTCGATGCGACAACGATCATCAGGACAGAGAACCCCACCGTAGCCCATCGGACGGCGCGCAAGCTTTGTTCTGGCGTCGCTGCTGGATTGATGTACGGCTCGTACCAATCGCGGGTAAAGCTGGTGGCCAGCGCGTTAATCGCGGTGCTGAGCGAGCCCATCGCCGTTGCAAAAATTCCTGCGATTAATAGCCCTCGCAGGCCGACCGGCATCTGGTACAAAATGAAATGGCAAAATGTTTCGTTAGGCGTTTTGGGAAGCGTTGGATCTGGATGCGCCTGGTAGTACGTCCAGAGCAGCAGACCGATGCTCAGAAACGTCAGCACAATCGGGATATCGGCGAGGCCAGACATGATCAGCGAACGCCGGCTGCGGCGAATATCAGGTGCGGTCAACATCCGTTGCACCATGTCCTGGTCAGTTCCATGCGTGGACATGGTGATGAACGTCGAGCCGATCAGCCCGGCAAAGATCGTGTACTCGACCTCAAACATGCCCTTTATCTTATCCCAACCGTGTTTCGTCGGATCGAGACCGGTCGTCAGAAAATCGGAGATGCCGAAGCCGCCGTGGCGTTGAACAATTTCGTTCCATCCGCCTGGAATGCCGGAATACAGCAGACCCAAGGCGATCAGCGCGCTGCCGATCATGATCGACGCCTGAATGAAGTCGGTCCAGATTACGGCTTTGATCCCGCCGAGCGTTGTGTAGATCGCAGTCAAAACGACGATGGCAATCGTCGAGCCGATGTAAATGTACAGCGTTTCTCTTTGACCGGGCTGCACGCCGCGGATCATTTCGTACGCGAGCGCGAGCGCAATCGCCGCGACGTACAGGCGCGCTCCGGAGGCGAGCACCCGCGTAAACATGAAAATGCCTGATGCCGCGTTCTTCGTCGGCACTCCGAAACGAGCAGTGAGATACTCGTAGATGGAATAGACGTTGTAGTCGTAGTAGGGCTTGATGAAAATGTAACTGACCAGGATGCGCGCCAGAATGGTGCCAAGCGCCAGTTGCAAATAAGTGTAGTTGCGGTCGTGAAAACCTTCGCCTGGCGTACCGAAGAAAGTGCCGGCGCTTGTCTCGGCAGCGATAATCGAAGCCAAGACGGCCCACCACGGAATTGAGCG
>DATBDJ010000040.1:0-2685 GCA_036269995.1 Candidatus Udaeobacter sp.
GACTGAAAACCACGGCAGCGGATCGATGATCGAACTGCGCACATTGTACTGGTCCTTCCGCACATTGAGATGAACGCGCTCCGGTGGAACACCGGGCTCGTCCACTTCCGGATCGTCGGGGACGCCGTACTCTGACAGAAAACGGCTGTACGAAGCGCCGATATAACCCTTGTCCCACACGTACGACGCGCCGATGCCGAAATCTTTTGTCTTTACGAACGTGTTTGGCACGGTGCCAAACGGATTCCCACCAAAGCCGTTGTTGTGCCGCTGCTCTGGCGTGAGCTCTGCCCGAATACGCTGATCCAGGGCGAAACCCGGAATGCTTCGGTCGTCCGTGCGCAGAATCGATCCTTCCGCGTGGACGACGAAATGCTGAAACGGCGAAAGCGTGAGAGCCATGGCACCGCTGCGTTCGAGATCGGCGCTGTCGAACCGGCCATCAACCTCGCCGCTGAGCCGTTCGGCCGGCTGCTCGACGGGAATCAAGTTGTCGGTCACGTTTACGACGCCGCCAATAGCGCCCGAGCCGTAAAGGATCGTCGCCGGACCGCGCACGACTTCAATGCTTTGGCTAAGCAATGTGCTCACGCTGGGCGCATGATCGGGACTGAGATTCGAAACATCGAAGACTTCCGTGCCGTTGTTTAAAACGCGGATCCGATTATCCGCCTGACCCCGAATGACCGGGCGACTTGCCCCGGCCGTGAAATCGCTTCCAGCAACGCCTGGTTGCGTCGCGAGCGTGTCGCCTAACGTCGGCGCTGTATGCAGCTTCAAATTATCTTCAGTAAGAATCGTAACTGACTGAGCTTTATCGGTCTCGCTCTTCTCAATTGCGCCGCCACTGACGACGACGCGTTCGACTTCAGTCGTGCCGGAGGGTGATGGAGACGGTGTGGCGCTAGGCGCAGCTGTGACGGCGGTCTGCGCCATCGTGGCGCTCGCCCCGAGGAGTAGCATCGTTAATGCGATTAAAATTTTCTTCATTGAGATTTCTGAGAAATGTATTTTTCAAGTTGTGATGGGTTATTGCCTTCGCGATTGACGCGAAGACACATGAAAGCAACGCAGGTTTGTAGGGCGTTTCTGCGAAACGCCAATTCGGCAGGCGTCTGACACAGACACCCTACAATTTAACTGCCAGCAGGAGGCGCGTGCTCGAAAATGCATGCGCCAAGAAATGCCGATTGAACCCAGCAAGGGGTCAACGCCGGAATTTTGGAAATTTGATGTGGCGGGATCGGCGCGCTGACCAGTGGCGGATTTGCAGCGTGATCGTAGCTGCCAGATGCGATCATCGTCGCCGCGCAATTGTGCTCGACACGATTCGCATCCTTGTGCACGCGCTGGTGCAATTGCGGTGAAGCGCTCAGCGCGAGCGCCCAGAGAAACCCCACGGAAACGAATACTGCAAAAAAGGCGCGTCCATGATTATTTGAACGCGCAAACCGGTTCATTGCGCGGCGAGCTTGTAACCGGCGCACGTGTTGCGCAAGAAATTTCTGAAAGAGTGCAAAAGAGCTAGAAACCGCCGGCGCCGGCATGGCGTGATGCACGCTGAACGGAAATACGTTCCATCGCAGCAGCGAATTAATGTTTGAAGCGAACCATCAAGCTCGTCTAATCGGCGGCATGTACTTCCAACCATTGGTCACCTACATACCGACGCCAGACGCGAACTCCGATCTGGATGCCGCATGGGCGACTACTTTGCGAGTCGCCGTTCTTTTTTGAAAAAAAATGGATCGTTGACGACCGTTCCACGACCGGTGCCGCCGAGCGCGAGCACTGAAATTGATTCAAGCCGATCTGATTGGGCCCGCTCTTTTGCTTTCCAACGTGCATAATCTTCAGGAGTGTTCAGATCCTGAGAAATTCCTGGATCTTCCACCGGCAGCCGGAGACGGAGAGCTTCGTGGATCCGCAGATAAACACGAAGGTTAGGAACGCCGCGTTGAGCGAGCTCTCGGAAATTATTCGCTGGCAAAACAATCGGATGCCCCGCACGGCCATGTAACGCTGGCTGGCAAATGCGCGTGGGGTTTTTTCTCGCAGCGTCGAGCAACAGGCGCAGCGTCGACGTCTGAACGTGTGGCTGATCGCCTAAGCAAACAGCCCAGTGCGTCAGTGTCGAATGCCAACCGCTCCAGCGACTGGCTTCCTGCAAAGAACTAAACATCCCCAGTTGTGGCGAAGAGTTTTCGATCAAGCCCGACCGGGAGAATCCTGCATGTGCCAGAGCCTCTCGTAAGAGCTGGTTTAAAGGATCAATAACAGGAGCAATTTGCGCTGCTCCTGCACGCCGCCATTGATCGAGAAGATGGGTGAGAATCGTTTTGTCACCCCAGGGTAAAAGAAGTTTACATCGACCCATGCGAGTGGAAGCGCCAGCCGCAAGAATCAGGACTCCGAATGCGAAAGGGACTTCCTTCAAGGCGCAGTTTTCTCTCGTTGTCGAGTTGTGGGTAGTGATTCGCACAAGGGACGTCCGTCAGCAGCGCGCAAAACCATGATAACCTCGGCCAGCACGCTGACCGCGATCTCCGCCGGAGTGTCAGCTCCGATATTCATTCCGATTGGAGCGCGAACACGGGCGAGCGCTTGCCGCGAAACACCACGTCTGGATAGCTCGTCGAAGACAGTCAGGACTTTTTTCTTGCTGCCAATCATTCCAAGATAACC
>DATBDJ010000041.1:0-7342 GCA_036269995.1 Candidatus Udaeobacter sp.
TGCCAATGCAGACTCGTTGTGGGTTAATGCGCCGCCTTTATGACTCCAGTCAAAACATTTCTCGGTTATCCGTATCCGCTCGGCGCGACATGGACGGGGAATGGAGTCAACTTCGCGATTTTTTCCGAGCACGCCGCGAGCATTGAGCTTTGCTTATTCGACAGTGCAGAGGCGAGAGAAGAAAACGTTCGCATCCCGATAGCTGAACAGACTGATCAAGTCTGGCACGTGTTCCTGCCGGACGCGCGGCCTGGCCAATTGTACGGTTTTCGCGTTACCGGTCCATACGAGCCCGAGCGCGGCCTGCGCTTCAACAGTTCGAAGCTCTTACTCGACCCGTATGCGAAAGCCATCGCGGGCAGCGTAAGCTGGGAGGATGAAATGTTCGGCTACGTAATAGGCGACCAAAAGGAAGATTTGAGCCGGGATTTTCACGACGATGCATGGGGCGTGCCGAAGTCCGTTGTAATCGACACGGCATTCGATTGGCAGGGCGACCGGAAACCCGCCATCTCGTTTTGCGATTCTGTGATTTATGAGGTGCACGTCAAAGGGTTCACCAAACTTTGGTCGGATGTGCCCGCAGCATCGCGTGGCACGTTCGCAGGTCTCAGCAGCCCGGCGGCCATTAATTACTTAAAAAATCTCGGTGTCACTGCGGTCGAGCTGCTCCCTGTGCATGCGCACGTCGATGACAACTTTTTGGTCGATCGCGGTCTGACGAATTATTGGGGTTACAACCCGGTCGGATTTTTCGCTCCGCATGGAGAGTACTCGAGCAGCGGGCAAATGGGCGAGCAGGTTCTGGAATTCAAATCGATGGTCCGCACTCTGCACGCCGCTGGAATCGAAGTCATTCTGGACGTCGTTTACAATCATACAGCCGAAGGAAATCAGCTCGGTCCCACGCTTTGTTTCCGAGGCATCGACAATCCAGCTTATTACTGGCTGCACCCGGACAATCCCCGCTTCTATCTGGATTTCACGGGCACGGGCAACAGCTTCAACACACTGCACCCCCGTGCGCTACAATTGGTGACTGACAGCCTCCGTTACTGGGTGCTCGAGATGCACGTGGACGGATTTCGCTTCGACCTTGCGCCTGAGCTCGTGCGCAATCACGACGGCGTAGACAAACTGCATCCGTTCTTTCAGGCGATCCAGCAGGACCCGGTTCTTTCGCAGGTAAAGCTGATCGCGGAGCCGTGGGATGTAGGCATAGGCGGATATCAGGTCGGAAATTTCCCGGTGCCTTGGTCGGAATGGAACGGCAAATATCGCGACGGCTTGCGCAGTTTTTGGAAAGGCGACGAAGGCCGCATCGGGGACATCGGGTACCGCCTCATTGGCAGTCCCGATCTTTATCAACACGATGGTCGCCGGCCATATGCGAGCATCAATTTCATTACGTCCCATGACGGCTTCACGCTCAGCGATCTTGTGAGTTACAACCAAAAGCACAATGAATTGAACGGCCGCAACGACGGTGACGGTAACAATCTGTCGTGGAATTGCGGCGTGGAAGGTCCGACTGACGATCCGCAAATCAATGCGCTGCGTGAACGCCAGCGTCGCAATTTTCTGGTTACACTGTTTCTTTCCCAAGGCGTGCCGATGCTTTTGGGCGGAGACGAATGGGGCAGAACCCAGAAGGGCAACAACAATCCTTACTGTCAGGACAATGAGATCAGCTGGTTTGATTGGAGCCGCGACGAAAAGCAAAAAGCGTTTCTGGAATTCACGCGGAAGCTAATTGCCTTTCGACGTGAGCATCCAGTATTTAGGCGCCCAAAATTCTTTCAGGGCCGTCGCATTCCCGGCTCCGAGATTCGCGATGTGATGTGGTTTAATCCAGGCGGCAATCAAATGACCGAGGAAGATTGGGCCTCATCGTTTGTTCGATGCATTGGCATGCTGCTAAGCGGCGATACGTTCGATGTTCGTACTTTTGAAGGCGAACCTGTTCGCGACAATACGTTCCTGCTGCTGATTAACGCGCACCATGAATCCATCGCATTTGTATTGCCTGGTCGGGAAAACCTCGAGTGGCAACTGATTCTCGATACCAGGAATCCGCACGGTTTTCTGGCTGAGCCAAGAAAATTTGCATCCGGTGACGACATCGACCTTGGCGGGCGCACCTGTTATTTGCTTCAACTGGTCGGTGGGATGCAGGCGCAGGCACGCGAGGAGTCATGGAAAAAGCGGCCCGTCGCTTTTCCTCTGCTTAGCGCAGAGCAAGAGCGCGCTGCCCGCGCATGAAGGTCCGTAGTGTCTTCGCGCGTTTCCGGAACAGAATTCCATCAACGCAATGTTGTTGCGACAAACGATTAAGTCTATAGACATACGAAGCGCGCATTATCATGCGCGGCCGATTTTTTGGCCAGCGATTTGAAATGACACCGAGTTCTCTTGTGATCGTCACCGACCGCGGCGGATTGAAAGCATACCGGGTAGATGAAACGCCCACGCGCGGACCCAGCCTGCAACTCGTTCAGGCATTCAACCTCACTGACGCGCATGGGAAATTGGTGGATAAACTGAGCGACGTCGCGGGGCGCTTCCCAGTGAGCGACGGCGCCGGCGGTCATCACAGAGGGGCGTCCATCGCAGAACGGACGCAAATCGAAGTAGAAACCGACCGCCGCATTCAGAAAGAGCTCGCTGATCAAATCACAAAGATTGTGTCGAGCAACGGAAAGGAAGGCTGGTCGTTCGCCGCCCCGGCTGAGATCCATGGAGCGATTGTTGATCTTCTACCTCAGGGAGTGCGCGAGCGGATCGTGGAACACGTGAAATCGGATTTGGTAAAAACGGAACCAGCAAAACTGGTTTCGCGGTTTCGTTCGCTACAGCAACTGTGATGTCGGGAGCCGCAGCATATTTTTGTTCCCTCAATGTAAGCGCCGTCATTAGTATTTAATTAGTTATGCAACTGCCTGTTAAGATCTCGTACCGGGGTCTGGAAAAATCTGACCAGATCGATAACCTCGTTTTTGAATACGCATCGCGACTGGAGAGATTTTGCGATCATATCAATCGCTGCGACGTGGCGATCGAGCAGACTAATCACACACATCAAAAAGGAAATCCGTACCGGTGCCGGATTGATGTCACTGTAAGGCCGCGCCACGAGCTGGTCGCAGACGAAAGGGGAATGGACAACGGCACACACGAGCCTGTGAAAAAAGTGATCCACGACGCCTTCAAAACGATGGAACGTGAATTGCGCCGCGTTGTGGACAAGCAAAGGCGAGACGTCAAAACGCACGCTAACACCCGCTCACCGAAATAGGGGGACAATCTCAGCTGCAGATTCCGTTCACCCCGGCTGGCAGAGATCTCTACAGAGACAGTCCGCGCTGATCTGCGGGTGAATCATCTGATCTTCGAAACGAGCGATCAGACCAACGCCGTTCAGACGAGGCAAAGTTACGCGGGCGCACCACCAAAAGCACCGGGGAGCGGCGGGGCGACATCGGGAGCTACAACTTGCTTGGGCGGCTTTTCGGACGCCGGTTGTTTGGGCGGCGTGGGCGTAATACCAGGCGGCGGATTAATCAATCGGCCGTGCTCGACGACTTCTTTAATCTGCGATCCGTCCAAAGTCTCAAATTCAAGCAGCGCTTTCGCAATCGTCTCGAGTTTGTCGCGATGCGCGATAAGCGTTTCTTTCGCGGTCTGATACGAGTCGTCGATCAGTTTGCGCACTTCCTGATCGATTTGTTCGGCAGTCGCTTCGCTGTAATCGCGCGCACGAGAAATATCGCGTCCGAGGAACACATAGTCTTCGTGTTCGCCGTACTCGACCATGCCCATGCGCTCGCTCATGCCCCATTCGCA
The DNA here is from genome assembly GCA_036269995.1 of Candidatus Udaeobacter sp. GTDB lineage: Bacteria > Verrucomicrobiota > Verrucomicrobiia > Chthoniobacterales > UBA10450 > Udaeobacter. Next base: position 3,844 of record DATBDJ010000041.1, read on the forward strand.
AACCATTCGGCGGGCAATTTGTGTCGCGCCTTTAATGTCGCCGCGCGCGCCGTTAGTGATGTCACCAAAGACAATCTCTTCGGCCACACGCCCGCCCATGGCCACGGAAAGACTGGCGATCAATTCCTTTTTGCGATTGGTGTATTTGTCTTCTTCTGGCAACCACATCGTTGATCCGAGCGACGGGCCGCGCGGGATAATTGTGACCTTGTGCAGCGGCTCAGTGTGAGGCAGCAAGACGAGCAACAAGGCGTGCCCGGCCTCGTGATACGCCGTGTTGGTCTTTTCTTTTTCGCTCAGCGCAAGGCTGCGGCGTTCCTTGCCCCAGCGAACTTTGTCACGCGCTTCTTCAAGTTCGGCGAGCGTGATGCCTTTCAGTCCGCGCCGCGCCGCAAGCAACGCCGCTTCATTGATTACATTCGCCAATTCCGCACCGGAATAGCCCGGCGTGCCGCGCGCGATTACCGCGAGATCGACTCCCTCCGCCAGTTTCACCTTCTTGGCATGGACGCGGAGGATTTCTTCGCGTCCTTTCACGTCAGGCAGATTCACCGTGATCTGGCGATCAAAGCGCCCCGGCCGCAACAAGGCAGGGTCGAGTACGTCGGGACGGTTTGTAGCTGCGATAATGATCACGCCTTCCTGCGTATCGAATCCATCCATCTCAACGAGCAAAGCATTCAACGTTTGCTCCCGTTCATCGTGGCCGCCTCCAACACCATGGCCGCGGTGACGTCCTACTGCGTCAATCTCGTCAATGAAAATGATGCAGGGTGCAGATTTCTTACCCTGCTCAAACATGTCGCGCACGCGGCTGGCGCCGACGCCGACAAACATCTCGACGAAATCCGAGCCGCTGATCGAGAAGAACGGAACATCCGCTTCGCCCGCGATCGCGCGCGCCAGCAGTGTCTTGCCCGTGCCAGGAGGGCCGACCATCAATACACCTTTTGGAATTCGCCCACCGAGTTTCTGAAATTTTTTCGGGTCACGCAGAAACTCAACAAGCTCCTGCACTTCGTCTTTTGCCTCCTCCACGCCGGCGACATCACGAAACGTGATTTTGTTCTTGTCGCGAGCCAGCATGCGCGCCTTGGACTTACCAAAATTCAGCGCGCCCTTGCCGGCCATGCGGATTTGCTGACGAAACAGGAAGTAAAGCACGAGCAGGAATAGCGCGATTGGCAGAAAACCAACCACCGTTTGCGCCAGCATGTTCGATTCGGTTTTGATTGCAGGCTGCATGCCGGCGTCGGCGAGTTTCTTTTGCAGATCGTTCGTGAAATTTAAATAGACTGTCGTCCGAAACGGCACCGGCTGGGCGGGCGCGGAGCCTATTCCCTGGCGAATGTATGCACCGCGAAGCGTTTGCGTCGGCCGACCATCCTCGACGACCAACTGGAGCGGGTAATTTTTGTCGCTGACGATCTGCTTATTCTCCAACAGCTCGAGAAACCGATTATAGGGGACGTCTTCAACCGGCTGCATGCCGCCCCGGTAAAAGAGCATCGCCATCGCAATCAGACTGAATGCGATCACGATGAGAATGACACCGCGCCAGTTGAAGCTGGGTTCGTTCCCGCGCTGTCGACTCTCTCTTTGTGAGTTGCGGTCAAACTGAGGCATAAGAAGGCTTACCTAAGGGGAAAATTAACATGAACAAATTTGTTACGCAAAACACGGTGTCGCACGCGAGATCGTCATAGTCATAATTCATTAGTCAGTGCGGCGACCTTCGTCGTTCGGAATATAGTTAATGGTCTTTGCCTGTATATTCGTGTCTGCACATTGCGTCGCTCGGCGGTTTCGCGTAAAATTCGCACCCGAACACGCGCCATGACAGAAATTGTTTCATCCGTCGCCGATAGGATTGATCGCGCTGTGCAGCGCATGACGCCGCTTGCCTTTCGGGTGCGGCGGACTGGCCGGCGCTGGGTGCGTCGAGCGCTGCGTAAGCCTCGGAGCGTGTCCGAAGGGCCGAACCTTTTGCCGCTACTGATCCAGGTGCTTGCAAGTTTTACCAAGGCCGACGGCGTTATACTCGAGGAAGAGATTGACTCCAGCCTTGGCTTCCTGCGTTACGATTATCCCGAGGCTGTTTACTCCGAGCTGCGACAGTTGTTCCGGCAAGCGCTTTACGAGCAGCAGGACCTCGCTGCCATGGCGCAAAAACTCGCCGCGCAACTAGGCACCGAGCGCAAAATCATGCTCGGCGTGCAGCTGTACGACTTGATTTCGCAAGCAGGTCTGAAACAGGATCAGGTCGTCGCGTTTTATTCTTTCATGTCGCAGCTAGGCATGGCTGCGCAGGCAATCGATATCGTCTACCAGTTGAATGCGTCAGAGGATTCCGATCCATCGATTTACCAGCATGGCGCGTCACCTTTGGAGTCGCTCTCCTTCGGACGCGACGGTAAGGCCGACATAATCCTAAAAAACCTCGGCGCAAACGATCACCTGATGGCATTTCGCTATCACGATTTGATTTTGTTAAAAAATTACAGCGGGCAGAACGTCTCGGTGCGCGGGAGACCGTTGGTGCGCGGCGGCTTCTGCCGAATCTATCCAGGCCAACGCATCCTCGTGGGGGACCAGGTGCTCAGTTATCAGGAGCTGGCGCAATACTTCAACGCAAAGAAGAATGTTTCGCTCCCGCAAATTTTCATTCGTGTAAACAAAGATTCCGACGAAGTGCAACTGGAGCGATCGCGAACGCGTGAAAGCGCGCTCCGGGTAACTTTCGGTCTGAAGGTGCGAGTGAAAGCGCTACGCGACGTCAATGCCGAGCTTAACGGCGTCGGGTTGAAAGCTGGCACGCAAGTGGACGCGACCCTGGAAGACAAGATCGTTTTCCACAACGACAGCGAATTGGATTTGAACGACTTGCGCAGGCGGGCTCGTGCGCTGGGCGGGCGTTTTCAGCTCAAAGTTTCGAAATCCGAATACCTTGTTTCCAACGACCCAAGCCGGCTGCAAGCGGACGACATTCTGCTTTCGCCCGGCACCAGTGGAGACGTGGTGCTGAAGATTTTCTGCAATTACGACCGGCGGGTCGGTGTCCTCGAAGTCATCGAAGCCGATCGTCCGATCATGGTTGGTGACCAGACGGTGCGCACGACGGCAGAACTAAAGGACGGCGACACGATCCGAATCGACGTGGGACAAATCCTGCGATGCAACTTTTCGGAACGAATCATCGAGGAAGAGCGCAACATCATTCGCACGCTGGACGTAAGCGAGGTCACGCATCGGTTCAGCAAAGGCCAGATTGGCTTGGAGGGGATCTCGTTTTGTATCAACCGCGGAGAGCTCGTTTGTGTAATGGGCGCGAGCGGTTCAGGAAAAAGCACGCTGATGCGAGTGCTTGCCGGTCAGCTCCAGCCGACCGGCGGTGACGTCTTTCTGAATGGCCAGCCGCTCTACCAGAATCTCGACGCTTTGAAGCAGTACGTCAGTTACATGCCGCAGCAGGACGCGTTCGACGAACATCTTACCATTG
>DATBDJ010000042.1:0-25748 GCA_036269995.1 Candidatus Udaeobacter sp.
AATGACGAAGGAATCATCGCCTCGTCCGCGGCCGATTAAGTCAGAGCGAACGTTCGCAATCGTCGCCAGCCGGTTTAACGCGCAATACGTGGACGGTCTGGTCGAACACGCAATGGATGAGCTGCGAGCTCTGGCCCCGAATGCGGCAGTTTCAGTTCACCGTGTGCCTGGGGCCTTTGAAGTCCCGGTGGTCGTCCGCGAGATGGCTTCACGTGATCGAGTTGATGCAATAATCGCTTGCGGCGTGATTTTGCAGGGCGAAACCAATCACGCACAAAATCTGAGTCGTTCTGTCACCGATGGGCTGCAACGAATCGCAATTGAACACGGCGTGCCGGTAATCAATGCCGTGTTGAGTTTTGATAATGAACAGCAGGCCGTCGCGCGTTGCCTGGAAAAGAAAATTAACCGCGGCACCGAAGCTGCGCGCGCAGCAGTGGAAATTGTGAATGTGGTGGCCGAGCTCCGCGAGGGCTGATCTTATGGGAAAAAGACGGCGAGCACGCGAGGCTGCAATCCAATATCATTTCTGGCGCGACCTACAGCGTGGCGAGGGCCCGGACAAAATCGACGATTTCTGGGAATTTTGTCCCGCTGCCCACCGCGTGCGCGAATTTGCGCAGCCGCTCATCGAAGGAATGGTGGCGCATTTGCCCGAAATCGATGAAAGAGTTCGCCGCTACTGCGAGAATTATGAGTTTCGCCGTATCTCAGCGGTCGATCGCAATGTTCTCCGGCTGGCAATTTATGAGATGCTTTATCGCGACGACATTCCGCCAGTCGTTTCGATCAACGAAGCGATCGAGCTGGCAAAAACGTACGGCGGCGCGGAGTCGGGGCGGTTCGTAAACGGCATCCTCGACCGCATCCGTAAAGATTTGGATCGCCCCGCGCGCGAGCCAGTGCGACGAGAATCGTGAAACGTTAAAAACGTCTTAAGAGCATGTCATTCCGAGCGAAGTCGAGGAATCTCTAGTTATTTTTTCCAGCAGCGCTGAAAAGAATAATCAGAGATGTTTCGCTTCGCTCAACATGACAGGGTAAGCGTGATCCGCTTCAACGCTTCAGCCGTTAATTCACCGAAATGAAATTCCTCCGATCGCTCGCCGAACAATTCAGCGCCAAACCCGTTGATTGGGACGAGCTCGAAGAAGGACTCATCCGGGCTGATCTCGGTGTATCGATGACGACCCGCATCATGAAAACGCTGCAGGAACGCGAAGCGTGGGCCTTGCTTGGAATTGGCGACGTGATGAAGGCAGTACGCCGAGAGATCACGCAGATCTTGCCTGCGAAAACGACTCTAATTCGTCGCGCGGAAGGTAAACCGGCGGTCGTTTTGCTTGTCGGCGTAAACGGAACGGGCAAGACAACGTCGACGGCAAAACTCGCGCATTATCTGATGAACGAAGACTGTAGGCCATCTGTGTCAGACGCCTCGGCGTTTCACAGAAACACCCTACAACAGCATCAACAGAGCGTGATGCTGGCAGCAGCGGACACGTTTCGCGCTGCAGCAATTGAGCAGCTTGGAGTGTGGGCCCAGCGGCTCGGCGTTGAGATCATTCGCGGACAGTACGGCGCCGATCCAGCCGCTGTTTGTTACGAAGCGTATCAAGCCGCGGCGAAACGCCAGGTCGACTTTTTACTTTGCGATACAGCCGGCAGGCAACACACGAAAACAAACCTGATGGCCGAGCTGGAAAAAGTGAAACGCGCATTGAGCAAAGTGGATCCCGATGCGCCGCAAGAGACATTGCTTGTCGTCGACGCTACAACTGGTGGCAACGCGCTGAGTCAGGCACGCGAATTCCACACCGCGTTGACGCTGACCGGGCTGATCGTTACCAAGCTCGATGGCAGCGGTAAAGGCGGCATCGTCGTCGCAATCCAGAATGAACTCGGAATATCAACGCGTCTCGTCGGCACCGGCGAAAAGATTGAGGACTTTGCGGCATTCGATCGGCAGAAGTACATCGAAAATCTGGTGTGATCACGAAAGGTAAACCCGAGGACGACGGCTTAGGAAGCCGTCTTTCCTCGGTCGAGACATTTGATGAACACACTCGCGAATTCATCGCGAGCGTGTTCTAGTCAACCGCCGTGGGGCAGGCAATCAAAGCAACCGTGGCACCAGAAGAGACTGTGCCTGCAGAGACAACGACAGGCCTGCGCGGCTTCATCGCGAAATTCACCGTGCTGAAAGGCGCGCGCCGCGACTTGTGGCTCACGTTCGTAATCAAGTTCCTGATTTACACCGCCTACTCGGTCACGAACAAAACAATGGTCCTTTGGCTTTCCAAGGACCTGGGGTTCAGCGACCAAGCTGCTGGCGCGGTAGTGGGCTGGGTTTGGGCGCCGGCGATGACCGTGTTCACGTTACTCGCAGGCTCCGTGACAGACGCAATCGGTTTGCGCCGGACATTTTTCCTGGGCATTGCGATCTGCACCGTCGCGCGCAGCGTAATGGTCGTCACTACGGTTCCATGGCTCGCGCTTGCGGCAGGTGTTCTTCCGCTGGCAGTCGGCGAGGCACTTGGAACGCCGGTGCTGCTGGCGGCAACCCGTCGCTACTCGACGACCGCCCAACGATCAATGGCGTTCTCGATTATCTACATGATAATGAACGTCGGCTACGTCGCAGCCGGGTACATCTTCGATTACGTCCGCGGACTTACCTGGCATGTCAGCCTGTTCGGATTTGAGCCAAGCAATTACCAATTGCTTTTCGTTGTTAGTCTGGCGTTTGAGATCGTTCTATTTCCAGTGATCTATTGCCTGCGGCGCGACGAAAAGCCGATAAGTACGACCGATGAACGTGGAACGGCGCCCGGCTTCTGGAGTCGCATCGGTTTAACCGTCCGTCAAAGTGCCATCGCGACAGCCGACTTGTTCCGGCGCCTGATTGGCCAAACAGGGTTTTATCGGCTGCTCGTATTCTTCCTCTTCATCGGATTCCTCAAGGCCATTTTTTTGCAAATGGACTACGTCTTTCCGAAGTTCGGCATCCGCGAGCTCGGCTTTAACGCTCCTGTCGGAAAGCTTTCAGCGATCAACGCGATTGTCATCATTGTCCTGGTACCGATTGTAGGCGCGCTGACGCAAAAATTTGCCGCTTACCGAATGGTGGTAGTCGGTGGGGTGATCTGCGCTGCGGGAGTTTTCATCATGGCATTGCCGACAGAATGGTTCGCGGCTGCGGCAAACAGCGCGATGGGACAGTGGCTTGGGCACAGTTATCTCCAACTGCAGGGCAGCGTTCATCCGTATTACATTATGTCTGCTCTGTACCTAATCGTGTTCTCGATCGGTGAAGCATTCTATTCGCCGCGTGTGTACGAATATGCAGCAGCAATTGCTCCCAGAGGACAGGAAGCGTCGTACGGCTCGCTCGCCTATCTTCCGTTCCTTGTTGGCAAGCTGCTTGTCGGGACCGGCGGCTGGTTACTGGCTGCGTTCGTTCCCGAACACGGTCCACGGCATCCGGGCACGATGTGGCTGATTTTTGCGCTCGCTGCATCGATTGCCCCGCTCGGCTTGATCGTCTTCCGGCGCTACATTCGCGTTCCGGAAGCCGGCCGGCAGGACTCCGGTTAAACACATCTCGGCTGCGAATGCGCCGGCGGTTAGAACTCATGTCTGATCGCCGTCCACTCTTCGTTTGTCTTACGAATTCAATTAGGGGATCTATTTCGCGCACCTAATTGTAGAGAAGGCGTCCGCGCGTACATTTGGATACCCTCAGCACGCGCATAAGGGAATAAAGGGAACAATAAATATGAACTATAGCCCGCGTTTAACCTACACACGTGGATCAACTAAAACTTTGTGGTTTGGGCTGCTTGGCACAGTGATCGTAGTCGTGGGCTCGATCCTTTTTGGCTACGCTCAGACGCAAAAAATGGAGGCTCAGAAAATGAACCCGACTAAGCCAGTGCCGGCAGACGCCGAATTGCGAACACAATTAAACAAGGAGCAGTATCGCGTAACCCGCGAATGCGGCACCGAGCCGCCGTTTCACAATGCTTACTGGGATAATCATCGGCCGGGCATTTACGTCGACATCGTCACGGGCGAACCACTCTTCAGCTCGCTGGATAAATTCGATAGCGGCACTGGCTGGCCCAGTTTCACTAAGCCGATATCACCAGAGAAAGTGACAGAGAAACGAGATTCCTCGCATGGAATGGAGCGAACGGAAGTGCGTTCGAAATCGAGCGATTCGCACCTCGGCCACGTTTTCGACGATGGCCCTGCACCGACCCGCGAACGTTTTTGCGTAAATTCCGCAGCGCTGCGGTTTGTTCCGGTCGATAAACTACAGGAAGAAGGGTACGGCCAGTATCTCTCGCTGTTTGAGTCGCAGCAGAGCGCGCAACAGCAACAACAGCAAGGCGGAGAAACCAAACCGCAAAGCAAGTAGCATCGTATTGTTCGCGTATTGTCGCCTGTAGCGCTCAAATAGACGGTTCCCAGCGCCGAAATTTGCGGGTTGCGCCAGAACGTCGCCTCTTGAAATGAGCACAGGGCTCTTTTGAAATCCGCCGCGAACACGATAACCTACAGCGCGAATGACCCGAGATGATTTCGATTACGCCGTTGAAAACACGCACGTCATTGTGGCGCCGGAGCAGCAGATCGCGACGTTTGGCAGCACGAGTTTCAATTTTTATTTAATCTCCGAGTTGATGGACCGCGTCGATCAGGTCCGGGTTCGTAACGGAAAGATTCACGCCGAACGTCCGCAGATTCTGACGCCGGAACATTACTGGCGTCTGTTACTCGAGGGTTTTGGAGAAAAGGCGCAGCGGTACGTCGAGCAACTGCGGGACCACGCCCGGAATGTCGCGGTGCTTCGTTACGGATTCCAATTCCGTAAGACTGATCTCAGCGAACAGACGTTGCGCGATTCGCTGGATTCGGTAATCAATCGCACGAGAAAGAACGTCGAAAGCAAAAATGAGCCGCTTAGCGCGGTCATTCACGGCGTTGACGATGCCTGGGAGGTCTGCCTGCTCAAGTTCACGATCGATCTGGTGGAGCGCTCGTCCGGCGGCAACCTGGGCGATTTTCGAAAGCGCGGTTTATTGTAAACAGGGAACGACGGTTTGGGCAGCCATCGATTGCAAAATTCGACGACTGCGAAGCGTCATTCCTTGGTCAAAGATGCGACCGAATAAACGCGCCGGCGTTCGTGAGCGCTCGGCGGCCGTCCGCTAATTGGGCGTTCCAAAGATGCCACGCATGGATCATGTGCGGCCAAACCTCCAAAGTCACTGCGACATCCGCTTCGCCTGCCACATGCGAAAAACGAACAGCATCGTCAAGCAACGTTTCGGCACTCCCGACTTGGATTAGTATCGACGGAAAGCCTCTGAGATCTGCGAAAAGTGGAGAAACACGCGGATCATTTCTTTCCACTCCGGCTGGAAGATATGCCTCAACCAGTTCGTTCAGATATTCTTTGTGAACGATCGGATCGACGGCGGCCTTTGTCACGAGTGTTGCCCCCGACAACGTCAGGTTGGTCCACGGCGATACAAGCCAGGCGCACGCCGGAAGTTCCTCGTGCGCGTCGCGGAGTCGCGCAATCAACCCGACAACCAGCCCCGCGCCGGCGCTGTCGCCACCGATCGCGATCTGCGACGCCGGAATAGGTTGATTGCGCAGAAAACGCCACGCTGCCAGCGCGTCATCATACGCTGCAGGGAACGGATGCTCAGGCGCGAGGCGATACGCAACCGCGAGCGTGCGGATGCCTGCCGCGCGACCCGCCTGCGTAACCATGCGGCGATGACTCACAATTGAACCCGAACAATAGCCGCCGCCATGGAAGAACATCAGCACGCGCGTGGCGTCACAACCCGGCGCGGCTGACCATTCTCCTTGCAAGCCGCTGACATTCACAGCGTCGAGCTTCACATCATCGGCGACAGGCCAAACGGAACCAATCGCATCAAGCCGCTCGCGTCGCGCAGGCCAGCCGATCGGGCGCGGCTGCGAAGTCAGCAATGCACGGATTTTGTCGATTTCACTTTCAGCCATCAGTTGTTCGATCAGTGACTTGAAGTTTGGGCTTTCGTCAACGCGCGCACATTGGCATTCTGCGCGCTGGACCGGCAAGTGAGAAACTATTTTCGGCTTAACTTCAGCCTGCTCTATTGGATTTTCATCGCGCCGTTCACGGGGCAATTTTTCAAAATTGCGCCGATCTTCCGGCAGATGGTAACAATTGGCGTGCGCGCGGCGCCAATGGTTGCGCTGACGGCGTTCAGCGTCGGTGTGACGCTAGCGATGCAGGCAGCCCACTCTCTCCAGAGCCTCGGCGCTGAGATGTATATTCCTGATTTGGTGATGATCACGTTGCTGCGCGAGATGGGGCCAGTTCTGATCGCTGTCATCGTGATTGGCCGCAGCGGTTCTGCTGTCGCCGCCGAGCTCGGCACGATGAAAGTGTCCGAAGAAATCGAAGCGCTCGAAGTGATGGCCATCAACCCAGTTCAATACCTGGTAGTGCCGCGCTTTCTCGCCATGATGGTGATGCTTCCGGCACTCACTATTTTTGGCGATTACATCGGCATCCTCGGTGGCTGGGCAGTATGCGTTACGGCGCTGGATTTCAACACTGCCGGTTATGTGCTGCGCGCGCTAGAAAGCGCGGAAACATGGGATTTATATTCGGGAATGATCAAGAGCGTCGTTTTCGCCTGGATCATTATCACGATCTCATGCAATGCCGGCCTGAACGTGGAAGGCGGTGCTGAAGGCGTCGGCCAGGCCACAACGACTGCCGTGGTAGAAGCTTTGCTGGCGATGCTGGTGATGAATGCGGTACTAACCGGGATATTCTTTTTCGCTGCATGATGTGAATGACGAAGCTCGAATGACGAATGACGAACTAATGACGAAATCCGAAACGTCGCGCGAACACTTCGATGAAGGATTCTGGAACGACGCCGCACCGCTGATTCGCGAAGAGCCGAGTGACAGCCGTGTTTACGATCTAGAGGAGCGGACGGCGCAGTTCGGTGAAGCTGTTATCGACTTCGCAAGAAGGCTTCCGCAAGACGCAGTGACAAATCGCATCATCAACCAGCTTGTTGGCGCGGGCACAAGCGTTGGAGCCAACTATGTCGAGGCAGATGACGCGGTTTCAAAGAAAGAATTCCTGAAATCGATTGGCACATACAAGAAAGAGACGCGTGAGGTGAAGCATTTTCTACGCATGGCCGTTCGCGCAGTGCCGGAGTTAAGCTTGAAGCTCGCAAGCTTTGGCTGGAAGCACGCGAACTGCATCTGATCTTTTCAAAAATCTGGAGGAGCGGCAAAAATGAATGATGAGATTCCAATTAAAAATCCGTAAAGAACCGTGTTCGTCATTCGAGCTTCGTCATTAGTTCGTCATTCGTCATTCGTCATTTTGATCATGCCTGCTAACGGAGACACCATCATCCAAGTAGACCATCTCGTTCGCCGATTCGGTGATCGCGCAGTGCTCGATGACATTTCTTTCAACGTCCAACGAGGTGAGACCCTCGTCATCATGGGCGGCAGTGGTTGCGGCAAAAGCACTCTGCTTCGCCACCTGATTGGCTCGATGAAACCGACTGCGGGATCGGTGAAACTCTTCGGAGAGGAAGTCACCGGAATGACCGAACGTGAGATTGAACGGGTGCGCGTGAGATTCGGGATGCTGTTTCAATCTGGCGCACTGTTGGCGTCTCTTACTGTGGGTGAGAATGTTGCCCTGCCACTGGCGCAACATACCAACAAGTCGCCGGACGAAATCGAACACGTCGTGAGAGGAAAGCTTGAGATGGTTGGCCTAACCGGCTTCGAAGATCTTAGGCCCGATGAAATTAGCGGAGGCATGAAAAAGCGCGTAGGGCTTGCGCGCGCGCTTGCTCTCGATCCAGAATTGCTGTTTAGCGACGAGCCGACCTCTGGCCTCGATCCGATAATGACTGCGGTGGTCGACCAGCTAACGCTGAAATTGACCCAAGGCAGCCATATGACCGCAGTCGTCGTGTCGCACGATATGACTAGTGCTTTTCGCATCGCGACCCGTATGATTATGCTTGGCCATGGCTCGATCGTGGCGCAAGGGACCCCCCACGAAATTCGGAACAGCTCCAACCCGGAAGTGCAGCAATTTATCCACGGCGAGGCTGACGGGCCGATTCCGTTGAATGTCTCACAAGACGAACATAAGGATCAGCAACATGTGCGGCCTCGCCCATTCCTGGGCGCGCGGTTCCGTTTTCACCACAAGCATTAATGAAACGCCTGGGCAATGACGAAGCTCGAATGACGAACCAATGACGAAGTCCGAACACCGGAAGGTTAGGGCCGATGAGTCGTTCTGGTACAACGATGCTGAATCAATAGTCCGTTTGATTAGCCAACTTGTCCCTGCAGCGACAAGTGTTGGTGCCAACTACGTCGAAACCGATGACGCAGTGTCGAAAAAGCAGTTCTTGAAAAGCATCGGCACCTGCCGGAAAGAGGCACGCGAAACCAAGCACTTCCTCCGGATGATCGTTAGAGCGGTGCCCGAGTTGAAACCACAGGCTCGTAAGCTGTGGCTTGAATCGAAAGAACTCAGTCTAATCTTCTCCAAGTTTTGGAGAAGCAAATGAAAGTAGCGGCATGATGCGAAGATCAACCACTGCGCGTCAAAACTTCGTCATTCGAGCTTCGTTATTCCTTCGTGCTTCGGAATTCGGACTTCGTCATTACAACGGTCGCTTCCCATTCACTGCCAGCCAAATTCGATGAAGCGAAGTCTTTCCGACTACCTTGTAGCCCTCTCTGTGATCGCCTGCAGTGTCGTTCTGCTCGCTGCACTGACGTTTGCGCTGTCCGGTTATCGGCTGAAAAAACCCGCGCGGATTCTTCAGATTAATTACGAAGACGTGACTGGGATAAAGGTGAATTCGGAGGTGCGTTACGCTGGCGCACCGGCCGGACGCGTAATCGCCATGCGCCAGCTCGGCGCCAACGAGCGCGAAGCGTTGCCGAATAAAAGGGACGCTGTGCGGGTCACGGTCGGATTGATTGAAGGAATTCCTCCGTTGCCTACAGACATAACTGCTACGCTCAGCTCCGATACATTGCTGTCGCCGAAATTCGTAGCGCTTTCCGCAGGCACACCGGGAGGCGAAACGTTAGCCAACGACGCGACTATTGAAGGCCATCCCGCTTACGGCATCGAGCAGATCACCGCGGCCGCGGGTCCGCTGATCGATAACGCAAACAAGTTGATCGATAATCTCAACGTCACGGTCACGAGCTTAAAGAAAGATCTCGCCGAATTCACGCCGAAACTCGGGCCACTTGCTGATACGCTGAAGGTAGACGTGGACAATCTACAGAATGTGGTCAAGAACCTCGACAGCGTAAGCAAAGACGCCGACAAAGTCCTCGGTGCCGCTGACACATTCATCGGTGCAACCGACAAGCAGCTTCAGGAACAACTGAAACAACTGCACGTCAGCTTGTTGAACTTGAAAGTCATCACCACCCACGCAAAAGGGCTGGTGCAGGCGCTCGCTGAAAAACCAAACCGCGTCATTTTCAGCGGCAAACCAGCCACGCTCACACCCGAGTCGGAAATCCTCAAAAGCTCAAAGCCACTGCCGGCAAAACGGCCTTAATGGCTGTTAATGGAAGCCGTTAAAACGGCTACCGTTTTGCTCCTTCAGGTCACCGGCTTAAAAGCCGGTGCTAATGACATCCTGATGCGCCTGATTGAAGGCAAATCGCTCAACCGTTCGTTCTCGTCACGTCACTGACTTGAGAGCACGTGTTAACGATAGCGTGATGCGTCGCGCCTTGCTCCTGCAGTCACCGGCTCGAAAGCAGGTGTTAATCACAGGGGGGATTTCCCCGATGAGAGCAGTCGCTTAAATTCCTTTCATTAACACCGGCCTTGAGGCCGGTGGACACAGATCTGTTGACCCGAAGCCGTTTTAACGGCTTTTGATCACGGAAGCCCAAGCCAGTGCTCTTTCGGGGAGAGACTCTGAATCGCTATGCTTTTCTGTATCGCTGCATCAATCTGAAAAAGCGAAGTGCGTCGCGCAGGGGATTAATCTTGCTCACTTCGTCGGAGTACACCGTGCTAATTGGCACTGATTTAATCCGGTATCCTTTGCGACTGGCAATGATCAGCGCTTCCGTGTCGTAATCAAACCGATGTCCGCCGCTCAGCAGGTCCGGAGCGAGTCGCCGATCTACCATTCGAAAGCCGCACTGCGTATCGGGAATGTTTTGTCCGCAGACTTTACTGATTTGGCTGCTCATATGCCGATTCACCACGCGTCGGATGAACGGCATGCGGGTAACGTCGTTCATTCGATTGCCAATGAAAAGTGTCGGCTGGGTGGTTATGCCTGCCGCTGCCACGAACCGCTCGATCTCTTCGGGAAGATGTTGTCCGTCAGAATCGAGAAGGATTGCCCACCTGATTTCGCGATCCGACACCGCGGCGGATGAGAGCTCGGCGGCGAACCAGTGAGCGAGACCTGTCTTGATTGCTTCGCCTTTGCCGCGGTTTTGATCGTGAATAATGACTTCGGCGCCGGCTTCCCGTGCGCGTTGGGCGGTTTTATCGGTCGAGCCGTCGTCGATCACCAGAACACAATCGAGTTGCTGGCGCGTTCGGCGAACGATGTCGCCGATGTGGTTTTGGTCCTGATAAGCAGGAATAACTGCAGCGGTTTGCGAACGAATCTGAGTGAGCGCGTCGTTCTTTGGCTCCGTCATCGCCGCACGACCGCCGAAGCAGTGCTGTAGAGTGCGCGGTCCTCAGCGCAACCGCTGTCGGCGCGGCTACAAATCCGCTGAGGACAGCGGACGCTACAGCCCAATTTTTTCGCAGTCGTCTGCGGCGGCATTGTTTGGTCGGCCATCATCGACGAATCACCGGATGGAAATCGGCGGCGTGGTACGAGCTGCGAACCAGCGGGCCGGAGGCGACATAGAGGAAACCCTTTCGACGCGCGATGTCGCCGTAATAATTGAATTGCTCAGGCGTGATGAATTCGACGACCGGCAGGTGTTTGGGCGTTGGACGCAGATACTGGCCGATGGTCAGGACTTCACAGCCGACCTCGCGCAAATCGTCCATGGTTTGAAAGAGTTCGGTCTCCTTTTCACCGAGTCCGAGCATCACACCACTCTTCGTTACAATCCGGCAGTCGCCCGATGCCAGTTCCTTTGCCCGGCGCAAAACTTGCAAGGAGGTCTTATACTTTGCGCGCGAGCGCACCAGCGGTGTCAGGCGGTCCACGGTTTCCATATTGTGGTTGAAAATGTCAGGCCCGGCATCCAGCACGAGCTGAATGCACCAGTCATACGCGTGAAAATCCGGAACGAGCACTTCGACGATGATTGACGGATCCATATTCCGAATTGCAATGATCGTGCGGGCAAAATGATCAGCCCCGCCGTCTTTAAGATCGTCGCGCGCAACTGCGGTGATGACGACGTGCTTTAAATTCATCCTGCGCACGGCCTCGGCGACGCGTTGCGGCTCGTCTTCTTCTAATGCGAATGGCTTTGCAGTTGTCACCGCACAGAATCCGCACGCGCGCGTGCAACGGTCGCCGGCGATCATGAAAGTGGCTGTGCCCTGGCTCCAGCATTCCCAACGGTTTGGGCATTGCGCACTTTCACAAACCGTGTGCAACCGCAAATCGGAAATCAACGCTTTCGTCGAAAAGAAAACCGGATTCGACGGCAGGCGCACCTTGATCCATGGCGGCTTCTGCGCCTGGTGCAACGCCGGATCAATCTTCGCGCAGGACATGTTGCGCTAACGCTACCGCAACGTTGAAGCGTTGAAAAGTTATGCATTGAAGCGCCAAACATTTCATTAACACCTCGCTGAAGCGAGGTGTGTCAATATACGGGAACAAAGAAGCCGTTTAAACGGCTTAGTCAGTGGGATGCCATTGCACACCGTGCTGAAGCACGGTGTTAATGAAAGATCCAACTGCGCTCCGCTCCAAAGGTTAAAAAGTTACAAAAGTTAAATCCGCTCTAGTCGTCGCGCTCAAGGCGCGAGCAAAGGCTGGCATCCGAAACGGAGTGAGGAACCTCACATTCGTAGCGTTACATACGCGAATGTTTGTGTAACGAGACTCGAGCCTGTGAGGTTTCTCGTCGTCTTCGCGACTCCGCATGAGCGCCCATTAAATTTTTGTTCTTCCTGAAAGCGCGGCGCAGAGCGTCAGTTCATCCGCGGATTCGAGTCCGCCACCGGCTGGAATGCCACGGGCGATACGCGTGAGAGTAATCGGCTTCTCTTTCAGCAATTCGACGATGTAATTTGTGGTCGCTTCGCCTTCTACATCCGCGGGAAGGGCGAAAATGATTTCGGCAATGTTCTCGCGATCGACACGGTCCAATAATTCTTTGAGCCGCAAATCTTCCGGGCCGATGTGATCGAGGGGCGAAATTTTGCCGCCGAGAGAATGATACCGGCCGCGAAACGCGCCGGTTTTTTCCAGAGGAAGAATATCGGTTGGCTGTTCGACGACGCAGAGCGCCGCTGTCGCGCGCGCAGCATCGGCGCAGATTTCGCAGATTTCGCCGGACGCAAAGAATCCGCAGAGATTGCAGGCACGGATGGATTGGCGTGTCGCCGTGATTGCGCGGACAATTTGCTCCGGCTGATCGCCTCGCGCGCGCACCATCCAAAGTGCAATCCGCTCTGCAGATCGAGGCCCAACTCCCGGCATCTGTCGCAACTGCGTAATCAAATCCCGGATCGCCTCGGGATATTCCGTTCTTCTCACACGTGCGAATCGGGTTATTCGAGCGGTGAATTCGCCAGTTGCAGCAGGAGTGGCTCGAGTCTGCGTAGATAAAACTGCAGCGGAAGATCATCCTCAGACTTGGAGTCCCGCGCCTTCTGAAATTCCTTGTACGCTTCGGCCCACCGTTTTTCTCGATAAAGAACCACGCCGTTCCAAAACGAATCACGCCGGGCGATCTGTTCCGGGTTTGCTTGCTGAGAAAGGCAAAGCGGCTCATAGATCTCGAGCCGATCGTGTGAATTCAGTCCGCTCACAAAGTCAATTGGACGCGCGATGACGGCATCACTGACGCGATCAAACGTCAGCGTATCAATCAAAACGTTTGATCCATAGAAATGGTTCAGCGCACAGAACCTGCGGGCCAGCTCGATCGGCTGGCCGCTTGTCAGGAGCAGAGGGCGTTCATTGTGATTCAAAGCACCGGCCACTATCACGCCCGCGCTGACTCCAGCGCACATGTCGCCGTTTGCGACATCTTCTACGCTGTCTTGCCTGCGTTGCTGAAAATTTCGTTGCATTTCGAGAACAACACGGATCCCTGTCTGCGCGTGCTCACCATCGGGAACAGGAAATCCAAACAGCGCCACTACCCCTTCGCCGTCGGCGGCTTGCAGATAAGCGCCTTCTTTGACGAGATACTCTGCAGCTTCACGGATAAATCTTGCCGTGCGTTCGGCGAACACGCCAGGCTGGGAATCGTGGGCAAAACCGATCTTGTTGGCGACGTCGCAAACGACTGCGGTCACGTCGTACGTTTGCGGCGCAGGATCAAATGCGTTGATGTCGCTTTTGACGTGCTGAAATTGCTTTCTCGAAAGACGATCGGCAAAGAATGTTCGTATCTGAAAGAACCGGTTCCGTTTTAAGAACGCAGACCAAGCTTCCGCACTGACAAATGCAAGTATGAGCGCGACAATGGACGCAACGGGTTGAAAAAATATTCGGTAAAGAGAGCACACCCACGAAAGAGCAAGCAATTCTACGAACAACAGGGCAACCAGCAGCCGGCTACGCCAGCGCGGAACAATGGTCAGGCTGAGCCAGGCCACTCCAAGAGCAACCACGAGGAGAAGCACGTATTGCAATTTGTCGCTGACGACCTTCGTCGCGCTGGCGTAGTTTGCCACCAACGCTCCAACAGCAGTTTCTAAAGCAGTAATGGACTTGGTGGCGTGCAGCGCTCCAGCCGCGCACGCAGCGACAATTCCAATGACAAGCGTTGTGATCGCCAAACGCTTCATTACCAATCAGGCTTTTTGCGGGACTGCTGCGGGATAGTACGATTGCACCACAAGATCGCTCAGGAACTTGTCCGGCGCATCGACGGCGTCGGCGGTAAGAACGAACCTTGCCTGCCCGGTGTTTTTTTTGATCAGGTTCAATCCAAATTGGTAGTCTTTAAACAAGTGAGCACAAAGGTCGGTCATCGTCATCCGCTCAGCTTGCGCGCGCGCCACTAATCGACTGACTGCAGGTTCTTCGAACACAATTTCCAAGCCATGAACGGTGCTGAAATGCTCCGCGAACTGCCGCGCGCCGGTTTCAAGCATTTGTGCCTCCAGTTTGTGTCCCTCAACTCGTAGCCGATCCAGCACGCGCTGCGGCTCGCGAACGAGCACGGCGGTCACGCGCAACTGCGTGAGGCCTGATCCTGCGAGGTAGTATTTATAATCCCGTAACAATTTTTCGAATACGGTCAGCAATCCTCGCGCGCCCGTCTTCTCCTTTGCAGCAGCTTCTGCCAGCAGACGCAGCGCTTCGTCCTCGAAACTGATCTCCATACCGTAAGCGCGAAACGCGCGCTCGTATTGCCGGAGCAAGCTGCCCTCGGAGTATTTCATGATGTTAAAGAGATCATCGGCATCGAGCTCTTCACATACGACGCGCACTGGCAGGCGTCCTATGAATTCCGGCTCGAAACCGTACTCGAGAAAATCCTGAGTTGAAACGTGCTGGAATAATTCGTTATCCATCACGTGAACCGGTTGCGCGCTGAATCCGATCTGGCCATGCCGGACACGCCTGGCGACTTGTTCCTTCAGCTTCTCGAACGCGCCGCTGACCACGAACAGAATGTGCCGCGTGTTAATCGTCTCGCGTTTCGCCTTGCCACGTCGTTGAAACTCGAAGGCGGCCTGCAGTTGCGCCTGGAGATCATTCATGCTGCGCACCGGCACCTCGGTTTCCTCCATCAGTTTCAGTAGCGTCGTTTGCACGCCCCGACCGCTCACGTCGCGGCCAATCAAATTTCCGGCCGAAGCGATCTTGTCGATCTCGTCGATATAAATGATTCCGAATTGCGCCAGGTTCACGTCGCCATTGGCTTTGTGCACCAATTCGCGAACCAAATCTTCAACGTCGCCGCCGACGTAACCGGTCTCGCTGAACTTCGTCGCGTCCGCCTTTACGAAGGGAACTTTGATCAGCTCGGCGATGTGTTTGATCAGGTACGTTTTGCCGACTCCGGTCGGGCCGACCAGGATGACATTTTGCTTGATGTATTCAATCTCCTCGGCGCGCGTGGGATCTTCCCTTTCAAGCCGGCGCAGATAGTTGGCGTGGTTGTAATGATCGCACACTGCGATCGCGAGAACCTTTTTCGCCTCCTCCTGCTTTATGACGAACCGGTCGAGGTGCGCTTTGATATCGCGGGGCAGCAGGTTGAATTCAAAATCGGTCTGCTCGCTCTTTTCAGGCTTTTCATCCTCTTCCGCCGCGGCCTGTTCCGGCTCAGCAAAGGTCGCCACCGAGACTCGATCGCCGAAGTTCTGTTTCATGAACTCAGAAATCTTGGCCTTGAGCTCTTCCGGTGAAGGAAAGGGCGGTGGCGGTGGATTTTGTTGTGACATACGGACAAAAAGGTCGTGCCAAAGCGGTGCGATAGCAACGATGCGTCTAAAATCTGACTCTCACGCGCGCGATTCGTTCATCTGCTTCTTTTTCTACATTACTCTTGCTCGCGCTCGCGCCCTGATCTAGTTGCGAACCGGTGAAAGATTCGTCGCCGATCGACTTTCTCGTACCAGAAGAGCACAACAAGCTGCGCCTCGACCAATTTCTTGCGAAGCAAGCTCCGCAATACTCGCGATCGCGACTTCAGCAATTAATCCGTGGCGGTTTTGTTCGGCTCAACGGAGCAATTACACGCCCACGGCAGATTGTTCGGGTCGGTGACAAAATTGATCTAATCGAGCCGCCGCCCGAGAAAATCGAGACACGTCCGGAACCAATCCCGCTGAACATTCTGTTTGAAGATAAAGATCTACTCGTCATCAACAAGGAAGCTGGACTGGCGGTTCATCCGGGGGCTGGTCAGCGCGGAGGCACGCTGGTGAATGCGTTGCTCAGTCACTGCGCCACGCTATCAGGCATCGGAGGAAAAGAACGGCCCGGTATTGTCCACCGCCTGGATAAAGAAACGAGCGGCTGCCTCGTCGTAGCCAAGAATGACAGAGCGCATCAGGAACTGTCGAAACAGTTCGCCGCGCGCAGGGTCGAAAAAATTTATCTCGCGCTGGTTGCTGGAAAATTGCGCAAGCCGGCCGGCACAATTGAACAAAACATCGCGCGCCATCCCGTCCATCGCCAACGCATGCGAGTGACTTCGCTGCGCGGACGGACAGCCAGGACTGAGTACCGCGTGATTCGTGCAAGCGATCAAGCAAGCCTCATCGAATGCCGCCTGCACACCGGACGCACTCATCAGGTCCGCGTGCATCTTCAACATCTTGGCCATCCGGTTCTTGGTGACAAACTGTATGCGTCGCGACTTGGGAAAAATTTCTCCCGGCAAATGTTGCACGCATGGAAACTGGGCTTCCAGCATCCGCGCACGGACGAATGGAAACACTTCGAGGCACCGCTGCCCGCAGATTTCAACGACGCGATCGCGATGACGAGGCTCTAGGCAGTGGCGAAGAGCTAAGAGGCGAACCGGGTTCGTGTGTTTCTAAACATAAGCCGACGCTCGTTATTTGAGGACGCATCAATGTTGCTCGTCTTTGAGAGGCTTGGAATACTTGAGAGTTCAGAGGTAGACGACCTGCTGCGTGATTGCGATGAAGAGAGCCGTAAAATCACTAATTTTCTCGCACCCTTTGAAGGTCTGTGTGCCACGCTCTCACCGCTTTCGCCCTTCGCTCTTCGCCTTTGACGCTTGCCGCTTAGCTCTTCGCCCTTTGCCCTTTGCCGTTGTTTTCAGCGCGTCTCGGCACCATTGCACTGGCGAGCATCGTCTGGACAACTTCGTCGCGCTGATTTTTGGTTACATTCCGCAGCCGAATGATTCCGTAGCCGGGCCGCGACCGCGACGGTCTCAAATCTATGATCTCCGTTGCAACAGTAAGCGCGTCACCGGGCCGCACTACGTTCGGCCAACGTACCTCATCTACGCCCAACCCGATCGCGCCTTCAGCGAAATTCACTGTTCGGACCAACAGCCGCATCGTTATCGCCGCGGTGTGCCAGCCGCTGGCGATTAGTCCCTTGAAAATCGTTCGCTCCGCCCCCTTACGGCTGAGATGGAACATCTGGGGATCGAATTTGTGGGCGAACTCGATCACCTCCTTTTCCGTCACTTTTAGCGGCTCGGATTTAAAGTGATCACCGACTTCAAAATCGTCGAACGAGTGCTCTTTCATGGTGCAGGGGACGCACATTCATGCGCCATCGCTCACGATTGAGCAATCCGGAAATTTGCTCCTCGCCGGCCCTGCGGATCGCGTTTTATCGACAAAAGACCTGCTGCGTGACCATGGTCACGAGCTATTGTGAACATTCATCGACTACGAAAACGTTGCTGCTCGGCAACGCCTTGCCATTCGCGGCACATCCAGAGGCCAAGTACAATACGAAGTCTCTGTGCCTTGGGGTCAGAGGCCCTGCCCAAACGCAAACCTTGGTATTGGAGGTCTAAGCAATGAATTGGATAAACTTTCGCTTATTTGGTCGAGACTGGGTTGAACACAGCTTCCGAACTCTCGTGGCTCGCAAGCTTCGCGAACAGCATCGCGAAGAGCGGCGACTTGCGCAGAAACGCACCACAAAGCATCGACTCCAGGCCAGAATGTCGTGCATTGCTGACGCGCGAAACTATCGCGTGGCTCGACCGCTGCCGATACTCGCCACCGCGCGGTTCGACTGAAACGTTAATCGCCAATTAACTGTACTGCCGAAAGCTGTGCGATCGTCGATCGAGGAGTGTCCGAGTCCAGATTATTCGCACAATGCTCAAGCGCAATCGTGCCGAGGCGTAACCAACCAGCCTGATCGGTTCTCAGAGTGTTAGTTGCTAGGACCAATCTCCGCGTGTAGCGGGGGCCCCGGCGGTGCGTCCGGCAGAACTGTTTGTTGGGTTTGCGTGCTTGTGTCGATCATTCTTTCCGAATACGGAGTATTGGCAGCGCAACCACAAAGCAGACCGGAAACTGCCAACCCAAGAAGCAGACACATTTTCATGGCGTGATGCCTCATATGCTTAGGAGGTTAGCGTAAAACTCGCTCTAGCGAAAATTTTTGACCAATTCTTGGTGCTGACGCCCGTCGATCTTGAAGCAGCAGCTCAGAGTTCAACGAAATGCCGAAATCGCCCACGCCCATTAACGCGAGACATTAGACTGTCCGCAACGGCCGATTTTCTCAATGACGAACGCGGCACCAACGAACAGCGTGTAGAAAATCCAAACACCCATCACCGTTCTTTGAGGCGTCAAAGGCGTCCGCGGTACATAGGTATCGCCGATTTGGACGACAAACAAAGCGAGGGCGAACGCCATGATGGCCGCTTTTCGAATCGGCGGCACGATATTGCGCGCAAGATAAAGCAGGATGCCAATGGCGAGCAGCGCTGTTTCCAACGCAAACTCCGGATCACGATAACGCCATAGACCGAACCCGACTTTCCACGTGTCGTCGTAAATCGCGAGATCACGAGGGTGCGCAACGAGATCAAGAATCCAATGTGAAAACACCGCCAGACTGACGATCAACGCTGCTGATTTTGTACACGCGGAGCCAAGCCATGTGCACAATGATTTGTAGACAGCTGCTGCAACGCCGCTCCAAAGAATCGCCGCAGGCAGGCTATGCGAATACGGATGGAAGTAAGAGTCGAGCATACTTCCAGCAGTGAAGCCTTTGATTACGCGTAACTTTTCGATGCCAAGCAGCACCAGCGTCGCCCAGATATAATCGAGAAACTGGACTGCTATAAACAAAACCCAGAGCGGAATTTTATTTTTCTCGCTCTTAGCTGCGAACGCAACGCTGTAGTGACCGACGAACACGTTTCGATCAGTTGCAAAGCGGGTACTCAGCTTCCGTTTTTGCGGCGCGAAAGAACATTTGGTGTCGCACCGAGCGGCGCGATCAATGTCATTCTACTCCCCCTGCGCGGAGCACTCTCCATATGAAACTCGCCTCCAAAATTGGTCAGGCGTTCGCGAATGTTGAGAAGCCCCAATCCTGTCGGCGCACTTTTATGCCGATCGAGCTTGGCGAGGTCAATGCCTGGCCCTCGATCGGAGATCACGATGTGGACTTTATCCGGTCGCGCGCGCGTCATCCTGATAGTGACTGCGCTGCCATTGGCATGCTTCACCGCATTGAGCAATAGCTCGCGCAGAGCTCGAAAGAGAAAGACCCGTACGCTCGGTTGTTTTGGGTTTACTGATGAGTCGGCCACTACACTGACTCGTATACCGTGTTGCTTCGCTATTTGCGCGGCGAGCGATTCCACCGCTGCAGCCAGACCGCGTTCGTGCAGGATCGGTGGCGCAAGTTCCACGATTAAGGATCGCGTCAAATCGAACGACCGATCCAGGATGTTGTCAATCGTCTGCATAAGCTCCGTGCGTTCGGCGGCGCCCCTCGCTTTGGCAAGCGCGTGAGACTGCATTCGCGCTGCGATCAACATTTGCTGAAGGTCATCATGCAGGATTTCTGCAATGCGCCGCCGTTCCGCTTCTTCGGCAGACGTTAATTCGATTGAAAGAAGGCGAAGTCTTTCTGCACGTTCAATTGCCTCGGACGCGCGTTCGGCGACGCGCCACTCAAGTGACCTATTCAACTTCTCGAGCTCACGAACAAGATCGCGAACCTGATATTGCCGCCGTCGAGAACGTAACCCGACTTGGACGGAACGTACTAACGTTCGGCCGCTGACGGGCCGCTCCAGCAACGTCACAGTACCCGCGGCCCCAGCTACCAAATCAAGTAAAGCAGTCCGGCGCGATTCGCCACCGCTTGTCAAAATAATAAGCGGCAATTCAGACCAGGACGGCTGCCGCTGAAGTGTGTTCAGGAACTGCGGAACATGTGGCGACTCCAGTGCTTCTTCCGTGAGCACTAGCGTTCCCGCGCGCCCCATCATTTGCCGCGACACTTCATCTACAAACTCACAGGTCTGGGTGTTATAACCTTCAGCGGACAGCAAACCTGCCATGGCAGCCGCATCCTGCTTAATCCGCGCAATTATGATTACGCGCTGTTCCTTTTCAGTTCGGGACATCGATTAACTCTCGTTCCGACGACAACTCGTGTGCAGCGACTTCGCGAAGAGCGACACGATTGGCTCCCGCGATTCAAGGATTCGCCATCATTTGCTTGTGACTGCCACGAAAAGTGGGTATGCCCGTAAGAACGCCCTGAACGCCTCTTAGCGGCTCTCCCACCCGAATTCCTTTGCCAGTCTGCAACTTAAACTCGCGGATCGTTTTTTCGTGACCGCCACTGCGCTTTTTAATGACTGAAATCGCTTGCTTCACTTCACCGTAAGCTTCGAAATATCGCAAACTCACAACAGTGTCGGAAAGGTAACTGAGATCCACCGGCGCTTCGGCAGAAGCAACCAAGCCGTGCTGAGCTAAAACAAGAATCGTTATAACGCCCTGCTGATTGAGATAGGAAGAAAGCTCGTGCAGTTGATTATTAAGATATTGCTCGCCCGGCATGGAATTGAGGTAACCGTTAAGACTGTCGATCGCGATGAATTTGCAACCGGCCTCTACAAACCGCTGAATGCGGACTGCAAATTCCCCTGGAGAAAGCTCAGCGGGATCAACCTGCTGTATCGTGATGAGGCCGCTCTTAATTGCTCTTGCCATATCAAAGCCCAGCGCTTTGGCTCGAGTCAACATAACGCCACGCGTTTCATCAAATGTGAATATTGCGGATCGTTCACCCTGAGCCGCCATCTTGACAGCGTACTGAAGAACAAGCGTAGATTTTCCAGTCCCCGCCGGTCCAAGTATAAGGGTCGTTGTCCCGCGATCGAGACCGCCGCCAAACAACTTATCCAATCCTTCGATGCCGCTGGAAACAGACTCGTGGTGAAAAGTAGTACGATGCTCGGCGGCAATCATGCGCGGGAAAACGCGCAAGCCGCCAGTGGCGATGAGGTAGTCGTGGTAGCCCTCCCGGAATTTCACGCCGCGCATTTTGGAAATGCGCAGCCGGCGGCGCGACGCGCCGTAGTCGGGCGAGAGTTGCTCCATGTCGATGACGCCGTGCGTCAGGCTTAACACGTGGGGATCGACTGCCCCACCCTCAGTCATTTTGTCGTCGAGCAACAAAACGGTGCTCGGAATAGCCGCGAACTCGTATTTGAGAGCCAGAAGCTGACGGCGATAACGCAACGCGGTTTCTGCCATCAAACGAAATTCGGAGAGCGAGTCGAAGGCGACTCGCGCTGGCTGCGCCTTAATTAGCCTCTTTTTTAGCAGTTGGCTGACTTTGTTCAGCTGGATTTCAGAGGGGTGAAACACTGTTGTCTGCGCTTCGGGTCGCAGCAAATCTTCAATAGCGGATGAGCTCACTATTGAGATGCCGTCGAGCGACCATCCGTGCGATCGCGCGACATGGAGCAACTCCTCGTTCGTTTCCGAAAGCGTGATGTAGAAGACCTTCTCGCGACGCCGCAACCCTTCGAGCAAAAATTGCAACGCGAGGGTCGTCTTGCCGGCACCCGGATCTCCATGGATTAAAAACAAGCAGCCCGCTGGCAACCCACCAGTGAGGATCTCGTCCAGTCCTTCGATCCCACTCGGGCAGCGTTTGTCGGTGATGTTCCTGGCCGTAGGGGCCACAGATTTGCGGGTCGATTTTGCACTCATGATAGTTTCAGGGAATCAAGACCCACTGTTCGTTGCGCAAATTTTGCTTCGGTACTCGCGAATACCGGCAGTCGAGACGATGAGAGTGTCCGCCTGTAAGCCAATGGTTGTCAATCCTTAGTAGCATTAGCCTGCTTGGATGCCGCTAGCGTAACAAGGAATTTCGAGGAAGCTTCGATCGCGACGCGCCACAGGCGTTGCTGCTTGCTGGAATGTCGATCACGCGGGCACGGCGAACGAAATAATCGCATCTTTCGCGCGGTAATTCGACCAAAACAGTTCGCCATCGAAAGTAAGTGAGCGAGCCGCAAACGGGACAGCTGTAATATCTTCCACGTGCGGTGTTTCTTTTTCCGGATCAAGTCTTGCGATATGCCATTCTTCCGATTTGGTGGGATGATCTTTGTTCTCGCGGCCGCGCAAGACGAACATCCTGTCGTTGGCAAAAGTGTGGCCACAAATTTCCGCGCCAACATCAATGTTGCGCAGAATGTTTCCGCGGCCGTCAAACTTCAGAATTCGCTCTTTATACCACTGACTCATGTAGAGGTGTTTGCCATCGAAGCTTAGGAACGAACCGGTGAAATCGGGGCAGGCGAATATTTTCGTGAAGCCTTCCTCGAGCGAATAGCGGTAGATGTAACGATCATCGTTCAGACCCTTGCCGATGGTGAAATACATGTTGCCGTTGCTCGACGACACACCGGCCCAGACGGTTCCAGGCGGATCGATTTCTTCCACGATTGTCCATCTGCCGATGTCGATCTTGTAAAGCGTGCCAAAATCACGCGAGCTCACCCAGAGGTGATTGCCGTCCCACGCGAGTGCCTGCGGGGTAACGGTCGGTGCGGAATGGTATTGAGTTTTCATGACTGCATCCATGACTTTACCTAAACCCTTTCGCTTTGGAATCTAGCTTCTAGTTTTAAGCTTGAGTAAAGCGCGAGTTTTCTTGCTGACATCTCTGGCGATGATTGCTTTCGCGACTAACTCGCTGCTGTGTCGCCTGGCGCTGAAACAAACGGCAATCGATCCTGCCACCTTCACGACCATTCGCATTTTTTCCGGTGCGGTCGCGCTTTGGCTCATCATTAAAATGCGGCGAATCTCTCTCGGCAAGTCTGGCAACTGGCCGTCAGCACTCGCGCTATTTGCTTATGCGGCTGGCTTTTCATTTGCTTACGTCGAACTTTCGGCCGGAACTGGCGCTTTGCTTTTGTTCGTCGCGGTTCAGGCCACAATGATTCTCTGGGGGCTGTGCAAGGGCGAGCGGCTTGATGCAATCCAAATCACCGGCTTGGTGGTCGCGATGACCGGGCTTGCCATCCTTGTATTTCCCGGGCTTTCCGCTCCGCCGTTGATCGGTTCGATCCTGATGCTGGGCGCCGGCGTGGCTTGGGGCATTTATTCGCTGCGTGGTAAGGGACAACAGAACCCCGCCAGCGTCACCGCAGGAAATTTTATCCGTGCTGTTCCGTTTTCACTTGTTGTCTGGATGCTTTTTCTTCAGCGAGCCCATATCGATTTTGCCGGAATCGGCTACGCCGTAATCTCAGGGGCAATTGCATCCGGGCTTGGCTACGTAATCTGGTACAGCGCACTTCCGAGCCTGAAAGCTGCGAGCGCCGCAACAGTCCAACTCAGTGTCCCGGTTCTGGCCGCGACGGGTGGAATACTGTTGCTCGGTGAACCCATCACGTTGCGTTACGTGCTTGCCTCCGTCGCTGTGTTAGGTGGAATCGCGCTCGTGGTAGTAACTCTGCATTCCCAAAATCAAACTGCTTCCCGCGCCGACGAATCGCGATCATGATCTCGATAATATGAACGGAGTAGTCGTTATCGTGGCGTATCGGCCCAAGCCTGGAAAAGAAAAGGAAACGCTGGAGCTCGTGCGGAATCGTGTTCCAACTTTGCGCAAGGAAGGTCTCGTGACTGATCGCGCCCCCACTATCATGCGCGCACGCGACGCCACCATCATTGAAGTCTCGGAATGGAAATCACACGAAGCGATCGATGCCGCGCACAAGAATCCAATCGTCCTTGCGATGTGGAACAAGTTCTTTGAATCTTGTGACTGTATTCCGCTCAACGAGTTATCTGAGTCCGCCGAAATGTTTGCCGCTTTCGGACCAATTGCTGATTGAGTATTGGGTTTTTGCGGTCCCTAACGTCACGGCGCGTCATCCCAACTGATCACTTGGGAATCAGGGTCATGGCCGGGGCGCGGCCGTTGGACGCAGCCTCGGTGTTGGGGTAGCTCTCGGTGTGGCTGTAGGCGTTGCGGTAGCCGTCGCTGTTGGCGTCGGCGTGGGCCCCGTCGCGGCCGCGCAATATCTGCCGCCGGTGTTCCAATACGTGGGGCCCGCGCTTACTCCGCCCCAGACGATCATCTCACTGCCGCTCCACACTGCCGTGTGAGAGTTTCTGGCCGTGGGCGCATTGGTGGTGCTGGTCGCCGTCCAAGTACCAGTGTTGGGATTGTATCGCGCGCCAGTGTTCAAACGGCCGCCGGTGCCAAGGCCGCCCCAGACAATCATCTCAGTGCCGGTCCAGACTACCGTGTAGTCGGTTCGCGCCTCGGGCGCATTGGTCGTGCTGGTCGCTGTCCAGCTATCAGTGCTGGGGTTGTATCGCCCGCCAGTGTTCACATCGCTGCTGCCGTTGGATCCGCCCCAAACGATCATCTCCGTGCCGGTCCAAACTGCCGTGTGCGCGAATCGCGCACTGGGCGCATTGGCGATGCTGGTGGCTGTCCACGTATCCGTGGTGGGATCGTATCTCCCCCCGGTGTTAAAATATGTAGGGCCAGATGCAGCTCCTCCCCAGACGATCATTTGGCTGCCGGTCCACACTGCCGTGTGATAGGCACGTGGATCAGGTACATTGTTGATGCTGGTGGCTGTCCAACTGTCAGTGCTGGGATTGTATCGCCCGCCAGTGTTAAAACGGCCGCCGGTGCCAAGGCCGCCCCAGACAATCATCTC
Source organism: Candidatus Udaeobacter sp. (assembly GCA_036269995.1). GTDB lineage: Bacteria > Verrucomicrobiota > Verrucomicrobiia > Chthoniobacterales > UBA10450 > Udaeobacter. The sequence continues at coordinate 24,919 of DATBDJ010000042.1, forward strand.
AGTGCCGGTCCAGACTGCCGTGTGAGCTTCTCGGCCAGTGGGCCCGTTGGTGGTGCTGGTCGCTGTCCAGCTATCAGTGCTGGGGTTGTATCTCCCGCCAGTGTTAAAATAGCCGCCAGAAGCAGTTCCGCCCCAGACGATCATTTCAGTGCCGGTCCAAATTGCCGTGTGCGCGAATCGCCCAACGGGCGCATTGGTGGTGCTGGTCGCCGTCCAGGTATCAGTGCTGGGATTGTATCGCCCGCCAGTGTTAAAATAGCCGGATCCGGTGCCAAATCCGCCCCAGACGATCATCTCGCTGCCCGTCCAAACTGCCGTGTGGCCGATTCGCCCCTCGGGCGCATTAGTGGTGCTCGTGGCTGTCCAAGTATTATCGGTGCACGGATCAGGGTTGGATATCTCCGGAAGAGTGTAGGTAGCTGTGCGTAAGGTTGTGATTGTTTGGTAGTGCGCGACCGCCGGGCGCGCTGAATCATGCGCTGAAAATAATGGAAGGCCGCCTGCCGTTGCGAGATTTTTACTATTTGTAACATCACGAATTAAGTGTTCGGCCAACACCGGCCTGGCAAGGCACTCAGCAACAACAAAGGGATCGTTCCCAAGAGCCTCAAACAGTTCCCGCAGGACTTCCGGCTGTTTTGTGTCCCGAGCCATCCGCTCCATCTCGGCTTGCAAGTGCTCCGGCGTGATCGGCCTCTGCCAGTAATTTTTCAGCGCTTGCGAGTCGCGCAGATAGCCTTCTACCTTCTTTTCAATCTGCGCGGCAGACATCACCTCATCGAGCGATGGCTTAGGCCTCGTATTCTCTTTCGGCCAAATCCGGTGCCGCC
>DATBDJ010000043.1:0-5050 GCA_036269995.1 Candidatus Udaeobacter sp.
CCTCGCCAATACCGCAGACCAAAATACTGCCATCGGCGCCGCAGCACTTTTGAGTAACACCGCCGGCAGCGACAACACTGCCAATGGAGCATTCGCTCTGTTTAGCAATACCGGAGGTACCGAGAACACCGCCAGCGGCGAACTAGCGCTCTTTAGCAACACCATGGGGGCTTAGAACACAGCCAACGGTTTTCAAGCGCTCAATAACAACACGACCGGCAACGGCAACGTAGCGAATGGTGTTGGTGCCCTGTTGAGCAATATTACTGGAAGCGGCAATGTGGCTATTGGATTCGGCGCGCTTTCTTCGAGCACCGTCCTAGGGATTGACAGCTCTGACGGTGCTAATGTGGCCATAGGCCCTGTCGGGCTCCAAAATACCAATGGCATCGGCACCTTTAGCGGCGGAGGAAACAACGCCGTCGGTCAGGACGCGCTTCGTGCGAACACGATCGGATTCGCGAACAACGCGTTTGGTGTTAAGGCACTTTTCAGTAACACGACCGCTGGCGAAAATACTGCCTTTGGCAATAATGCGTTGCTTAGCAGCACCATCGGAGACGGCAACACCGCGGTCGGCGCTTTTGCGCTTTAAATAATACAACCGGTGTCACGAATACGGCCTTGGGCTTTAATGCCGGTTTTGGTATCACGACCGCCGATAACGTTATTGTTATCGGCACCAACGTCGCTGGTCAAAATATAAACCACAGCTGCTTTATCGGGGAGATCTTCTGGTGAAACCTCTTCCAGTGGAGCTGCTGTTTTCATTAACTCAGAGCGCAGGCTAGGCACGGCTACCTCCTCCCGGCGCTTCAAAAACGGTATTAAACCAATGGACAAGGCGAGCGAATCACTGTTTGCGCTCAAACCGGTTACATTTCGTTACAAAAAGGAAATTGATCCGACGATCGCATTGCAGTTCGGACTCGTGGCAGAGGAGGTAGAAAAAGTGGACCCTGCCCTAGTGGTGCGTGACAAAGAAGGAAAACCGTACAGCGTCCGCTACGACCAGGTAAACGCGATGTTGTTAAATGAATTCCTGAAAGAGCACCGCAAGAATGAGGAATAAGAACAGACAATCGCAGAGATAAAATCTGGAATGATGGCCCTCGCAGCAACAGTGCAGGAACAGGCGTCTCAAATCCAAAAGGTGAGCGCACAGCTCGCCACAGCGAGTCCGTCCCGTGGCGGACGTGAAGTGAGAATCCGCAGTGACAGACATGCGCTGCAAGTGGTGAACAATCCTTAAAGCGGCGCTCGCACCAACAAAGACAGCAGCATTTCAACAGTCAGCCGTCACGCTTCACCGCGTGGCGGCTTTTTGTTTTAGGCGCGCAGCACTAACCACGCGCCAAAGGCGAGCAAAAAAACTGCGCAGTCGTGGCGGGTTTCGGTCGGCCTTTCCGCTTACGCACATGAACCGGCACAAACAACAAAGACGCCGGAAAAACCAAAACCAACCTTAGAAAAGAAAAACCCATGCAAACTAAACAATCAGTAACCAACTCAAACCTTCGTGCGACCGTCATCGCTGCCTTTGGCGTGTTTTCGATGGTGCTCGCAGGTGGCGAGAGTGCTCAGGCGCAGGCCAAGCAACCCACACCGCTCGTATTCCAGGCCGCCGGACCAGATGCTAGCTCTATTCAGGGGGCAGTCGATGCATTCCGCGCTGCGTTGGGGGACAACCACGGCAATAGTCCCGGCCCGCTCCAAAAAGGTCGGCGCGAGATCAACTGGGACGGTGGCAATCCCAACCTACTGGATACGACCAGCCCGGTAAATCCATTCCTCGTATTCCTGAACACCAGAGGCAGCCAATTCAAAACACCCGGGTTGGGGCTTTCGCAGGCGCCTCCGTCGGGCGGACTCCAAGGCGGACTGGCGGTGCTTTTTGGCAATCCGAACTATGCCAAAATCTTCACAGCGTTCAGCCGGTCGCGGTTGTTCACTCCTGTGGGGAGCAACATCACCGAAGCGTCCTTCTCCATACCGGGTACCAATGGCACTGCCCGGGCAACAGTCAGAGGCTTCGGCGCGGTGTTCACAGATGTTGACCAGCCAGATGGCACGGGAGCTGCCGCGGCGCACAAGGGCAGCACCCTGATCGAGTACTTCGATAAGAAGGGTAAAGTGCTATTCAGCAGTTTTGTTCCCGCAGCGCCCGGCGATGGAAGCCTGTCCTTCTTCGGTATCAAGTTTGATGACGCCCGCATCGCGTCGGTCCGCATCAAGAGCGGCGACGTTGCCCCGGGACCGAATGACGATCGTCAGCATGACATCGTCATGATGGATGACTTCATCTACGGCGAGCCCGAGCTCCTTCAGTAAGCGAAAAATTCCACGCTGAATACTATGTAACTGCCGCCCAACCCGAAACGCAACGGACGAACCATAGAGTCTAACGAGAATAAGATGAGCTGCCGGGGCTAGTCCCCGGCAGCTTCATTTACGCAAAGACGTAATGCTGTAGCCGCCTCGCTGTATCGAGGCGTTCTGTTATAGCGTCCACTGTCTCGCGGAAAAATCAGCGCGATGAGCCGTGTCATCACCTGTAAACAGTTTTCGGTTCAGGCGAGGCCAGGATTTTTTGAAAACGCGGATCGTTCCGTAAGGGATCCCATTCCCAACGCTGCCGCAGATCGTTCAGCGTAATGCTTTGATCGGCATAATCGACAGCAAAAGGCGTGGTGAGGAGCCGCTCGATCCTGCTGCTTGCCTCGTCCGTTAAGCCGAGGCGTGCGCAAATCAAAGCGTAGAAATCTTCGACGATGGCGCCTTCGATTACATCATGCGTGATCGGCTTCAATTCGATCGCTCGCTGTCCCTCGCGCAGGGCGTCCTCCTTTCGTCCCAGGAAAGCATACAGCAGTCCGAGCTGAGCGCGCCGCGTGCCGTCCTGCGGACTATCGGCTACAGTTTTTTCGATAAACGGCAGGGCCGCCTCGAATTCCGTTTGCGCCTTCGCTGCGTCGCCACGCACCAGATCGAGGCATGCTTGAAGATAGCTTTTCGGCAGTGGGACTCCGGTTTGCGAATTGATCGTCTCGATCTGGCAGGCGGCTAAGGCCTGGTTAGCGGCAGCCACATCGCGGTCCATTAAAGCCACGTCCCAGCGCGCGAAAGTGACAACGCCGTCGGGATCCAGATTAGGTGGCAAAGATTTTAAAGCGGCCTTAATCGGCGCGGTGCTTCCTTTCCAGTAGAAGTCGATATAAGCGCGCTGGATTTTTACATTGAAAGAATCGGGGAAAAGCACGAGCACGCGATCCATTCGCTCGGCTGCGGTGCGCCAATCGCGCAGTGCGAAGTAAGTCTGGGAAGAATCATAGAGCATGATGGAGTTGCGCGGATCGATCTGTTCCGCGTGTTGGTAAGCAGCAAGCGCCTGGGCAAGATCGCCGCGCCTTCTTAGAACTGCGGCAGTATACAGGCCGACATCACCGTCGTTCGGGAGGGCCTGCGCGGCCAGCTGCAGTTCGCGCAGCGCTGCGTCGTAATCTCCTTCCATGTAGTAGTGATAAAGCCCCAGCGCGAGATGGCCTTCGCCGAGGTTTGGCTGGAGTCGCAGCGATTCCAACGCTTCCGTATACGCCTTTTGTTTCCACGGCTCGATCGGCTCATAGAAATGATAGACGTTGCTCGTCGTGGCAGAGAGTCGCGCGCGAGCAAGAGCGAACTTCGGATCGAGCTTAATCGCCTGATCGTAAAGATTGATCGCTGACTTAAAGTCCTGCAGCAGATTATCAGGTCGCGTCTGGTAATCGCGGCCGCGCAAATACAGCACGTAGGCGTCTGGGTTGGTCGTCGGTTTAGTTTCGACACGCGCTTTTTCCTGCGGCGAAAGCGTCGCCTGCAACGATTCAGCGATGCTTTTCGCGACCTCGCCTTCTACTCCGAAAATGTCGGTCAGTTGCCGATCGTAACTTTGCGCCCACAAATGCGCGTCATTGTCGGCCTCGATCAATTGCACGTTGATGTGCACCCGATCGCCGATCTTCTGCACACTCCCTTCGAGCACATTGCTCACGCGCAGCTGTCGCGCGATCTCGGGCAGATTTTCAGGAGCGCTGTTGTATCGGGCGGTAGAAGTGCGCGAAATCACGCGGAGCCCACTGATTCTCGAGAGCGTGGTGATGATTTCATCCTGAATACCCTGTGCAAAAAACGCGTTTTCCTTATCCGAACTAAGATTTTCGAACGGCAACACTGCGACTGATTTGTCCAGCGCGGCCGTTGGCGTGGTTTGTTTTGGCAATTCGACGGCCGACGCTTGTCGATGTCGCGCAAATTGAAACGCAAACAAACCAACTGCGGCAACGGCGGCGACGGCAATGATCGCCGTCCATTTGCAGCCGGCTTTCGGCGCCTTGGAGTCTTGTAGCGCAACTTCTTCCGCACGCCTGATTCCTTGCGGTGTCATCTCGAATGCCCAGGCCAGGATCAGCGCGACTGGAAAACCAAGAATCACTGCGGTGACAAACACCTTCATCACCCATGGCGGCGCTTCAAAAGTCGGGAACAGAATGGAAGCCGCTTGAACGAGAAGCCACGCCACGATGGCGTAAGCGACAGCGACCTTGTAGACCTTCCGTCGCTTCAACTCGGTAAGAAACGTAGCCGGTTCCATGGCAATGCGGGCAACGTTACTGCAACGCCGTTCTCATGCACAAACGCGAAATACCTACTGTAGCCGTCGATGCGCCCGCCTTGAGCGAAGTCGAATACGCGATGCGGCGCCTGCCAAATCAATGAAAGGCGGGTCAAGGCATCGTTACCAGTGCTATGGGATGAGCTCTTACGATCTGGATCTGTCCGTTCACCAGATGGGAAATGGCGCCGTCTCTAACCAGTCAACATTTCAATTGAAATGATCATTTGTGTTTCGCGCAAACTGCACGATAGTCGCCACTCATTGGATTACTCTGTTTAACTTCACGGCACGGTAGATCGTCAGGTGGGCGTCGCTCATTGGTGGTTTGAAACCCGATTCACGGGAACGGCTCTGTAGGTCGGTAGTTTTTCCAAATTCAAAACACAATGAAAATGT
>DATBDJ010000044.1:0-20444 GCA_036269995.1 Candidatus Udaeobacter sp.
AACGGTGCCGCGGCCCTCAATGTTGAACACGTCTTCGATCGGCATCAGGAACGGTTGATCGACAGGCCGCTCGGGCACAGGGATGTAATCGTCGATCGCCTCCACCAGCGCGAGGACTTGCTTTTCCGCCTCCGCATCGCCGTTCAATGCCTTGAGTGCGCTGCCTTTGACGATCGGGATTTTGTCGCCTGGAAATTCATACTGCGTCAGTAGATCGCGCACTTCCATTTCCACGAGGTCGAGAAGCTCGGGATCATCGACCATGTCGACTTTGTTCAGAAAAACGACGATGGACGGGACTCCAACCTGTCGCGCCAGGAGAATGTGTTCACGCGTCTGTGGCATTGGGCCGTCGGCAGCGGAGACGACGAGAATGGCGCCATCCATCTGCGCCGCGCCAGTGATCATGTTCTTAACGTAGTCGGCGTGACCAGGGCAATCTACGTGAGCGTAATGGCGCTTGTCGCTGGAATACTCCACGTGGGCAGTATTGATAGTGATACCGCGCTCTTTCTCCTCCGGCGCATTGTCGATGGATTCATATGCGCGCACTTCGGCCATGCCCTTCTTCGCCAGCACCATCGTCATTGCGGCGGTCAGAGTCGTCTTACCGTGGTCTACGTGACCGATCGTGCCGACGTTTACGTGCGGCTTGTCGCGTTTAAAAGCTTCTTTAGCCATTTCGATTCTCCAGTTTAACCAAACTTTGTGTTTACTTCTCCACTGCCGGTCGCGAGTTCTTTCGAGCCCATGACCGGGATTGAACCGGTGACCTCGTCCTTACCAAGGACGTGCTCTACCAACTGAGCTACATGGGCCTGCTTTTCGCCAGCCCAGCGCCTCCGCGGCGAGCCGAGCGGCAAACCGGTTGCTCTCTGCCAGAGATTCAAAAGTCCCAAAGCCGCGTCAAATTTGCAATTTGCACGACCATGGGACTGCCTCCTTCCAGCAAAAAGCGTCCGCAAACTAATCGCGGCGAAGGGCGTGTCAAAGAAATTTTGGGCCGCGCGTACGTGGGAGAAACGCTGCCGCGTACGCCGTCTTCAGCGCATCCGTTTGGGCGGAAAGAGACAACTCCGCTGAGGACAGCGGACGCTACAGCATCTGCAGATTCATCAGCGAATTCTGTGACTTTCCTCTTCGGGTTTTCCTCGCGTGAGAAAGCGCACCAGGACAGCAATGATGATCAGCGCCGCAATTGCGATTCCAACATTCATTGGCGTGAATAGTCCCGGGCCCGGGGTCGGAGTGGGACTGGGCGTCGGACTCGGCGGAGCGTTCTTAGCTGCCAGCATGCTTTGCACGTATTGCAGTCGCTGCATGGTGTCGTAGTCATCCGGCTTCAGCTTCAGCGCCGCTTGATAGTCGGCGATCGCCTTCTCGTAATTCTGCATCGACGTGTACGTCGCGCCTCGTTTCACCAGGTGCTCGGCGTCGTTGGGATTTTTGTCGATCAACACCGTATAGTCGATGACCGCCACGTCGTAGTTTTTCAAATTCCGATTCGCCCACGCGCGGCGATCATAGCTGATTGGATCGTTCGGATCGCTCTGAATGGCCGCTGATAAGTCTGCCACGGCCTTGTCCCATTGAGACAGACCGATCTCAACGGCGCCGCGGAATTTGAGCGCGAGTGGATCATTCGGCTTGAGCTCGAGCGCTTTGTTCAGATCGGCCAAGGCCGGATCATACTGCCTCATGATGTATTCCGTCTGACCGCGTTCCAGGTACGCTGACGCATCCTTCGGCGCCAAATCGATAAGTTTCGAAAAATCCGCCAATGCACCCGAATATCTCGCCGTTGCAGCGGCGGTATCTCCGGCCGCCTCGGCCGCACGTGCTGCCGCGCGATACGCAGTCCCCCGGTTCGTGTAACCGCGTGGGTCTTTGGGATTCGCCTCGACGGCTTTTGTAAATTCAGCGATCGCCCCGTCGTATTGCTTCTGCTGGGCCAGCTCAATTCCTTTTTGAATGTGCGATGCAGCGCCGCCAGTCGCCGGTGGCTTGGCGAAGCCGATTTGAATGGCTGCGATCCACAGCAGCGATGCAGCAGCGACAATGATTGTTTTCTTCTTCAAGATATTCATTCTCATTTCGACCTTACGTTTTGAGCAATTTATCAGAGCTAGGCGAGCAAATTAACGTGGCAAAACAAGCAAATCGATGAAGCCAGCGATTCTCCCCAATGCAGCTGCACCTGGCCGCGGTCATTCCAATGCGTCGAAAGGGTACGCCGCGGTCATGGCCACAGTCGCGATCTGGTCGCTTCCGTCGTTGTTCATGTATTACCTGAACCGTTTTTACGATCCGTGGGCGCAAAACTTTTACCGCTACACTGTCGCGTGCATCGCCATTGCGCCACTGGTGCTGTATTGGATGCGCCGTGATGAGCAGGGCATCAGTTTGCGCGACATCGGGCTATGCTTTGTACCCTGTTTGCCAAACGTGGTCCATCAGATCACACAAGTAATGGCTCTCCATTACATCGGCCCGGGCGTTTACACGATTTTCACTCGCGCCTCGGTGATATTCACAACGCTGCTGGCCTTGGCATTTTTCCCCGAAGAACGCTTCATCATTCGACAATGGCAATTCCAAGTCGGCACGCTCCTCGGATTAGTCGGCGCATTCGGGGTGATCTGGTTTCAGCCTAATGCCCAGTCCGAGGATCGGCACATCGCCTTGCCCGGATTATTGATCGCCTTCACGGCAACCTTTTGTTGGGCGCTTTACGGCGTTCTGATTAAGCGGCCATCAGCTGAGCTCGGACCGATCCGCAGCTTCGGCATCGTCAGCTTCATAACGTCGGCGCTGCTTTTCCCGCTCACGCTCGCCTTCGGCAGGATTGCGACGCCGCTTCATGCCGGGGCGCAGGCGAATCTCATCCTGATAATTTCCGCCGTCACCTGCATCACGCTTGCCCACGTGCTGTATTACATTGCGATACACGAAATCGGAGTCGCACTTTCCCAAACGCTCCAGCTTCTTTGTCCCGCAATCGCAATGGCGCTCTCCGCATGGGTGTTCCATGAGCGTCTCACGACTCCTCAGCTTTGGAGCGCGGCTGTTCTGATTGTGGGTGCATTTCTGGCGATGCGCACCAAACCGATCGCCACTGCCGAAACGGCAGAGAACATTTAACAGCCTGTGTCGGTAGCCATGCATTTAGAAACTGCGGGCTTGGCTCAGAGTTGCATTATCGAGTATCGACAACCAGCAGCCAGCCTCGCTTTTGCATCACGTGAATCTCAAATCGTATCTCGTTGCTCGCCAGAAGTTGATCGACCGCGCGCTTGATCGGTATTTGCCGAAGGCGAATACGAAGCCCGTCACACTGCACAAGGCGATGCGCTATAGTTTGTTTGCAGGCGGGAAACGGCTGCGACCGATTCTTTGTCTCGCTACAGCTGAAGCCTGCCGCGGCAACCTGCGCAACGCGCTTCCACTCGGGTGCGCGGTGGAATGCATCCACACCTATTCGCTCGTGCACGATGATCTTCCGAGCATGGACGACGACGATTTTCGGCGGGGTCGCCCGACTTGCCACAAAGTATTTGGCGACGGCGTTGCGATCCTCGCTGGAGACGCGCTGTTAACGATCGCTTTCGAAATTGTTTCCAAGGCGACGCCGAGCAGGCGTTACGACATGACCACGTTAGTCCGCGAGATTGCAGTCGCGGCGGGCAGCCAAAAACTCATCGCTGGCCAGGTCGCCGATCTCGAAGCCGAAGGCAAACGAGTCGAGCGCCAGCAGTTGCAATTCATTCACAAAAACAAGACCGCAGCCATTTTGAAAACATCGGTAAGACTAGGGGCGATGAGCGCCAATGCTACCGCCGCCGAACTTTCGGCAATCACCCGATTTGGCAAGCGGCTCGGCCTCGCTTTTCAAATAATTGACGACATCCTCGATGTAACGCAGACCTCAGAGGTACTCGGCAAGAGCGCCGGAAAAGATGTGGCTGCAAAAAAGGCGACCTACCCTGCCGTGATCGGACTGGAGAAATCCCGCGCTGAAGCGCGGCGGCTTACCCGCCAGGCACATAACGCTCTGTCGACATTGAATACGCACGCTGCGGAACCGCTGCACGCGCTCGCCAATTATCTGCTCGAGCGCGAATACTAGGCCGACCCCTGGGACGCGCCCGGCGGTCGCATCCTACCCGACAAGCCCCAGATTCGGGTTGATCTCTTCGGTTACTGGGGATCGAAATCCTGCTTGAAATCGCAATAAGGCGGCGAATGCGATCATCGCTGCATTATCGGTGCATAACCACGCGTCAGCGGTTTTGCATCCGAAGCCGTTGCGCCTGCAGGCTTCCTGGAGTTGACGCCGCAATTCTTGATTACAACTGACGCCGCCACTGATTGTCACCAGCTCAACTTCGTATTTTTGTGCGGCCGCTATGGTCTTGCTCACCAGCACATCGATGATTGCTTGTTGGAAAGATGCGCAGACGTCCGCCAACAGCTTTTCATCCTGACCGAATGCGAAGGATCTCTCAGAGGGTGATTGAGCACGCATCGGCCCTCGAGTTTCCAAGATGCGGGTGTGAGGTCCCTCACTTTCGTTCGGGATGACAGCAATTTTTGGCAGCAAATATCGCACCGCAGTTTTTAATCCGCTGAAACTAAAGTTCTCGGATCCGGGCATGCTGCGCGGAAGTTCAAAACGATGCGGGTCACCGCCTCGGGCGCACTTTTCGATTTCTGGGCCGCCGGGATAACCGAGACCGAGCATTTTGGCAACCTTATCGAAAGCCTCGCCTGCAGCGTCATCCATGGTACGCCCGATGTGTTGATAATCAGCCAGTGCGCGCACGCGAACGAGCATCGTGTGCCCTCCGCTCACAATGAGCGAAATGTTCGATCTGATTTCCTCGTCATCATTTTTGCCACCGAAGAAAGGCGAAAACAAATGGCCCTCTAAATGATTGATAGCGAGATAAGGCTTGGCAAAACCGATCGATAATCCCTTCCCGATCGACGCACCTATCATGAGTGAACTCGCCAGACCAGGTCCACTCGTCGCTGCAAATGCGTCTATCGAAGACATCGGGACGCCCGCTTTGTGAATCGCGCGGTCGAGTAATGGTCGGGCAGAGATCAGATGATTGCGCGATGCGATCTCTGGGACGATGCCGCCGAACTTTTCATGCGCCGCAATTTGCGATGCCACTTCGCTCGCTAATAATTCCGGCAGAGAGTGATGATCGCGTCTGCGCAGGATCGCGACGGCGGTTTCATCGCAGGAGGTTTCTAATGCCAATACTGTCATGTCGAGCGAAGTCGAGACATCTCTCGAGGGTTAAATTTGCCCGCACATTACAACGGAACAGAGATTCCTCGACTGCGCTCGGAATGACAAAAAGCGAACGCTTTTTATTTCCTTACCGCTTCGGCCTTCGGCGCGCTCTGTTGCGCGTAGGTCATCACGCCCTTTAGCGCGTCAATCGCTCGCAGCATTTGGGCGTCTTTTGTCTTGATAACGTTTTTCTCGTCTTCGGGTTTGGTATTCGCAGCATTACGCAACGCAAACAGCGCACGCTCCTGCTCGGCAGTCATGGCAACACGAATATTTGGAGTCACCCCGTTTCCGTGAATCACTTGTCTACTGGGCGTGTAATATTTTGCCGTCGTAAAACGCACCGCCGAACCGTCCGGCAATTGCATCACGTTCTGCACCGACCCTTTCCCAAAGGTCGTTTCACCAACAAGAACAGCTCGACGCAAATCCTTCAGCGCTCCCGCAACAATCTCCGCGCCGCTGGCGCTTCCTTCGTTGATCAGTAACACCATTGGAAAATTCGCACGCTCTTTTCTTATTCCGGAGGTCGAGTAGTCGTGCTGCTGAGAAGGGACTCGGCCCTGTGTCGAGACCACTTTCGTGTTCGGCGGCAAGAACTGAGCGCATACGTCGACTGCGCTGTTCAAAAGCCCGCCCGGATTATTCCGCAGATCAAGGATCAACGCCTGCATCCCTTGTTTCTGCAGATCATCGAGTGCCTTCGACAATTCCTCGGCTGTCGGTTCGTTGAACTGAATCAGCCGCACATAACCGATTCGGAACGGCCCGGTCAGCTCCTGGTCGATTAGCTTTGCGTCTTTGACACTTTGAATCTTGATCTCTGCTCGTTGCAGCGCGTAATCCTTGATTTCTTTCGTGGCAGGACGCAGCAGCGTCAGCGTTACTTTCGCGCCCGCGGGTCCGCGCAAGACATTGATTGCATCCTGCAGATCCATTTTCTCAGTGGACATGCCGTTGATTCGCAGGATCTGGTCACCTGAGAGGATTCCCGCCTTGGCCGCAGGCGTGTCCTCCATTGCTGTCACGACGGTGGGCAAACCGTTTTTCATCGAAACCTCGATGCCAAGTCCGTTGAAACGGCTGCGGGTGTCATCCTGCATGTCTCGAAAATCATTCGGATCCATGAACTGGCTGTGTGGATCAAGCGACGAAAGCATGCCCTTCATCGCCGCTGCGATCAGGTCATGGTAGCTCGTCTTGTTCTCATCCACGTAATCCTGGCGGATCAATTCGAGAGCTTTTGCAAAAATGGAAATCTGCAGGTACCCGTTATCTTCTTCGCTTTTTGGCTGCTGGGTTTCCTGTGCGAAAACGCCCGAGAAAGCGCCGGGCAGGAGACCAGCCATTAACGCAATGATCACGAAGCGCCTCATATCTGACCCGAATTGGAAACGAACCATCGCTCAGGAGGAGATTTTGGCAACGTCCAACCCAAAGCGCTGTCTTAAACAGGTCCGTAAGGATGACTAACCCTTTGTCCGATCTTATGAACACCCGGCTTCAGCCGGATGCCGACGCTCGTTCAAGCGCGAGCGGTTTTAACGGCTTTCCTGCGCGGCCGAAACCGTTGAGACGGTTGAGGCGGTTCTCCTGTTGTCGCACCGGGTTAAAGCCCGGTGTTAATGAGAGCACGTCTGGCAAACGGCTCTTCCTCGTCTTTGGCGTGTTAATGCTTTGTCTTGTCGGTACGAGCAACTTCGCGGCACAAACTGAGGATGCCGAGTACGAACCGGTAGCAGAAGAGTACATCAAGACCTATCTCGCAGCGCATCCATTGGAGGGGACCGCTCTCGGCCTGCATGAGTACGACGGCAAGATCAGCGACTACAGCCGACTCGCGCTTGATGCAGAACTCAACCGACTGCAACGCTTTGACGATCGACTCAGCAAATTCGACCCGGCGAAGCTGAGTCCCCGACAATCGATCGACCTGCGGATCCTTCAGGCGGCAGTGAAAAGAGACCTGTTTCAGATGCAGGACATGGCCGTTTTCGACCGCAATCCCATGGTCTACGCCCGGGCAGCCGATGTGAATGTTTACATCAAAAGAAATTTTGCGCCGCTCGAAGACCGCGTTCGCAGCCTGGTGGCGATCGAAGCGCAAATCCCAAACATTCTCATCGCGGGAAGGACGAACCTGAACGAAACGCTTCCCAGACCATTTGTAGAACTCGCGATCCATATCGCCCGCGGTTCCGCTGATTTTTTAAAGAAAGATCTCGTTGCAGCTGTTACAGGGCTGAAAGACGAGCAACTTCGGGTCGCGTTTCAAGATGCAAACCGCAAGGCAGCAAATGCGCTCAATGATTACGCAGCGTGGCTGGAGCGAGAGAAACTTCCAAAAGCCGATTTCGGTTTCGCTCTGGGCGAAGAGAAATTCAAACATTTCCTCGCGAATACCGAACTCGTCGATCTGCCACCCGAAAAAATTCTCGAGATCGGCATGCAGCAATTAAAGGCCGAACAAAACGCATTCGCTGAGGCAGCAAAAAAAATCGATCCGAACAAGTCTGCGGTCGAAGTATTCAAGCAAATCCAGCACGAACACCCGAGGCCGGACAAGCTTATTTCCGACGTCTCCAAAGATCTGGACAACATTCGGAAATACGTTTTGAGCCAACATTTGGCGAATATCCCATCGGAGATCCGCGCGAAGGTAAAAGAAACGCCGCAATACCTGCGCGCAACATCGTTCGCATCGATGGACACACCTGGCCCGTTCGAGAAGCGGGCTACCGAAGCCTATTATTACGTAACTCCAACTGAAAATAGTTGGCCGGAGAAACAAAAGGAGGAGTGGCTCACCGCTTTCAACTATTACACCTCCGATATGACCTCTATTCATGAGGCGTATCCTGGCCATTACGTGCAGTTCCTGCACTTAAATGCCTCGCCCGCGAGCAAGGTCGAAAAAATCTTCGGGAGCTACGCGTTCATCGAAGGCTGGGCGCATTACTGCGAAAAAATGATGCTCGACGAAGGGTACGGCGGTCCGAGTAGCTCCAGTCCAGGCGAAGAAGAGGTCAAGCGCGCGGCCAAATATCGCATGGCACAAGCCGACGAAGCGCTGCTGCGTCTGTGCCGTTTGTGTGTGTCAATCAAGATGCACACACAAAATATGTCGCTCGATGAAGCAACCAGGTTTTTTCAGGACAACTGTTATTACGAGGAAAAACCGGCGCGCCAGGAAGCGATGCGCGGCACGTTTGACCCGGGCTATTTAAATTACACGCTTGGCAAGTTGCAGATTCTCAAGTTGCGCAATGATTACAAGGCGCAGGAGGGCGACCAGTTTTCGCTGCAAAAATTCCACAAGGAGCTGCTCAATCACGGCATGCCGCCCGTTCGTCTTCTCCGCGAAATATTGCTGAAAGATCAAAGCAAATGGAACGAAACGCTGTAACTCCTTCGGAGCACAGCCATCCTGGCTGTGTGGCCGGCGGGCGTTTTGCCTCCCGAACCTGATGTACCAACCAGGCGAGACGCCCGGTTGCCCCACAGGCAAGATGCCTGTGCTACAAAGTCACCAGGGAATTTCCTTGCGATCACGCAAGAATTTACCGGTCAGCTTCTGCGGCGCATCAGCCGCCAGCCACACAATCGTGTCAGCGCCTTCCTCCACTGACCGCGTCGCACTCTGCCCACCCATATCCGTCCGCACCCATCCAGGACACACAGAGTTCACTGCCAACTTCGGCAATGCCGCGGCAAGCTGCGACGTCACGCCGTTGAGCGCCGTCTTTGAAATGCAATAGGCCGGGGCCCAACCATCCGCGCCACCGCTCAGTTGGCCGCCGCCACTGGAAACGTTAATGACACGCGGCGACTTACTTTTCGCGAGCAACGGCACAAATGCGCGGGTCACGCGCAACGCTCCCAGCATGTTCGTCTCCAGCGTCTCTCGCAAAATCTCGTCGCTAATCTTTAGAATTTCATCATCGCCATCGACAATGATCCCGGCGTTATTGACGAGCACGTCCAGATGATCAGCAGCCTTCGCAAATTCGCGGACGGCGGTAGTCACACTATTGCTATCGGCAACGTCGATCTCGAGGAAGCTTGCTTTGCGGCCCTGCTTTGAAATTTCATCTGCCGCTCTGGTGCCGGCCTTACGGTTCCGCGCTCCCACGAACACGTGGAGTCCTTTAGCCGCGAGTTGGCGCGCAACCTCGTAGCCAATCCCCTTGTTTGCTCCTGTGATTACAGCTGTTCTCACTCAACTTTCGTTACGCCTCAGTCGTCATTCTCCTTCGGCAACAAATCCCGCAATAACGGCTGCGGATTCGAAGGCAATTCTTCGACGTCACGCAGCTTCTTACTAATCGCCCGGGAACGCACGTCCACGTCGTCCATCTTCCGCGAGGCCTGGTCAATTTTCTCCTTCACGGCTGACAATGCTTCACCAAACTTTCCAAATTCGGTTTTCACGGTCGCCAACAAGTTCCAAACCTCACTGGACCGCTTTTGAATCGCGAGCGTGCGGAAACCCATCTGCAAACTGTTGAGTAACGCCGCCAGCGTCGTTGGTCCAACGAACGTCACGCGACAGTCGCGCTGCACATTTTGGACCAAACCGACACGCCGAATCGCTTCGGCATAAAGTCCTTCGCTCGGCAAAAACATCAGCGCGAAGTCGGTGGTATTCGGCGGATTAATGTACTTCTCACAAATGTCTTTGGCGCATCGTTTCAACTGCGTTTCCAAAGTCTTTATCGCCGCATCGACCGCCGCCGGATCGCCTTTTTCCTGCGCCGCAGCGAGCCGATCGTAGTGTTCCATTGGAAACTTTGCGTCGATCGGCAGCCATACGGGAGCGCCGTTCTCATCCCCGGGCAATTTAATTGCGAACTCGACGCGCTCATCCGTGTCGTCGCGCATTTTGATGTTTTTGGCGAACTGATCTGTGGTGAGCATCTCATCCAGTAGAACTCCAAGCTGCCACTCGCTCCAGCCGCCGCGGGTTTTCACGTTTGTCAGCACGCGCTGCAAACCGCCGACGTCGCTTGCCAGTTGCTGCATCGCGCCCAGCCCTTGATGCACTTGCTCGAGCCGATCGCTCACCAGCTTGAACGATTCCCCGAGCCGTTTCTCCAGAGTGCCTTGCAACTTCTCGTCAACGGTCGCGCGCATCTTATCGATCTGCTGGGCGTTGTCGTCCTGTAATTGCCGCAGCCGAACATCCACAATCGATCTGACGCCTTCCAACGATCTGGCTAACTCCTCGCGCTGATTCTTCGCTGCCGCGCCTGCTTCCTCCCGATTACGGGAAAATTCGTCGCGCAAGCTGCGATCGATCGTCTCTAATCGTTTCGCCATCTCCGTTGCAGCCCGCTGATTACCGCGACGTGTCAGCAGAACGACCACGGCGATGATCAACCCGCCGCCGATCAATCCGATCACGAGGTAAAGCATCGGACTCATGCTAAACACGCAGCAGATTCCTCGACTTCGTTCGGAATGACAAGGAGACGACGCGCTTTACTATTTTTCAAATAGCAGCTCGCCAGCGCGGCTGGTCGCTTTGACAACGGCCTTGATCAACGTAACGCGAAGTTTGCCTTCTTCGAGTTCGAGAATGCCGTCGATGGTGCAGCCCGCTGGAGTAGTCACGGCGTCCTTGAGAAGGGCGGGGTGATCGCCGGTTTCCAGCACAACACTTGCCGCGCCTTTCATCATCTGCGCAGCGAGAAGGGTTGCTACGTCACGCGGCAAACCAACTTTCACCCCGGCTTCGGCAAGCGATTCCAGAATGATGTATGCGAATGCCGGCCCGCTTGCCGAAAGACCGGTCACCGCGTCCATGTGCTTTTCATCAAGTACAATGGTGCGGCCCACCGCGTCGAACATCCTGCGAACAATTTCCAGATGATCAGGCCGCGCGTGTGAACCCGGGCAAATTGCCGTCATGCCGCAGCCAACCGCGGCGGGTGTGTTCGGCATCGCTCGAACGACCGGCACTTCGTTGTTCTTATCGCCACTGGCGGCAGTGAGTAGCTGCTCTAAATAGGTCGTCGGCACAGACGCCGCAACGGACACGATCAATGTTTGCGGGCCAATTTCAGAAGCAATCTCCTGCAGAACCTCCGCCACGGTTTGCGGCTTCACGGTTAGCAAAATGATGTCGGTACCTTTAACCGCTTCGCGATTATCGGTGATTATGGCAACACCGAGCTCTTTTGCAAAAGCGGTGGCTCTCTCCGCATGCTTGACCGTAGCGGTGACATGGTTCGGCACAAAGAGCCCCTGCTTCAGGTAAGCGCGTAGTAGAATTCCGCCCAACTTGCCAGCGCCGAGCACGGCGAGCTTCTTGTCGGAAAGCTTCAGGGACATCGTTGAAAGCGTTTTCCCAAACAACAGAGATTCCTCGACTTCGATCGGAATGACAAGAGCGGCTAGAACCGCAGCTTCACGCCGCCGTATGCGGCGCGGCCGAGTGCGGGGAAGCCGAAAACCTCTGAGTATTGTTCGTCTGTCAGGTTATCGATCCGACCGAAGATGGACAGGTGCGGGTTTACTTCATACTCCGCTGCGATGTTCACAAACGAGTAATCCTCGATGTCAAAGTTTGGGCCGCCGAAATTCAATTCCTCTCGGGCATTTATGAACTTCGCTTCCACAACTGTGCGCAGTTTTTTCCACCAAAGATACGAAGCTGAAACATAGATTTCATTGCGCGGCCGTCGCGGCAAACGGGCGCCTTGCAGTTGCGATATGTCTTTCGACGAAGTTTTTTCCGCGTCGAGATAGGTGTAATTCGCCGTGAACACGAGACCGGCAATCGGTTGCGCGCGCAATTCGGCTTCGAGCCCCTGCGTCTCTGCTGCGCCGAGGTTGAGCGTTTGAAATAGTCCGTTGAACCCGATCACGTTCGACAGATCGTTGTGGAAATACGTCAGACCGACGGCTACTCGATTTTTCCAGAGCCGTTGTTCAACTCCGATGTCCCAGCCGACGTCATGCTCCGGCTTCAGCCCGAAATTGTTGCCGAAAATTTTGTCCTGACTACTCGGCGGACTGAATCCCGTCGCCACGCTCGAATGCAATGTTGTGTCAGTCTTGTCGATCTTGTAGCTGCTCGCGAAACGATAAGTCCAGACGTCGCCGAATTGGTTAAAATGATCGAAACGCCCCCCGGCGACGAACATCAAGTTGTGAACGGGCGTCAGCGTCGTTTGCAGAAATCCGGCGATCTCGTTTGTGTGATCGCTCACGAACGTCGGCTGTGGACCGAAAATTTGCAGGACAAACGGGCGCTCCTGCCCTGCATTAAGCCGGGAGTAAAAGAATCCTGAGGTGAGTGTCAGCCATGAGTTGGGACGAAGATCATTTTGATAATCAACTTGCGTCCGCTCGAAAAGAGCGCGTGTCGGCCCCACAAATCCGTCTTCATTTGGGTCGTTTATTTGCCGCTCGTGATCGTAGGAGACAATCATTTTGTGGTCCCACCACTGAGTTGGGCTCCAATCGATGTGAGGCCCAATCAGCCAGCGTTCAGTGAAAAAATGATCGATCGGACGCGGCTCGAAAATCGTGTTCGGATTTCCGGTGTCGCTCACCGAATACGTGAATAACGTGCCGATGCGCAATTGTTCGTTCCCTGCGGCGGAGTTCGGCACGGGTGCAGAGAGGTTCGGCGACCAACCCACGTCAGTGATCACCGTTGTGTTGCGATAATTGCTGTTGGGTCGTGCGTTGTCAGTATCGAGACGGCTCGCACCGATTGAATAATCGAAGCCATCGACCGCGCCGTCGCTCTGCGTCCATTCGCGAGACGTGTCATACGATCCACCTTCAGCGGCAAACAAGATGCCCGGAGTTCCACTCCCGCGCTTTGTGAAAATTTGGATTACGCCGGCCAAAGCCCGCGGCCCGTACAACGTGCTCTGCGGGCCGCGCACGACTTCAATCCTGTCGATGTCGTCGGTGGTCAGGTCAGCGAAATTAAATGCCCCTTGCAAACCCTGATTGATTGGAATGCCGTCGAGCAAAACCTGCGTGTGTTCGCTGCGCAGCCCACGCATGAAAACCGAGGTCAACTGGCCTGCAGTGCCGGTCTGCACCACAGACAACCCCGGCACTTCGCGGAGCGCATCGCTGACGCGCTGGATTTGCTTTTGCTCAAGATCTTGCGAGGTAATCACGCTCACAGTGGCAGGCGATTGGTCGAGCGGGATATCAAAACGTGTGGCGGTGACCACCACTTGCTCCACTTCCGCCTCGATCGGCGACGCCGTTGGCGAGGGTTGCTGCGCGAGACAAATCAACGGCAATAATATGAGGAACGTAGCGAATCGGATCGGCGAGCGCGCCCGTCTCGGATAATGGCGAGCGCGTATCGCGATTGCTAACTTTCGTTGTGCGACAACAGTCGCGGAGATTCTCGCGTTACGAAAAGATTGTTTCGGCGCGACGCCGAAAGTCCGAGCCGGACTGGCATTTGCACGCGGGACGCGCGCGTTAGCTCGGACAGACCAGACTGGACGATTTTGCATAACAAATTACCTCCAACTCCGAGAGTCGGACTTGTTTGGCCGAGGCCGCATCGCCCAGCTCTCATTCTTCTTTTTGCGAAGAAGTTTTTTCGATTTGTAGCCACGGCGCTGTGTCGCCGTGTTTGAGACGCCTCGACACAGCGGGGCGGCTACAGCCGAATGAGGTGGACCGGACAAATATTCTGGCTCCTGGCATTCGAAGAAGTTGAGAGTCTTTGATTGAGAGATGAGAGCCAAACCCAGGCATGTCCGCCTTGCTCAACTCTCAACACTCAACTCTCAACTGGCCTGCACCTTCTTCCCGCCTTCACCCCCGAAACGTTTTCCGGGGATTGGCCCGATGGGAAGTCGTATCCAGTTACAGCAGCGCAACTGCTCCCGATTCTCACGGGATTTCTTGCGCCGATCCACTTTTTCAAGCTCGCAAAGAACTGGTTCGAGAAGTAGCGGCTTGCGCTACATGGTTCAAGAACTATTTAATCGCTCAGAAATCGATTCGCCGTGGCCCTGACTAAATCTCCTTCGAACTTGCTCATCACCGGTGGCGCCGGTTTCATCGGCTCTAATCTCACGCTCGCTTTGCAGGAGAAATTCACCGACGCGCGCCTCACCGTCATTGACGACCTGCGCTCCGGCAATTTTAAAAATTTAATCGGATATCGTGGCGATTTCGTAGCCCAAAATTTGGCAGCGTTGGATTGGCGAAACGAATTCGGCGACGAAAGGTTCGACGCGATTTTTCATCTCGCATCGATCACCGACACAACGTTTCACGATCAGTTCGTCCAGGTGCACGACAACGTGGAAAGTTTCAGGCGCCTCTTGAACTTTGCGCGCCCCACCAAAACGCGGATCATCTACGCTTCCTCGGCCTCGATCTATGGCGCCGCCACAGAGGCGAGTGTGGAATCAAACCGTGCCGCGCCGGCGAACATTTACTCGTTCTCAAAAGCAATCATGGACAACATCGCCAAACGCACCGCCACCGAGTCGCCGGACTGGATCATCATCGGCTTGCGTTATTTTAACGTGTACGGCCCGCGTGAAGCGCACAAGGGAATGCCTGCGAGTATGATTTACAATCTCGCGCAACAGATCAAATCGGGACAACGACCGCGCATTTTCAAACATGGCGAGCAGAAACGCGATTTCGTTTACGTAAAGGACGTGGTCCACGGGAGCATTCGCGCGCTCGAAGCGCAGACCAGCGGAATTTACAATGTCGGCTCGGGGCAGGCGCGCTCGTTCAACGAGTTAGTCGACATTCTTAACAAAGAGCTCGGCACAGATTTTCAACCCGATTACATCGACAATCCGCACGCGCATTACCAAAACTTTACACAAGCCGATCTCACGAACGCGCGCAGCGCACTTGGCTATGAGCCGCAATTTCGCCTCGAAGACGGCGTGCGTGATTATATGCAGTGGCTGTATCCGGAAAAATAATCATTGCGCAGTCGTCCTGACTGAAGCGAAGGATCTCGCATGGCCTCGCGATCACGCACTGCAGACAATTGAGTGACGTAACTCACGTAGAGAGGTCCCTCACTGCGTTCGAGATGATCAAATTACCCTTCCCAGAAAAATTTCGTCGGGCGATGAATTTCCGGCGGAAGACTTTTGTGAACCGGACAATTGAGAGCTGTTTGCTCGAGCACTTCGCGGTGTGGCGAATTGGAAGAAAGCGGGATGTGCACTTCGCTCGGCAATCCGACAATCCGCCGCGGCCCGTCATTCGACATTTCTTTCCGCACTGAGACGCTCATCCCCCGCAAATCAATTCCCAGCTCTTCCGCCTTAATTCCCATGGTCGTGCTCATGCATGTAGCGAGGGCAGTCGCCACCAGATCGGTGGGTGAAAATGCTTCACCTTTGCCTTTGTTGTCCATCGGCGCGTCGGTGGAAACCTTCGATTGCGATGGCCCGTGCGTCGCGTCGCAATGCAAATCGCCCGTGTATTTGACTGATACTTCAACCATAAAGGCAATGTAGCGCGAGCCTCTGGCTTGCGAACTACAAAATCACAAGCGGAATGCGAAAAGAAGACTACGGCGGCAATCGAAGGGTGGAGTGAGGGACTCGAGGCGAGCAGCCTCTGTCGTCATCCGGAAAAGCGCTAGTTCTTCAGCGAAGCAGCCACAAAACCTGACCTTGATCCAGCGAACACGGCAACAATTCGACTGGCTGGAAGCTGACGACAACGCCAGTTACCAGCGGAAAGCAGCGTAGGAGCAGCACACGCATCCGCCTTGCAACGCACGCAAATCGGAGGCTCGCGCTGTCTACGTCCTAATCAGCGGCGGCGGCACATCTTCGGTTTCGCCCGCATCGATGCCTCGCTGAAGTTTGCTGTGGCGTATGCTGTACAGAAAATAAATCACCAGCCCAATTGCCAGCCAGACCACAAAGCGGATCCAGGTCATTACCGGCAGGCTAAGCATCAGCGCAAAACACAAGATCACACCGGCGATCGGGAACATTGGCACGAGCGGGACACGAAACGGCCGTGGACGCGCTGCGTCGGTCCGACGCAAAACCGCCACACCGATGCAAACCAAAATGAAGGCGAACAAGGTTCCAATATTCGTTAGATCTGAAAGTGAGCCGATGTCGGTTAGCATTGCTACTCCGCCCACGACGACGCCGGTCCAGATGGTCGTCACGTGCGGGGTGCGGAAGCGCGGATGAATTTTAGCGAAATATTGTGGGAGCAAGCCGTCGCGCGCCATCGCCATGAAAATCCGCGGCTGCCCAAGTTGGAAAACGAGTAATACCGAAGTCATTCCAGCAAGCGCTCCGGCGCTGATCAACGCTTCCGCCCATGGTTTGCTCGCGAAAGCAGTGGCGGCGGCGGCCGGATCGCCCAGATAAACTGTATATTTTTTGATGCCGGCCAGCACCGTGCCCATGAGCACGTACAGCAACGTGCAAATGATCAGACTTGCGATGATCCCAATCGGCATGTCGCGTCGTGGATTGCGCGTTTCTTCAGCTGTCGTCGAGACGGCGTCGAAGCCGATGAAGGCAAAAAAGATGATGGCTGCTCCGCTCATCACCCCGGCAAAACCATTCGGCACATACGGGTGCCAGTTCGTCGGATGCACCATAAACGCCCCGAACGAAATGAAGAAGACAACGACGGCGACTTTGATCATAACGATCATTGTGTTCGTTTTTGCGCTCTCGCGAATTCCGTAGACCAAAAGCACCGTAACCGCTGCCACAATCACGAGCGCCGGAAAGTTCAGGGCGATCGAATGACCGGCAATCGTGGGCAGGGTTGTCGAAGAAAAATCTTTCAGTGTGTCGCCACCTTTGGCGATCAGATCGCTGGCCGTCCGGTAATCGTTCACGGCCCAGATTGGAAATTTGAGTCCGAATAAACTGCCGCACAGCTTAACGAAATAGCCCGACCAACCGACTGCCACCGCCATATTTCCGACCGCATATTCCAAGATCAGATCCCAACCGATGATCCACGCGATGATCTCGCCGAGTGTTGCGTAGGAATAGGTGTAGGCCGAACCCGAGACCGGAATCATCGACGCGAGCTCTGCATAACAAAGCGCAGCGAATCCACATGCCACCGCCGCCACAAACAGGGAAATCGCCACGGCCGGCCCGGCCCCTGCCCGGCCCAGAACGACATCCGCTCCCGAAAACCATGCTTGGATAAAATTAAGAACAGGCGTCTCCAACCGCGTGGGAAATGTCTGACCGGCAATCGCGGTGCCGATGAGCGCGAAAATTCCGGTGCCAATGATGGCGCCGATTCCGATGCAGGTGAGGTCAAACGCAGTCAGCGTGCGTTTCATTTGCCGCTCGGCCGCGTCTGCTTCGGCGATCAACAGCTCCGGACTCTTCGTTCTGAACAGATGAAGTGCCACCGCGCGAGATCGTCTCACCAAGCCGTTCGACTGGTCAATCCAAAGCTTTCGTTTTCGCGCCGCCATCGGCGTTCAATGGACGCGGGCCTATGCGCAGTCGACGCAGCGCAGATCTTTTTGTAATCTCGCGACCATATGGCCGATGAAGCCGCAAAAATTATTCTGGGCGACACAGCCATTAGCGCCTTCGAGCGAACGCCGGGCCAAGCGAAAGACGAAGCTCCAGCGCTGACGCACTGCGAGAATTGCGGCGCAGAACTGCAGGGGCACTGGTGTGCGCAATGCGGGCAACCAGCTATCGAGTATCGCCGTTCTTTCCGGTACGTTGTTGCCGATCTGCTCCACGAATTCCTCAACTGGGATTCGAAGTTTTTCGCCACGATTGCGCTTCTGATCGTGAAACCATGGCGGCTAACAAATGAGTTCCTCGCCGGCAAGCGCGTCCGCTACGTCAATCCGCTGCGATTGTATCTCCTCGCAAGTATTCTCTTTTTCTTTGCCGTAAATTACGGAGCGAAAGGAATACGCTTTGATCCGACGAAATTTCCCGAGGAAAAGCGGGCAGAGGTCGCTGCGGCGATAGCAGACAAACGCGACGAGATTGAAGCGGAACTGAAAAAGGAAAACCTCACCCCGCAGCAACGGCGAAAAGCGCAGAAAGCATTGGATTATCTGACGAAGCCAACGCTTTCTGCGACGACTACACCAACGCCCGAACAAACTCCGTCACCAACAGCGGAGCCAGGCGCATCGCCGACCGCCGAATCGGGTCAGCAAACATACGGTCCGGTGGGAAATCGCCCATTCGTCGTTTTTGACGATAAGAAATCCAACACGCCGTTCGAACACTGGATCGAAGCTCGGGCGAAGGAGAAGATGGGTGAACACGGAACGAAAATGGGCCTCTTTATTAGCACCCTCTTCAGCAATCTCCCCTACATGATGCTGTGCTGTGTCCCCCTTTTCGCTTTTGTGTTGAAGGTTCTCTATATCCGGCGCCGTCTCTTCTATATCGACCATCTGATTTACGCGTTGCATATCCACACGTTTTTCTACGCCGGGACCATGCTGATTGTGCTGGCGACCATTGGGCTGAATCATTTCGCGCCAGGTCTAATTGCAGGATGGGTGATCGCGCTCCTATGGATCGCATTTGTGACACAAATTTTCCTCTCAATCCGGTACGTTTATCGCCAGGGCTGGTTCTTCAGCGTTTTTAAATTCCTTTTTGGCGGCTTTGTATACCTAATGGTCCTGCTGGTCGCGCTCGCCGCGACCTTCTTCGTCACCCTGATCCTGCCATGAAAGAAAGATTGTCATTTGCTCTCGCGTTGGCGTGCCTTTCTGCTACCGCGTTTCCTGCGGACCGACATATCGCGTTTGAACGAGATCAGGCTGTCTGGATAGCGAATCTCGACGGCACCGCTGAGAAAAAGATCGCGGACGGAAATTTCCCGGCGATCTCGCCGGATGGAACTCGCATCGCGTTTAACACGACCGAGAAAACGAGCGACACGACGTTCGCGCGTCATATCGCGGTTGTCGACATTGCCACGGGAAAAATTGACGTTTTCAAAGATGTCCCGAGCGATAATTCCTATTACCCGAGCTGGACGGGTGACGGGAAACAAATCCTTTTCATTACGCGACCTCACGAAGTCTGGGACCTTGCCGTGGTGAATTCCGACGGCACGAATTTCCACCTGCTCAAGCCGGGCGTGCAAAATGAAGTGACGCGTTATTCGCCCATTTGGGCGCGCGACGGTCAATCGGTTTTTGTGAGGACATGGCGAACATTTACCAGATCGGTCTCGACGGCGCGGTGCGCGGCCAATGGAAGATCGACAAGATCGTGCCGAAAGGTGACATGAGCGGCGACGGTCGCATCGATGTGTCGCCCGACGGCAAGCGATTGCTTTTGAGCATCGACATGGACGAAGAATCGGGACGCAAAGATTGGGACGGACCATTGCCGACACTCTGGGCGTTCGATGTGCAATCGAAGAAGGCGACCAGGCTCACGCCGAAAAAAATGTTGGGCTGGGACGGCGTTTGGCTGGATAACGACAATATTCTTTTTCTCAGCCGTGCCGCCGGCGAAAAGGAAGATTCGATTTATCGGATGTCAGCGGACGGAGAAAACTTGAGACGCCTGATCAAGAACGCGCGTTTTCCAAGCGTTAGCGCCCCGAATACGTGAAACAATTCATTGTTGCGATCTTTTTTTGCGTCGCGTTTTCCTCGTTCGTTAACGCCGCGCAGCGCAAAATCGCATACGAACGCGGCGCCTGAGATTTTCGCTTCGCAAAGAATGACAACTGACTCGTAAGTTCCGCCCTTGCGTTAACTCAGGAGCTCTCGTGCTTTCGTCAGCGCTTCAGGCACTTTGCTGGCCTCTTTCCCGGCGCCCTGCGCGCTTTCCGGACGTCCGCCGCCTTTGCCACCGACAATCGGCGCAATCTGTTGGATCAATTTGTTCGCCTGAAACTTCGTCGGCAGCGTTGAAGGGACATATGCGACCAAAGCGACTGATGCGTTTCGCGTGCCGGCAAGAAAAATCGGGCCTTTGAATTTGGACTTCAACGCATCCGCGATTGCCTGGAGGAGTTTTCCATCCGCACCGGGTACTTCCGCTACGCAGAAGTTTTTTCCAACGTGCGATTGCGCAAGCTCATTCGCGATTTGAGCAGCCCTGCTCTTCAGTTCTGCCTCCGTAGATTTCGCTGTTTTCTTTTCCCATTCACGAACATCGGCATC
>DATBDJ010000045.1:0-32595 GCA_036269995.1 Candidatus Udaeobacter sp.
TGCACCGACCGTCCAATAATCCTCGGGACTGCTTTCTTCTCCTCGGGGATTTTGGGCCAGTGAGCCATAGACAAGCTTTCCACCTGGAAGAACCAATCTTGGACTCGCCGAATTCACCAGACTTCGGAGGTCGGCCCAAGCTTGGGTGCAACTTGCATTGCCAGTCGTTCGGGCCTGCTGCCCGAGCTTCTGAAATTTCTGGATGTCCATCGTTCGATATGTCCCGGGCGGTACTTCGACAAGATGGCCGAGCAGACGAGACACATAAAAGCAGGCGAGCCCAGACTGGGCCATTGTACCTACCTTGAACTTGGCAATCTTCTCTCCAGATCTCTTGTTACTGTACTTTTTAGTGATACCCGCGCGGTACGGGCCTTCCTTTGCTTCAAATGCGTCTTTGCTCAACGTGGGAGGAAGCCGATAAATCTCTACTCCTGCTGAAGTATTGTGAAGTTTAGGGACAACCCCCACGCTCTGGGGACCAGTTGAGGCGTGGAAGTCGAGGCTGCCAAGCTCATCCATCTTGTTTTTATCATGCCTGGTAAACCAGTCATTGGAGCTAGAGAGAGGCTCCTTTTCTTTGAGCTTTACATCAGGAGGAGTGAATGGAAACGGGATGAGCCGTTGTGCGGTTTCGGTGGCGCCCGTCGGTGTCGAGTGCTCCAGCACTGGTGGATTCCCCAATGGAAGAGATTCGTCTTCCCCGGCAGCCACAAGTGAAAATGTATAGGTCGATAACAGCAGAAACGTCGCTGAAGCGAACGATTCGAAACGACGACGCCAAAACAGCGTGCACAGAACGGATTTCATGATTCGGTCCTCAAATTGCCGTGTCATGCAATTGTCTAGGAAAAACGTCTCGACGAACAGCCAAAAATATTAAATTTTATGGGTGCTCCTGCGCAATGGCAGATCCGGCCGAAGAGATTTAAACATACGCTATGGCCAAGGAATGGTACGTCAGTTTTCACGGCGGCGAAGAGAAGGCCACGCTGAATAATATTCACGTCTATTCGACCGAGGGCAAGGAATTACGGAAGGCGCTAAACAAAAAGAGCCTTCCAGACGGTACGAAACTTCGTGAGCTTCGCGCATTCGTCTTCGGGCCGGATCAGAACCTGTACGTAGTCAACGCATATTTCGAATATAGCGAAGTTCTAAAGTTCAAGGGCGCGCTAAATGAAAACGGCCAGCACGATTTTGCCGGGGTGTTTGTGAAGCGCCACGCGGAGGCGAACCCCGGGATCGACCATCCCTTTAACGTAGCGTTTGATGCCGAAGGCGATCTTTATGTGTCGAGCCAGAATACTAATCTGATCGCGAGATATCACGGTCCCGCCAGCAAGACAGGCAAACCGGGAACGCCGATGCCTCTTCCTCAGGGTCTCGATCGAGAACATGTGGATCTCCCTCCTGGAACCTTCATCCCCTCTGCGAAGCTCGCGTCAAACGGTCTCCTGGAAGTCAGAGCAGTGATCTTTGCATCAAACAATGATTTGTATGTGGCCGATCGGGCTGCCGATTGCGTACGAATTTACCAGGCGCGGACGGGTCGCCATTTGCGCAACCTTGTTTCGCGAAGCGACCAACTCGACAGGCCGATCCATTTGCTGCTCAGCCCAGATGGTCGTTATCTCTTCATCGGGAGCGGCGGCAATGATTCAATTCTGCGCCATGATCTTCAGCAGGGCTCTACCAGCGTCTTTATCGAATCAAAATCCGCAGGTCTCAATGGTCCTGCGGGCATGGCATTTGGCGATGATGGAGATTTTTATGTCGCCAGCCGCAATTCAAAGGAAATTCTTCGTTACGGTTCGATCGACGGTCGACCGCGCGGAAAGCCTTTCATCAAGGATTTGCCGGATAACCCCGAGTTCCTGATGCTGGTGCGCCATTGAGCCTTTGTAGCAACTGCTCGCGGGCTCAACTGCTTGCCTAAAGCATTGACCACGCTTTCGAAATTTGACATTAACAATGCCCATGAAGAATTACCTCACAATAACATCGATGGTGGCGTCGCTTGTTTTATTTGGGTGCGCTACTGTAAACACAGCGCATACCCCTCCAGAGGGTAGCGCGGAGAGGAATGCAATCCTCCAGGCAGTTCACCACGCACTAGCTCGTCAGGGACGAAAAAATCTTGTTCTGGATGTTCCTTACTTGAAGGTTCACAACGGCTGGGCATGGATACAGGTCAATCCGCGATCGGCAAACGGCACGCAACATTACGAATCGCAGTCCGGACTTCTGCAAGAGCAGACGAACAAATGGAAGTTGTTAGAATGGATGCCTGCTGAGGAAGGAACCGATTACAAGAAATACTTCGCAAATCTTAAAGCCAAATACCCGTCCGCGCCGCCTGATATTTTCCCCCAGTGACCCGCTGTCTCTATGATTACGCCGGCTATTCAGACGTCGGGCCACCGAACAAGATTGGAGAGGGATCGATTGCGCCTGCAGCAGGTTTAGAGGTTTTGTAGCGCTTAAAGCGAATAACATGTTTGGATCTACGATACTCGACGTAGTAATCGCGATAATCTTCATTTATCTTCTGGTTAGTTTGGTTATCAGCGCGATAAACGAATTCATCGCTGCGTTGCTGAAGTCTCGCGCGGAAAATCTTTCCAAAGCAATCCAGGAGCTGCTCCAGGATCGTTCCAAGGACGGTTGGGTTGCGCAAGTTTATGCGCATCCCTTAATTAAGGGCCTATCAACAGCTGATAGCAAGCCTTCTTACATACCGTCACGCACGTTTTCGCTTGTGCTATTAGACCTGATTGCGCCGGCGACTACTGATGGGAGTCGCACACTCACTGATCTCAAAACCGGACTGGCAAATTTACCGCCACCACTTCGAAGAACGCTAACAACGTTGCTGGAGGAATCACAACATGATGTACAGCGTTTAAAGACGCAGATCGAAATTTGGTTTAATAACGGCATGGATCGCGCCAGCGGATGGTA
The DNA here is from genome assembly GCA_036269995.1 of Candidatus Udaeobacter sp. Taxonomy (GTDB): domain Bacteria; phylum Verrucomicrobiota; class Verrucomicrobiia; order Chthoniobacterales; family UBA10450; genus Udaeobacter. Next base: position 2,965 of record DATBDJ010000045.1, read on the forward strand.
CAAACGTAAGACTCAGTGGATCCAGTTCTTTCTTGGCCTGACTCTCGTTATCCTTCTGAACATCGACAGTGTGCATATCGGGCGAACGCTTTTCGCCGTGAATTCTCCGCTGCGCGCTTCGCTCGTCGAAAGCGCCAAAAGTTTCGTCGCACAACCTGGAGGGGAGAGCCGGCCGATCAAAGATGTGGTAGAAACAATTAGCACTTTATCGTTGCCGATTGGCTGGACTGAATTTCCGAAACGCGATCAATGGCTGACCATGATCCTGGGATGGCTGGTTACGGCATTCGCCGTTTCGCTAGGTGCACCGTTTTGGTTCGATCTCCTCAATAAGTTTGTCAACGTTCGTGCGTCAGGAAAGGCACCTGAAGAAGAGCCGAAGCCACCCAAGGAAGTTCCTGTTCCGAAAGAACCGGGCGGCTAAAGTATTGGAGCCACATGAACAGCCTGCAGTGCCTGCATTCAGTTTCGGTCCTCACCGGTATAAACCGAGAGGCCGCGGATCCACTACCCTTCCTGAATTACGGGCTCGCGCACTGCTCCTTTTCGGAAAATCATCCAAACTCCGACAAGAACGAGCGCAGCACCTAACAGCGAAGAAACAGGAAAACTTTCGCCGCCTAACAGCCACCCGAGTATGACTGCACCTGGGGGCGTGATAAGTGAGATACTTTGCAGCTGCGCGACGGTCAGCCGCGGCAAGAGCCAATACAGCAGCAAAAACGTCAGTGCCGATCCAATGACAGCCAGATACATCAGGCAAAAAACGGACATGATCGTCCAATGAAATCGCACTGGATTTCCATCAACCGCAAATCCAAGCACGAGCAATGGCGCGGTTCCGAAAATCATCTGCCACGCAGCCAACATGGCTGGCGCGAGCTGGATAGATCGCGCCTTGACCAGCACATTGGCGAAAGCGGCACTCCCAGCTCCGAAAACAACTGCCACCCCAGCCCAGAAAGCAAGCGGCCCATTGAAACCGAAAAGTCGCGCGCAGATGAGAGTTACTCCGCCGATTGCGATAATTACGCCGGCTAGTCTTTGAAAGCGCAGAGGCTCATCCGGCAGCATCCAATGCGCGAAGATCAAGCCGAACATCGGAATCGTTGCCTGCAGGACAGCAGCGAGCCCCGATGACACGTGTAACTCAGCCCAGAACAGCAAGGTGTAGTTCACGGCAAACATGAGAACGCCAGTAATTGCCAAAACCGCATAATCATTGCGGCGTAGTGGAAGCAATCGTGTACGACCCATTGAAACAGCGAGCAACACGACGATGGCCATTAGGAACCTGATGGCCACGAACGAAATCGGCGGCAAATCGCGCAGGCCAACTTTAATGGCGAGCCAGGTTGAGCTCCAAACAATACAAAGAGTTAACCACGCTGCCGGCACACCCCACCCGGTTCGCGGTCGCCATCGGCCTTTTAGCGAAACTCTTCTTCTTTTCATGCGCGGCGACCATCGCGTCTTGGTTGCAGTTCGTAAAGCCACTCGCCGCAATAACGGTTTGCCAATTGAGTTCACAGTGTCCCTATTACGGTGCCGAGGCCCGCGACCTGAAAAAGCAACGGCCGGTTTGTCGACCGCCGCACAGCGCTTAGAGCTTTCGGCGCTGCAATCGCCGAGGAAGCTGGGTGATAGCCTGGGACGCTGTCTCGGCAAGGTGGCAGGCTCCCGGCCGAGTCAGGTAAACTGTCTGACGCTCCTTATGTTCCAGCCAGCCAGCTTGGCTTGCGCTTCTCGTTAAAGGCGGCAATCCCTTCACTGGCCTCGGCAGATTCCCGCGCCTGCATGTGATACGTCAGGGCAAGGTCGACGTCCTCCTTAACTCCGCGCCACCAGAGTTCCTCAATCAATTGCTTGGTCTGTTTAACTGCCCCTGGCGCGCCTTGTAGAACGGATTTGGCGAAGTTCATTGCTTCGCTCATTACGTTCGTCTGAGGAACAACACGATTCACCAACCCTATTTGCTTTGCGCGTTGCGCGTCAATCAGCTCTGAGCCTAACAACAGCTCGCGCACGTTTCGTTCGCCTGTCTGCCGGCGCAGAAAAGTCATAACTAACCCAGCTACCAAACCGCGGCGCACCTCCGGATATCCAATCTTTGTTCCCTCTGCCGCAATGACGAAGTCGCACGCAGACATGATGCCCGCTCCGCCTGCAACAGCTGCGCCATGCACTGCGGCAATGGTAATCAAATTCGTTTGGCTGACGGTTATCAGCGTGTTTGCGACCATTTCTGCCGTCGCATGAGCCTTGGTCTGATCGGCGGCTTCTTTTAAATCGAGCCCTGTGCAGAAGGCGGCACCTGCACCGCGCAAAATGATCACTCGTGTTTCGCGGTCGTCAGAAGCCCTGTTGACCGCGGCCGATAACTGACTGAGCAACTCGAGCGTGAGCGCGTTGCGACGCTCAGGCCGGTTGAGAGTTAAGACAGTTATTTCGGGTGATTGTTTTTCGATCAGAACTACAGACATGGTGCAACGGACGAAATTTCGAGTGACGAATGACCAATTAAACCTGGATGACTCCAGTGTGAAAGTGTCCTTTCGGCATGGGCCGCGATACATATTCCAACAACCGGATTAATACATCGCGTGTTTCGTGAGGCTGAATGACCGCATCCACCCATCCGCGCGCCGCGCCGTAACGGATATCTGTTTGTTCTTCGTAAGTTTGTTTCACCTTCGCTCGAAGTTCTTCGAGTTCTTCGTGCGTTGCTTTCTTGTCACCGCGTTCGCGAGCGCGAGCCAGAATTGAAAAGACAGTATCCGACGCCTGAGCGGCGCCCATGACCGCATAGCGTGCAGTCGGCCAGGCGAGAATGAATCGTGGATCGTATGCCTTGCCGCACATGGCGTAATTGCCTGCGCCGAAGGATCCACCCACAACCACTGTTATTTTGGGCACGATAGAATTGCTCACGGCGTTCACGAGCTTGGCGCCACTGCGAATGATGCCGCTCTGTTCCGCATCGCGTCCCACCATGAAGCCTGTCACATCCTGGAAAAAAAGAATGGGTAAACTCGTCTGATTACAATCCATTATGAAACGCGCGGCCTTGTCAGCGCTATCGGGATAGATGACTCCACCCATCTGAATGCCTTCCTTCTTCGTCTTAACCTGCAAACGCTGGTTAGCTACGATCCCAACAGCTCTCCCATTGATCCGCGCGTAAACGGTAACGATTGTCTTGCCATAGTCAGCTTTATATTCGTCCAGGGAACCTGCATCGATGATCGTGGCCAGCAGATCACGCGCGTCGTAGTTTTTCTGGCCGTCGAAGCTGATCAAATCATAGATGCTGTCCTGAGACTTTGCCCGCTTGAAGGTTTCTTTTTGCGTGTGCGATGTCTTCGGGTGCTGCGCCTCAGGCAACAAGGCGACGAGCGAACGAAGGCGTTTCAAGCAGGAGGGATCATCCTTTTCAAAGAAATCCACTGTCCCGCTCACCTCCGCATGCATTTGCGCGCCGCCCAGCTCTTCCGCATCCACAATCTGACCAATGGCTGCTTTTACTAGCGAAGGACCCGCCAGATACAGGCCACTGCCTTTAGTCATCAGGATTTTGTCGCATAGCACAGGAAGGTACGCGCCGCCGGCGACACAGTTGCCCATGATCGCCGCAAACTGCGGAATGCCAGCGGCTGAAATTACCGAGTTATTGCGAAAGATTCGGCCGAAATCGTCTTCGTCTGGAAAAATTTCGTCCTGCATCGGCAGGAACACGCCGGCTGAATCGACCAGATAAATCAGAGGCAGCGAGCATTCGAACGCGATGCGTTGAGCGCGAATGACTTTCTTAGCCGTTTGTGGGAAAAATGCGCCGGCTTTAACGGTTGCATCGTTCGCAACAACCATGCACGGCACGCCGGACACGTTGCCGATGCCCGCCACGGCTCCGGCTGCCGGTATTCTTCCCCATTGCTCGTACATCTTGTAACCGGCCCAGAGTCCAATCTCAAAAAAAGCTGTATCCTTGTCGAGCAACTGGCTGAGCCGTTCACGTACTGGCAGTCGGCCCATCTTACGCTGACGCTCGTGCCCCCCCTTACCGCCGCCTTCGCGCAGTAATGCTTCTTCCTTCGCGATAGCGGCACAGTGCGCGCGCAGAATTTCGCCGGTTGAGGATGCTGAGCGATTCATGGCGCGAAGCACGCTTTAATCCGCGAAGATGATTGAAGCAAGCTGGAAACCTAACGTACTTTGGTTACGTCTTTGCCGCTCTGGCCAATCTCTACCTGGTCCGCTTCAACCCTCCAAGCAGTGTAATCTTCTCTCGACAGAGCATCTGAATTCCGAGCAAAATGCTTTCGGGCGCAGGTTTTCACGAAGCGCCAGATAAAACCAAACATGTTCCATGAACCGCCGGAAATGAGTTCTCAACGGACCCACTTTCGCGAAGGCTACGGTGGCCCACGCGAACTCAAAGAAAGCCGAAACAATGAAAGGAAACTTAAATAATGAAAGATCGAAGTAGCCTCACAATATTCACAACGATCCTGTCCGTGCTGGCCAACTTCGCGTTTTCGCCACAAATACACGCAGCTCCGCAAGTTGTTCCGTCACCGGATGGGTGCTACCCCGCGTTCACGACAGCGGAAGGATGGAATGCTCTTCATTTTTCAGCGGTGGTTCAGGAAACACGGCGATTGGTTGGTATTCGCTATTTACCGGCGGCGGCAATTTCAACACCGGTGTTGGTGCCGGCACGCTAGCGCTCAACACTACCGATTCCAACACCGCAGTCGGTGCTGCAGCACTTTTGCTTAACACCACCGGCGATAGGAACACGGCCGTTGGGACGAACGCTCTGCTCTATAACGATACTTCCTCTAACACAGCAGTTGGCTACCAAGCGCTTTTTGCCAACACTAATGGCCTCGAAAACACGGCGATGGGTGACCAGGCACTTTTCAGCAATACAGGCAGCTACAACGTGGCCGTCGGCGGCGCCGCGCTTCGTAGCAATACGGCCGGTAACGGCAACACGGCCTGCGGCAATGCCGCGCTCAATGCTAATACTGGCAATGGCAATACCGCTCTCGGGTTTGAAGCCGGGAGGCTAGCAACAACCGGTGTCGGTAACGTCTACATCGGCGCGGGGACGGAGGGTGTAGCTGGGGAGAGCGACCATACTTACATTCGCAACATAAACACCACCTCAGTAAATAGTGGCGATGCCGATACCGTAACCGTTAACTTGACGACGGGACTGCTTGGTCATGTGACTTCGTCGCGCCATTACAAAGAGGACGTCAAGCCGATGGATAATGCCAGCAAGGCGCTGTTTGCGCTCAAGCCAGTCACCTTCCGATACAAGAAGGACATCGATAAGAGTCAAATCCTTGACTATGGCCTGATCGCTGAGGAGGTGGCTCAGGTCGATCCTAACCTAGCAATCAGCGATCGCAGCGGGCCAATCGAAAGCGTGCGATACAGCGCAACGCGATGCTGCTTAATGAGTTTCTCAAGGAGCATAAGAAGGTCGAAGACCAGCAAGCGACCATTGCCGAGTTAAAGACAACGGTGGCCGAGCAACGCAAAGACTTCGAGGCGACTATGGCAAAGCAACAGAAAGGAATGGAAGCTGTGACGGCGCGCTTGAACGAGCAGGCAGCGTAAATCCAAAAGGTGAGTGCGCACATCGAAATGAGCGAACCTGCGCCGCAAATGGTCGTTAACAAACCGTAAAACCGCGATGTAGAGCGGCCTTTGTGAAGCAGTAAGACGAATGGTAAGGCGTTCGCTTGTCCGGCGAACGCCTTCACCGTTTCGGCTTTTCAACAGCATCCGGGCTATCGCGTTGAACCATGTCTTCGAACGGCCGGTAAAAGTTTGCATAGAACGGATAACGACCCTCGGGATTAGCCGGCAGATAGCGCCAGTGTTTGTACATCCAGAGCCAGGGCGCCGGGTTTTTTCGGGCGTATGGTTCAAAGGAATTCCAACACGCCTGTGCGATTTGCTGATGAGTCATGTCAGCGGTGCCTTCAATCTTTGGATGGAACACCAGCCGGTAGCGGCCATCCGGCAGGGGCTCGCAATGCGCTGGAATAATCGGGGCGCCGGTCTGCCGGTGCAGCCAAGCATGTGCGGAAGTCACACTGGTTTTCAGTCCAAAGCAATCAATTGCCACGGCGCCCTGGCTGGGCGGCACAGTAAGGTCGGCCAGCAGCGCAGTACGCCCTTTTCGGCGGAGGACCTTATAAAGGCGAACGATTCCACGCTCGCGCGGTATCAGCTCATGACCAGATTGCTCGCGTAGTTTCTTGAAGATTGGATCGAGTAAAGAGTTTTTGAATTCCTGCGAGATGATTGTGCCTTTTAAATCTAGGAAACCACAGGCCAAGCTGAGCCATTCAAAGTTGCTATAGTGATAGCAGGCGACAATGACACTTCGCTCTGGCCCTGTGCCTCGCGTTGTTTCCTCAAAATTTTGGCACTCGATGTAGCGGGAGAAGTTTTGCTGTGTCAGCCGGGGGCTCCACAGCAGATCGATCATGGTGCGCGCGAAGTGTTGAAACGATTGTCGGACAATTCTCCTTTGCTCGGCGCGCGAGAATCGATCGCCAAACCCCGCCTGCAGATTGCTTAGAGCGACATAGTAGCGAGGCCGGTCAAGAAAGATAAGTAGCGCGCTCGCTGTCAGGGCAAGATGATAGCAGACTTTCCGCGAACATAAGGGAATCAGCTTTGCGGCAAGCATAACGCCGAGCCACTCCAGACGATATCGGATGCGCTTCCATCGCGATCGCATTGCTCACTTTAAGCATGCAGTCGGATGCTAGGCTAGTGAGCACAAGACGAAGTACGAAGGTCGAATGACGAAAAAATCAGGAAAGACGAACTGGTTCGCGAGCTGCTGTTCGTGATTTGGGCTTTGGTTACTGATTTCCCCGGCCGGGATTGCTGACCGGCGGGAGCGCCTTGCGGAACTCAGCTTGCTGATGTTCGGCATCCAGCTGCTGTTCGGATTCTCGTGTCTGCTGTTCCGGGCTTGGCTTGGGAGACGCGCAGCCGGAGAACACAATGATCGCCATGGCCATCACAAACACAGTGGTTGTCAGCTTTCTCATCAGGAAAATAAAATAATCACGCTGACTACCGCGGCAACTGGTCGGGCGAGCCAGCACCATTTATCCCTGCCGCCGAGAGCAGGCGCGGAACCATGCAACGCGTTCATTAGCTACTCTGATTTTGTCACCTGGCCGTCTGTCTGTTTGTCGGCCGCCTGCCGCAGATAGTCACGCTCGAGTGTTTTTAAGCGATCAAGAATCTCGTTTAGCGCGAGTTCATTCTTCAAGTTGATTTGATAATCGATTTCAGAACGAAGCCGGTCTTTGTGAGACTGCCTGTTCTGTGACATCAAAATGATCGGCGCTTGCAGCACGGCAAGCATGTTAATCACACAGCTGAGCAGCAGGTAGGGATAAGCATCGAAGCCCTTGTCAAGCACCAGACTATTTATCAACACCCATATGTTAAAGAAGACCACAGCAGCAATAATAAATTTCCAACTGCCGCCGAATTCGGCGATGAGATCTGCGGCGCGGTCGGCGAGCGTCAACTGAGCCGCTTCTTCCACATTAACGTTGCGCGTTGCGCTCCGGCGTAAGAGTTCATCCGTGTGCCGCAACCGCTTTGCTAGCGCGGTGAGCATTTCCAAAGCGATCTTGGGGCTGCTCTGGACGAATGACAGGAAGTGCTCCCGCGAGAGCACAGCCAACCGCGAATCCTCCGCCACCACGGCGTCCGCCGAGCGGCGTCGTTGGCCGTCGAGTAAAGCCATTTCACCAAAAAAATCGCCGCGACTGAGTTCACTCAGAACCACCTCACGGCCGTTGGAGGCCCGCACGCAAATGCGGACCTTGCCACGTTCGATCACGTACATCGCGTCGCCTTCGTCGCCAGCGCGGAACAGCGGAGTGCCGGCTTTGCAATCGATGCTCTCCATCAGATGACACAGTTCGGTGGCCGCCTCTTCATCGAGGGACTCGAATAACGGCACCTGGCGCAGTGTGTCGGTCGTCATTGGCAGTAAGGCGACGGAAATGACCACGATACCGGCAATTCACGCTCCCGAGAAGTCCAATTCTGGAGAAGCGCTGGCGCTCATGACGTGCCAGCCATCCGCGACAGGACGGCTGCGAATTTTCCATGGCTTCGGAGGCCGATTTCATCCTGGCGGTCTGGTCGCATCTGTTCTCGGAGCGATTTTGGTCCTTTATCTCTGGCACAAATTCCGCCTACACTTGCTCGCGGATAAAATGATTGCTGAAAACCAAACAGCGGTTTTTCTTCGTCCGGAGGCTGCTTCCCGCAATCGAGTCGAATGTCTATGAGAACACCGGCGTTTTTCATTTTCTTCTGTCTCATGCTGGCTGCATTCGCGACCAAAGCAGAGCAAAAGATCGCGTTCTCCCGCGATGGAAACGAAGTATGGATTGCTAAGCTTAATGGAACCGGCGCAAAAAAAATCTGTGCTGGAGTTTATCCAGACATTTCGCCTGACGGAACACGAGTAGCATTTAATACCGAAGAGTCCTCTACAAAACAATCGGGTGCCGGCGTTCGTCAGATTGCCGTCGCAGACATCGCAACGGGTAAAATTACAACGTTCAAAGATATTCCGAGCCAGCAATCCTACGGTTCGAAATGGTCGCCGGACGGCTCAAAGATTTCCTTTCGCGTGTTGATTGATGAGCAATGGCGCCGGGGTTTGGTAAATGCCGACGGTTCTGATTTTCGCGTGGTTGACGGATTACCGCCAGACTCGCCAGCCTGGGCACCTGACGGTAAATCGATTTTCGGTTACGACTTTGAGAATGTGTACCGAGTTGATCTGCAGGGAAACGTTTTAAAGAAATGGGAGCTTTCGAAGCTTCTCAGTGAACGCGGAAAGTACGGGGACGCTCAAGTGTTTGGATTGAGTATGTCACCAGATGGAAAGATGCTTCTAATCGATGTTGATCTTGGCGGCCCGGCCGCGATCTATGCATTTGATATTGCCGCGGAAAAGCCGACCCGGGTTTCGCGGAATAGAGACGTCGCCATTGAATCCTGCTGGCTGACCAGTCAGGAACTCCTGTGCGTGATTTTCAACGAAAAAGAGAAACGAGGCGCGATGCGATCCATCTTTCGAATCTCCGTGAGCGATAGTGTTCCGAAGCTAGTGATTAAGAACGGTCAGAATCCCAGCGTTAGTGCACAGTAGTATCTGTCTTCGACCGGCGCTCAATTTGCCGCTGTTTCTCATAGCGATTCTTCAGATATTCAAAGTTCTTCCAGAAATCCGTCAAACCTTTAGGTTCTCCTTCTTTGCTTTTATTCCACTTTGTTCGCGCTCCAGCGCGGATAGGCTCCGTCACATCCCAGAACTGATCCGGAAAAGGGACAACCTCGTAGACCAGTTCAAAATCTATGTAATCGAGGCGCACAAGCGCTCCAAGCTCTTCATAGTGGCGTCCCACCGATGCAATCTTGAGTCCTTCCGGAGAATCATAAAAATATTCAACAGTGGGATGTTTCCGAAGAAGTTCCGGGATGTCCATGCCCAAGATCTCGTTGATCTTCCCGCGCTGCTCTTCATCGCTCCGAATTAACTCCTTCACGGTGCCGAACGTGGACAACTTTTGATTTCGCGCCGACCACGCGAGCTCCTTGTAACCCTTATAAAGACCGAAGACTGTAACCGCGATTCCGACGATGATTGCGATGTTCTTCGCGCTGTCGGCGATATGGGCGATCGATTCAGTCAGCTTAGGGTTGCGCATGTGAACCTGTGGTTCGGATTTGCGCCCGCAGTTTGGGGAGCTCGGCCGCGGGAGCTTGAATCAATAATGGTTGCTTCGCCGGATCGAGCCATTTTATCAAATTCAGAAGATTATTTTTGGCCATTGCCGTACAACCAACGGTGGACGTAGAAGCGTTTCGCCAAATGTGAAGAAATATCGCACTGCCGCGCCCCTTGACGATGGGGTCCATGTTGTCGTGGACAACGATGCCGAGTTGATACAGACCATCTGGTCGCAGCATCTTCTCCGCCGATCGCCATCGTTGCTTCGGATCCATGCCCGCTGGCAGTTTTACCCATTGGTTGTACTCGTCAGCGTTTGGGTCATCTACAAAATAATCGTGATTTGTGATGGGACGATATTGAAGCTGACAGCCTGCGGGAGGAGTATTCGCGTACCCAAACACCGGGCCGAGTGAGAAAATGCCAGCCGGCGATCGTCGATCTCCTTCGCGTTTTTGAGGCCCGGATTTTGAACCCAAATATAACCCTCGCCCCCACCCCAATCCATGGCCCAATACCACCGGTACGCGCCGGCTGTGAATAACCCATGTCCCTGACGTGTTTGAAAGCATTTCGAGCTCCCCAGTCTGGCTTTGCCAGGACCGCGCTGAAACGACTACGAGCTGGCGTGTTTCGGTTAGAGGGTCCGCCAAAATCACAAGGGGAAGACTGATTACTGCAACGGAAATACCATATATCAGCCGAGGCATGGTTGCGCTATGTGACATGTGAGCGCGCGTCATTCAAGACATCTTGGCTGAACCCGCTTCGCGTTGACTTGGACTCGTTCGCTTTTACGTTGAAAGACGCGCTTGCTCCGCGCGTGCCGACACCGTGAAAAGCGTTCTCTTCGTCTGCACTGGCAATATTTGTCGGAGCCCGATTGCCGAAGGGCTTTTTCTCCGCCTGGTTGGCAACCGCAAAGATATCGAAGTGCTTTCCGCTGGCGTGCATGCGGTGCGGGGGCAGCCGCCGAGTCTGTATGCGGTGCAGGTCTGTGCAAAAGAAGGCGTCGATATCAGCGATCTGCGCAGTCAGCCGCTCACACCAGCGCTGGTCGACCGTGCCACACACATTTTTGCCATGACCGGCGGGCACGTGGAGACGATTCAAGCGCTGTTTCCCCATGGGGCCGAGAAATCATTCCTGCTCCGCGAATTTGAAGAACCCGGCACAACGGTGTGGCGGGACGTGCCGGACCCGATCGGCCTCGGCCGCGACGTGTATGAGGATTGCGCGCGCACCATCAAGAACGCCCTGCCGAGCGTGCTTGCGTTTGTCGAACAAAGCTCCCTTGTTCCCCCAGGTGCAGCTCGCACTGGCGCTGCGTATGTGGGCAGTGATATTTCTCATTCCATGGAACCGGAAAGATTGACGCCATTGTCTCGTATTCACGGCGAAGCATTGCGACGGACAGATCCAGAAATTTTTGATGCGATCGCCGCGGAAGAAAAACGCCAGCGCGAAAACATCGAGCTGATCGCCTCGGAGAATTTCACCAGCCGTGCGGTGATGGAAGCCCAGGGCAGCGTTCTCACCAACAAATACGCCGAGGGTTATCCGCGAAAACGGTGGTATGGCGGATGCGAGAACGTCGATATCGCCGAACAGCTGGCCATTGATCGCGCAAAGCGACTCTTCGGGTGCGAGCACGTAAATGTGCAGCCGCACAGCGGCGCGCAGGCCAACATGGCGGTTTATTTTTCAATATTGAAACCGGGCGACAAGATCCTCGCGATGAATCTTGCGCATGGCGGCCATCTCACGCATGGGCACCCCGCGAATTTCTCCGGCAAATTTTATACCGTCTCGCAATACGGCGTCAGCGAAAAAACCGAGCAGATCGACTACGACGCTTTGCAAAAGCAAGCCGAAGAAGTCCGCCCGTTAATGATCACCGCGGGCGCCTCAGCTTACCCACGCATCATTGATTTCCCGCGATTGCGTCAAATCGCCGATTCGGTCGGCGCCGTTTTGTTCATCGACATGGCGCACATAGCCGGACTTGTTGCCGGCGGTCAGCACCCCAGCCCGATTCCGCACGCGCAATTCGTCACGACTACTACGCATAAAAGTTTGCGCGGGCCGCGCGGTGGTATCGTGATGTGCGAAGAGAAATTCGCCAAGCAGATCGATGCAACCGTTTTCCCGGGCGTGCAGGGCGGACCACTGATGCATGTGATTGCGGCAAAGGCCGTTTGTTTTCATGAAGCGCTCCAGCCGCAATTCCACGAATACCAACGCCGGGTGGTAGTCAACGCGAAGGCGCTTGCCGCCGGCCTGGCGAAACATGGTTACCGTATCGTGTCCGGCGGCACCGACAATCATTTGATGCTGGTCGATCTTCGTCCGAAAGAAATTAACGGCAAAGAAGCACAGGAAGTTCTCGACCGAGCCGGCATCACCGTGAACAAGAACGGCATCCCGTTCGACACCTACCCGATTTTCAAGCCCGGCGGAATCCGCGTCGGCACGCCTGCGGTGACGACACGCGGCATGAAAGAAGAGGAAATGCTCGAGATTGCCGATCTCCTGGCCGAAGCCTTGGAAAAAAAGACCGACGGCGACGCGCTGGAGCGTGTGCACCAAAAGGTTCTAGACCTGACCAAAAGATTTCCGATTCCGTTCTGACCGCGCGATGAATCGCACAACGGAACAGGCCGAGGCGAATCCATTGCGCGAAGGCCTTTCAAGCCGCTCGGTACCGCAGCCATGCAGCATCGTGATTTTCGGCGCGACGGGCGATCTCACGCACCGCAAACTCGTTCCTGCGTTGTATAACCTCGCCGCCGATGGTGAACTGCCGCCGGCTGTGGTTATCATCGGCTTCGCGCGCCGGAAGAAAAGCGATGAAGAATTCCGGCACGATCTGGAAGAAGCCGCGCGCAAATTTTCCCGCCAATCCGTGCGTGATGAAATCTGGAATACGTTCGCGCAATCTATCTTTTATCATCAAAGCGAGTTTCACGACGAGGCGGGTTACAAATGTCTGGCCGAACGTCTCGACGAAATCGACAAAACTCACGGCACCCGCGGCAATCGTCTCTTTTATTTCGCAGCCGCTCCCGATCAGTTCGAAGCGATTCTCAAGCACTTGAAGACGGCAGGGTTGAACGAAGCCCGCGAAGGAAGCTGGGTTCGCGTGATTATCGAAAAACCCTTCGGCACCGATCTCGCTTCCGCGCGTGAGTTAAATCGCGTGATTCACAATTCCTTTGCCGAAGAGCAGACGTACCGCATTGACCATTTCCTTGGGAAGGAAACCGCGCAGAACATCCTGGTTCTGCGATTCGCGAACGCGATTTTCTCGCCGCTCTGGAACACGCACTACATCGATCATGTGCAGATCACAGCTGCGGAAACGCTCGGCGTCGGGAGTCGGGCAGGTTATTACGAGAGCGCAGGCGCATTGCGCGACATGGTGCAGAATCACCTGCTTCAATTGTTGTGCCTCACGGCGATGGAGCCGCCGATTGACTTGAGCGCCGACAGTATTCGTGACGAAAAAGTGAAAGTTGTGAGATCGCTTCGCCGGTGGGCGCGTGGTGAAATTGCGCCCAATGTTGTGCACGCGCAGTATGCGAAAGGCGCTATTCACGGCGAGACGGTCGCCGGCTATCGGCAGGAACAAAACGTCAATCCCAACTCACAAACCGAAACATTCGTCGCATTGCGGCTATTTATCGACAACTGGCGCTGGGCTGATGTGCCGATTTATATGCGCGTCGGAAAACGCCTTCCGAAATCCGCAACAGAGATTTCCATCCATTTCAAAAAAGCGCCGCCGGTCCTGTTTAACAAGGATTTGCATGACCTCAACGTGCTCGTGATCCGAATTCAACCGGACGAGGGAATCTCGCTGCGGATTCACGCAAAGGTCCCCGGCACAAGCTTCCGGATCGACCCGGTAAAGATGGATTTCCATTACGGCACCTCGTTCGGGAAAGCGAGTCCGGAGGCGTACGAACGCTTACTTCTTGACGCCATGAGCGGTGACGCCACGCTGTTCGCACGTCGCGATGAGGTCGAGGAGGCCTGGGCGTTTGTCGACCCCATCGAGGAAGCATGGCACGGCAAGGATGTGTCTGAACTTTTCTTTTATCCTGCAGGCTCGTGGGGTCCGGAGGCTGCCGATGATTTGCTCGCCCGCGACGGGCGAGCGTGGAGGAGACTATGAGAGTTCTATCTGCGATGTCATCCCCAGGGCGCGCAGACGGCGAGGGACCTCACAATTGGTCACGGATTACGCAAGCGTTCACAACGCAGCCGCTGCGCCGCGAGCAATCGTCCTATGCGCCTCAGTCATTTGAAATGAGATCCTTCGCATCCGCTTAGGATGACCGCGTTTTGTAAAGATGCCTGCGATAACTGAAACATATTCACTCGGCATTCCGGTTGAAATCGGCAACATCGATCAGGAACTAAAAAAACTTTGGCGCGAAAGCGAAGGCGCGATGACGCGAGCTTCGCTGATGAACCTCGCCGTTTACGGCGAACAACGCGGTTCATTGGAACAAAATACTCAATTGATGGCGCGCATTACCGAAGACCACGCCTGCCGCGCAATCGTTATCGAAGCTGATTGCGGTTCGAAGGACGATCGGGTGGACGCTTGGATCAGTACGCATTGTCACCTCAGCCGGGAGGGTAGCAAACAGGTGTGCTCCGAACAGATTTCGTTCCTGCTAAAAGGCGAGTGTGGCACGCATTTGCCGAGCATTATTCTCTCAAACCTTGATTCCGACTTGCCGTTGTACCTGTGGTGGCAGGAGGAATTCCGGGAGCCGATGGACCCGCAACTTTGGGGGTGGGTCGACAGAGTCATTTACGATAGCCGTGACTGGAGCGACTTCCCTGCACAAATGGGCTTGGTGGAGCGGACAGAAAAGGACGCCAATCACCGCATCGTCCTCTGCGACTTAAACTGGACGCGCCTCGATAAAGTTCGTTTCGCGCTCGCCCAATTCTTCGATCATCCCGCGTCGCATCATCGGCTCTCCGAACTCAACAATGTGCGAATTGATTTTGCACCTGGGTTTCGGTCGACTGCTGTTCTTTTCGCCGGCTGGCTCGGAGCGCAGTTGGGCTGGTGTTTGGAAGATCCGAGATCAGCGAATGAGTTGCGCTTTGGCAGCGCGTCTGGAAGCGGCATCGATGTGGAGTTGAGCGAATCCGAGGGCGAACCAATCCAAGGGGTCGTATTAACCGCTGGCGACATAGAATTCTGCATCGCTCACGCGGCATGCGGCGATCTTCTGGAAGTTTCGCGCAGCAAAGCCGGTGAAAAATGCATGCCGCAGCTGATGCCTGCAGGAAAAAACGATTCGGTCAGTTTAATTAGCGAAGAGCTAATGCGCGGCGGATTGCATCACGTTTATCTGCACGCGGTAAATTGCATTCGAGAGCTGCTGTAGCGGCGGTCTGTGAGCGCCACAGCGCTCATAAAGCGCCGCTACAGAAGCAGCGCGCGCAATTCGCGGCATTTTTCTCAATTGAGAAAAGCGTTTGCGCGCGATTGTAACCGACACGGCCAAGTCTTTGCGCGAGGGAACGGTCGTTGATCACCTTCTCAATCCCGTCTGCCAGCGCGACAGCGTCGCCAGGTTGCACGAGAAAGCCTGTTTCATTTTCAATAACCATCTCGGGAATTCCGCCGACGTTCGTCGAAACTACCGGCAACCCCGTGGCCATTGCTTCCATGATCACCGTAGGAAGATTGTCGCTGCCGCCTTCGGGCTCGACGATGCTCGGGAGAACGAAAACATTCGCAGCTGCGAGACGGCGTCGAATTTCACGCTGGGGTTGAGCGCCCGAAAATGTCATTCGGCTTTGCAGATTCAGTTGCTGCGCCCGGTCGCGCAATTCCTGTTCGAGTGGACCTTCGCCAATGATCTCGCAGCGGAAAGATGTGCCGCGCTGAACAAGCAATCCGCAGGCGCGAATCAAGTCGGCGAAGCCCTTTTTTGCGATCAGTCTCCCGATTGCCACAACCAGCGGCGGAGTGGAAGAAAAGTCGGCCCGACCAAATTCGCTGAGGTTCAGACCGTTGTAGATCCGGTGCACTCGGTCGGCGCAGTCCGGAAAGCGCTCTCGCAAGAATCGCGCGGCGAAATCGGTTTCAGTAACAATCGCACTCGCTGCGCCGACAAGCTTGTCCAAGCCAATCTCGAAATTTCGCGGCGCGAAAATGTCGTTCGCGTGGGCGGTGAAACTGAACGTTATCGGAAAAAACTTATTGATCCAAAAACCGGTGCGCGCGGCCATTCCCGCAAAGTGTGCGTGAACGTGAGGGATTCCCATCTGTTGCAGCCGCAAGCCAACGTAGACAGCCTGATGCAACCGAAGAAAATCAGTTCTCCGATCCCATTGATCGAGCGCAGCGGGGATGTCTGGCCCGAGGCTTCGCTTCTTTAAACCCCGCCGAACCCATTCGAGCAGTTCCTTTTCATCCGGCAAATAATGCACGCGCTCGACGATTCGCGGATCCCAGTCCTGTTGCGGTTCGTTTTTCGGATTGCGAATCGAAAAAATCGGTGGTGTGACGCCCTGCCGATCAAGCTCAGCTACTTCCCGGTAGCAGAACGTTTGTCCGAAAGAGGGGAAACGTTCAAACAGATAGGCAAAGTCAGCCATCGGTGAACTAACAAATCTCTGTAAAATGCCGAAGCTCGAATGACGAATGACGAATGAATGACGAAGCCAGAAATTCCAAGCGCCGAATCGATGAAGGTTTCGTCATTCGGGTTTCGAGACTTCCTTCGAAGTTCGACATTCGAGCTTCGTCATTTCTCACTGCTGCCGCGTTTCACCGGAATCGGTTTGCCAAATTCATTAACAGCAACAAGAGTGAACACGCCGTGTGTAACGCGACGCTCCTCGCCGGTGATGTGGCGCGAGACCCACACCTCTACGGGAATTGTCATGGACGTTCGCCCGATTTTTTCCACTCTTGCATAACATCTGACGGTATCCCCTACCCTGACCGGCTCGAGAAACGACATTCCCTCCATCGCAACGGTGACCACGCGCGCCTGCGCTGTTTTCGCGGCCAGGATTCCGCTGCCGAGGTCCATTTGCGACGTTAACCATCCGCCGAAAATGTCGCCGTTGGCATTTGTGTCCTTCGGCATGGCAATGGTTTGAATTACTAATTCGCCTCGCGGTTGGTCGGGCATTTGTGCGGAGAATACCACAATCTGCGATGTCGCAATCTTCCTCTTCTCCCTGCTTCTGTTTCTTTCGTCTTTATAGAAGAAGATTCGAAAGGAAGAGTTAGAGAATCAGCATGCAATCACCGTAGCTGTAGAACCGGTAATGCTCGCGAATCGCTTCCTGGTACGCGCGCAGCACAAACTCGCGACCCGCGAACGCACTGACAAGCATGAGCAAAGTCGAGCGCGGCAGATGGAAATTCGTCAGCAGTACATCGACCGCTGTGAAATGGTAAGGCGGATAAATGAAGAGGTCGGTCGCGCCTTCTCGCGCGAGAACTTCTCCGTCTGCGTCCCTCGCCGATTCGAGTGCGCGGGCCGTAGTCGTTCCGACCGCGATGATGCGCCGTGCATTATTGATCTTGTTCGTCGCCTCTGAAGAAATCGAGAAGCGCTCGGTATGCATGCGATGCTCAGTCACGTTCTCGGAGCGCACCGGCAAAAATGTGCCTGGACCGACGTGCAGCGTCACGAACGTGTGCGGAATCTGGTTCAAAATATCAGGCGTGAAGTGAAGACCAGCCGTGGGAGCAGCAATCGCGCCGGCGGCGTGAGCAAACACCGTCTGGTACCGTGTTAGGTCCTCGTTATCGCTGCTCCGATTGATGTAGGGCGGTAAAGGCATGGCACCACGCGCATAAACGTCGATGTCTTCATCCAAGCTCACGATGCGCTCGCCATCGTGCGTAACTTGATCAACTTGCAACGTAATGCCTTCGATCGTGGTCGTAGCCCCAATGCGCATTTTGCGTCCCGGCTTCACGAGACATTTCCAGCGTTTCAGGCCGAGCCGTTCGAGAAACAAAAATTCGATCGCGCCGTCGTCTGAGAAGCGTCGCGCTGAAAGCACGCGCGTGTTGTTTAACACGAGCAGATCGCCCGCCGCCAGAAATGTTTTCAGTTCGCGAAACTGCCGATGTTCGATTGTCTGCGCGTGCCGATACAACACCATCATGCGAGCATCTTGGCGCCGCTCGAGCGGTCGTTGAGCAATTAATTCGCGCGGCAAATCGTAATCGTAATCGCTCAGGTTTGTGTTCATTGTTATTAACACGGTCTTCAGGCCGGTGCGTCGCGTAATTCAAACAAGCAAGCCGTTTCAACGGCTTCCCAGAACAGCGTAAGCCGTTGAAACGGCTGGTGTCCATCATGGCACACTTCACCGGCCTGAAGGCCGGTGTTAATGAAACTCATAAAAAAATTGCGTCTGCACACAAGATTTCAGATGATCGCGCGCAGAATGACACAGCCAGCTCTCGATTTCGTGATCGCAGCGCTGCAGAAGATTCGAGAGTCGAGCGAGCGGTTGCCTAGGGCGTCGACACGAGCGATGGCGCAATTGGAAACCGTTTCTGTAGGCGTTTCCCTGCCCGCCACGCCGAAGTCACACGAAGGCGGGCGGGGAACGTCTGCGGCGCCCACCAGCCTTTGCTCAGCTTCGGCGCGACAGGCAGGGCGACGGTTACAGCCGGCCTCAAACAAAGCAGTACTACTCGATGCGATCCGGGAACGCGTTTGCGCCTGCACGAAATGCGCGCACCTGGCAGCGTCGCGCACACAGACCGTTTTTGGCGTCGGCAACCCCGATGCAGACTTAATGTTCATCGGTGAAGCGCCCGGAGCCGATGAGGATCAACAAGGCGAGCCTTTCGTGGGGCGCGCCGGACAGCTGCTGACAAAAATTCTTAAGGCGATGAATTTCGCCCGCGACGACGTGTACATCGCAAACATTTTGAAGTGCCGGCCTGACATGCCGTCAGGCAGTTTTGGAAATCGCGCGCCCACACCTGTCGAAATGCAGACTTGTCGTCCGTATCTCCTGGAGCAGATCAACGTGATCCAGCCGAAAGTGCTGGTCGCGCTTGGCGCAGTCGCCGTTGAGGGCCTGCTGGGGTTGCGCAGCACCATGCGCGAAGTGCGCGGTCGCTGGCACGCTTACAACGGCATCCCGCTGATGATCACCTATCACCCAGCGTATTTGCTGCGGAACCAGGCGCCCTCAGAAAAACGTAAAGTGTGGGAAGACATGCTTCAGGTGCTGGAGCGACTCGAGCAACCGATCAGCGAGCGCCAGCAAAACTATTTCCTATAGCGGCGCTCTATGAGCGCCTATTCGTAATTTGTAGCCGCCTCGCTGTGTCGAGGCGCCCGGTGAATCGCAGCCGCACAGCAACACAGCGCCGTGGCTACAACTCGTACTAATCGATGATCGGCGGTCACAGACCGCCGCTACAGCTTCGCTCGCGCGAACATCGCGTCGATGGATTTGCGTGATGCGAATGTCACGGCAAGCGATAACATCATCCTGCGCACTTCGTGACGCGGCATCTTCACGGCGCTCTTCAGCGCGCCGGGTCCAGCCTGTTGTAAGAGCGCAAGCGTGTGTGCGCCGATTAATGCCGGCAAAACCGTCGCCGCGCGAACGCGGCGGTTTTCAATCGCCCGCGAATACCGGATGCCGGACTGGAGCCCGGCGCGTGCTTTCTCCAGCCAGGCGCAATAAATCGGTGCAAACCGCTCTGGTTCAGAAAGAATTTGGGAAGCAGTTAGATGCGCCGCCGCTAATTCGTGTTCTGGGAAATAACATCTGCCCGCCCGCAAATCGGCGCCGGCATCTCGCAGCACATTAATCAACTGAAGTCCCATGCCGTAGCGCTTGCCGAGCGCCAGCATCTCGTCCTCGGTCCGCCTGGCGAAGCTTCGAACATGCCGAAAACACAGACGCGTCCAAAATTCGCCGACACAACCCGCAACCAAATATGTGTATTCATCCAGCTCTGCGGCACTGGCGAGCGCGCGAACCTCCTTTGGATTATCGAACCGCTCCAAGTCGAGCTTCTGGCCGGCGGTGATTTTCTCGAGTACAACGCGAACGTAATTGCGATCGGCGTGGTCAATTGTGTCGAGCCAACCAAGACAATCTGGCACCGACTCGAGAAGCTGCTGTTCGTTCGGGTTGTTTTGCAGCGGGACGAATGAAGCAATCAGGTCAACGACGACTTCGCGCGAGGCTTTGCCCTGGATTGCGTGCGAGAGCATCTTAAGCGTCTCGACCCGGACGGCGTTCGTGATTCCGGTAGTGTCGGCAACGCTGTCTGTTGCGCGGGCAAGCAGATACGCCAGCGCCACCGGTTCGCGTACTCGTGCCGGCAAAAATCGGATCGACAGATAAAATGAACGCGAGACCGAGCGGAGAACCGTATGCTGTAACGATCGATTGGAATGCCGGCTCATGTACTGGAGACTTGGTAACACCCGGTCATGATCCATGCCCGGCATCATCAATCCCGGCTACAGCATGCGAATTCATCGGCGAATATTTCTCAGCTCGATGCGATTCGGCTCTGAGTTACCAAGCCCGAGCTGGCTGGCGAAGTCGATATACGCCGCTCGTGGACCGACTTTCGGCAGATTCGTGCGTGAGCGCCATTCTTCCAGACGCTTCAAAGCAAGTGCGTCCAGAGCGACTGGGTCTCTGCTCGCGTACAATGTAGCATGATGAACCGCATAGTTCGGTTGCGGCTGTGGGCCACCAGCATATTGCCCGATCAGCCCATCCATAATGTTGAACACAACCTTCTTCGCGACGACTGGGTTTGCATAAATTTCTGCGAGACTCTCGGCACCAAACCGTGAGCCCTGCGCAAACCGGCGCCAGTTGTCGATATTTGGGATCGTCATGTTGTAAATGCAACCGGCGATTCCATTGTTCTCGCTGACACTCATCACGGGCACGTTGATAACTTTGTCGACGTCGCTGGCGATGATTTTGCAAAAGTGACTTACATTGCTCGTGTTCTCACTATCCGAGAGCGGTATCTTTGAGATGTCGCCAATATATTCGAAATCTCCCCAGACTAATTTTCCGATCAACGGTGCGGAGAGGACCGCCTTCGCGTCGTAACCATCGCGTGGCGCGACTGCTTTAAGCTGATAACCATCAGCTCCCGATCGATAACCGGCGTCTTTGATACCGCCAAGCGAGCGGTCCCAAACTATGATGCTGCCGCGCGGGTGCCCCGCCGCCGCCAGTCCCTCGACAATTGCGTTGACGATTGCGTGGTGTGTGGTGAAAAGCTCGCCGCCCGCGGCGGAGATCTTGATTCCGATTCGATCCTTCGGCCCGACGAGTGATGCCCACGCTTTAGCTATGTCCGGCTGGCCAGTCGCAGCCGTTACAAGCTGATTCACCATGTCATGGACGACGCGCGCATTTGCCTTGTAATCCTTGATTGAGGACGAATCATGCACAGCGTACACGATCGACGGCGTCGGCGCGGGCTGCGGTTCCTGCGCCGCAACCGAGGCGATGGCGCAAAGAAGAAGCGGGGCTAAGTTTCGCATCAGCAAGAGGACTTGAATGGCTGACGAGTTTATGAGTAACGCGGCGAATCACAATGTTTCAGCAGCACATACAAATTTTGCAGGGCGTTTGACTCAGTCGCTCCCGCTCTCTCGGGCAGACGGGCTGCCCGGCCACGTCGCCCGCGCGCCCGCGGCTCCATTCTGTGAAACGCCAGCCCAACGCATGGCGTCTGACACAGACGCCCTGCAATTCCCGCGCGAACCGATTCGCCAAATCCGGCACATCTACGTTCACATCCCCTTTTGTGCTCGGATCTGTCCGTATTGCGCCTTTTACAAGGATTTGCTCGATCGTTCTCAAACATGGCGATTTTGCGAAGCGATTTTGCGCGAGCTTGAGTACCAGCGAGCGGCATTCTGCAGTTCGCCACGTCGTCAACTGGACCAGGCCTCGTTGTGTCCGGCGACAATTTACTTCGGGGGCGGCACTCCAACGGCGCTTACGACTGAACAATTGCAGTTTTTGCTCGGAGGCTTTCTTGAACGACTCGATCTTTCGCACCTCGAAGAATGGACGATGGAAGCAAATCCAGGCAGCGTGTCAGCGCGAAAAGCAGCGCTCCTTCGAAGTCTCGGAGTAACTCGACTAAGCCTTGGCGTGCAGTCATGGGATGAGGGCTTACTTCAATTATTGGGACGAGAGCACAGCGCGGCCCAAGCCGTGCAAACATTTCACCTTCTGCGAGCAGCCGGATTCACGAATATTAACATCGATCTGATGTTCGGATTGCCCGGCCAAACCATCGAGCAATGGAAATTAACGCTCGAGAAAACCATTGCTCTGGGACCTGATCATATCTCCGCTTACTGCCTCACGTACGAGGCGGACACAGAATTTTTCCTGCGCCATGCACGCGGTGAATTTTGCCAGCACGCGGATGCCGACGCCGATTTTTTTGAAGTGGCAATGGCGATGCTGGAATCGGCTGGCTATGAACATTATGAAATTTCGAACTACGCGCGGCCTGGCTTTGCGTCGATTCACAATCGCGCCTACTGGCTCGGCGAAGATTATCTCGGGATTGGTCCCAGTGCGGTATCAACACTTGGTAAGCAGCGCTGGCAGAATGTCTGCGATTATCGCAGCTACATTGACAGTGCCCTTTCCGGCCAGTCAGCAGTAGGGTCCAGGGAAGATTTGACGAGTGAGATGAAACGCATGGAGCGAATCGCGTTGTCGTTGCGCACATGCGACGGAGTTTCTGCTTCGGACCTGGAACATTTCGCGCAACAAACAAACGAGCTTGTCGCGCTCGGGCTACTTCGAGAGTCAAAGGGAAATTTCACGCTAACCCGAAGAGGCAAAGCACTGGCGGATTCTGTTGCCGAAGCATTTCTGTAGTGGCAACCAGACAATTGAGAATGCAACAGCGCAAATCGGTGCGGAGTAAATGCAGTTAAATCGTGGCCGGCATCGTGCGTGCCGGTTTTCTTGATACACCGGGATCCCGGCTACAACGCACTAATAAATATCTGACTCCGAGCTGTAACCCGAGGCATCACGGATCGAACGCAAACGGGCGCGACTACCCCATTCCGAGCGGCTAATCTGGCCCACCGTGAGTTTCACCAACCACGGCGCCGCTGCCAAAGCGCCTATTGCAACGAGGGCAATCGCCGCTACCTGACGCACTGGAGGTTTGATCTTATCGGCCACCAAAATTCCCAGTCCGATACCGATTGCCGTCCGGGTAAGCACGAGAAGCGGGTCAGTCGCAACGTGTTCGGACGTTTTTGAAATGGATATGGGGAAAGGCATCGCCTATCATTGCACGGCTGATTCGAAAAACGAAACCGAAATTCTTTCAGCCGCGGATGAAGGCGGCTTTCAACAGCTAAAGCAAAGTTATCTCTGATCTGTGTTTCATCTGTGTAAATCCGTGGCTTAACTTTGTCTTACTGCTGAACGTCTGGGAGTAACATGTCTGATTCGATCTACGCACTGATTCTTGCCGGCGGCAGCGGGGAACGTTTTTGGCCTTTAAGCAGACGAGCCCGGCCAAAACAACTACTTCGCCTCGTTTCCAATAAGACTCTTCTCGAAGAAACTTTGGCGCGGCTGAAAGGCTTTATCCCGCGCGAGCGCACTCTCATTCTGACGAATACCGAACAGGAAGAAGCCGTTCGCAAATTGCTCCGGAATTTCCCAAAGGAGAATATCGTAGCCGAACCCGACAAGCGCGACACAGCTGCGGCAGTCGCTCTCGGCACAGGTTGGGTGGCAGCTCGCGATCACGCGGCGATCATGGCCGTTCTCCCTGCGGATCACTTGATCAAAAACCGAACGGCTTTCCAACAAACCATTGCCGTGGCTGCCGACGCAGCCGACGAGACAGCCGAGCTTGTTACAATCGGCGTCAAACCGACCTGGGCGTGTCCTGGATTCGGTTATATCGAGCAGGGCAAGCCGATCCATTTACAAAAACGGCCAGATAATGAAGCGATCCATCGCGTCGTGCGGTTTCGTGAAAAACCAAATCCTGACCTCGCCGAAGCGTTCCTGCGAAAGGGAAATTTTCGCTGGAACGCGGGAATGTTCGTTTGGTCGGTGCCGACGGTGCTGCGCGAATTCAACCGTCACGCGCCTGAGCTGGCTGATTTCATTTCGCAGGTTCGCGCTCCGCAAAATTTCGACAAAGCCTTGCGCGAGCGGTTCAGCAAATTGCCCCGCATCTCATTCGATTATGCGATCATGGAAAAAGCTGATCGCGTTCTTGTGGTCGAAGCCAGTTTCGACTGGGACGATGTCGGAAGCTGGAGGGCCGTAGCGAATTATTTTAAAAAAGACCGGCACGGAAACGCCGCGAAACGCGCGATTACTGCGATTGATTCCAGCAACAACATTGTTTTTGAAGAGCATGGCACGACGGTCGCGCTGCTCGGAGTTCGCGACCTTATTGTTGTGCGCACTGATGATGCACTTTTGATTTGTCACCGGCACGAAGCCGAGAGGATTAAGGAGTTGACCGGTAAAATTCCACCAGAATTGCAGTGAAAAGCAAGAAGGCGCGCCCGCCGGTCGCGCCCTACCAAAGCAATGAATCCAATTTTGGGTCTCGATTTTGGCCGGGCGCGTATCGGCGCGGCAATCTCGGATCAATTGCAGCTGCTGGCGCATCCGCTCGAGACTATTCCATCAACCGCACAAGCGCCCAAGCGCGTGGCGGAGATCGTCCAAGAAAGGAAGATCGATCACGTCGTGATCGGGCTTCCTCGCCAGATGAACGGACAAATCGGCAATGCAGCGACCGAAGTTTTAGGCTTTGCCGACAAACTGCGCGCGATTCTCTCCTGCCAGGTTGTGACCTGGGACGAGCGGCTGACAACCGCGGCTGCGCATCGCGCATTGCGCGACGCAGGAAAGAAAACGCGGCACACACGCGGCTACGTCGATCAAGTAGCGGCTCAAATGATTTTGCAAAGTTATCTCGATAATCGCGCTGCGAAGGAAGAAGCCAAAGTGATCAGTGACCCGTGATCGCTGAACATTAGTTTCCTACCGATCACTGCTCACTGATCACCGGTCAGGAGATTGTCATGTCGCGAAGACTAAAGCTCATCCTGGCTTACGATGGCGCACCATTCGCGGGCTGGCAGAGTCAATCTCATCGCAACACGATCCAGGACCATCTGGAACGCGCGGTGGAGCGTGTAAACGGAAAAGCCGTGCGTGTCCATGGCGCTGGACGCACCGACGCAGGAGTGCACGCACTGGCGCAGTGCGCGCATGTTGATGTTGATAAAGCTTTGCCGGCTTCGCGCTGGCTCGAGGCACTCAATGCATTACTGCCGCCGGCAATTCGTGTGCTTCGCTGCCAGTACGTTTCCGCGGATTTTCACGCGCGGCTCTCAGCAAAAGCAAAAAGTTATCGATATCGAATATGGAACGCGGCAGTTCTGCCTCCATTCGAATACCGTCGGGCGTGGCACATCCCGCACACGCTCGATCTTGGAGTGTTGAAAGCAGCATCCAAACGTGTCATCGGCACTCACGATTTCGCGAGCTTCGCTGCCAATCGGGGGAAAAAAGAAGCGAGCACGATTCGCACAATCCATGCTGTAACCGTGCGGCAAAATGGACCCTCCCTTACGATCGAGTTCAAAGGCGACGGTTTCCTCTACAAAATGGTGCGTTTGATTGTCGGTTCGCTTGTGCAATGCGCGCTCGGCAAAATGACGATCCAGGAGATTGCTGCGCGGATGCACTCGGCGCAGGTCGAGTCAACTCGCTTTGCCGCGCCGGCTGAAGGACTATTTCTCGTTCAGGTGCGCTATTGACTCTTTGAGACTGCCTGGCGCGCGGCGCTCGCTACGGTCGCGCCCTGCCACGGCGGTCTCTACGAGGCGGTGACAAGCCCACCAACTACCCCGAGCGACGCGCCGACCAGCATCTCCAGCAGGTCATGGCGCCCCAGATAAAGTCGCGACCAGAAGACGAGAAACGCCAGCACGAAAGCAATCGCGCCCACGACCGGATGAACCACAAATAGAATGATCGCGCTGTAAAAAGCGAAAAGGGCATGCAAGGACAGCTTGATTCGGAAATTGACCAGCGCCGCCACAACCAGCAGAAACAACGTCACCACGGCGCCGTGCAATGCCATGGCCGGTGCGCGCAATAGCCAGAGCGTAATCACGGCCATCGCCGAAATGGGAATCGCGCGTGAGTAAAACCGGGTGCGTTCTGAGCGAACAGACACATCTGCGTCACTCCACCGACCTGTTCGGGTGCCCCAAAAAAGTAAAAGTGCCAGCGGCAGAATTAGCGTCACCAACAAAGTCAGCAAAAGCGCCAGCCCAGCGCCGTTCGCCAGGCGCAACATGATGATAATCGCGAAGGACAGGCTAATGAAAACCAATGGATGCCCGACCCAGGAAACACATCGCGCAACGACAACAACGGGCTTGAGGTCGGTCTTTCCACTGCTCATTTGTCACTGCCAATGATTCGTCCGCTTACTTCGCCGAAACCAACTCGATAACCGTCGCCCTGACACCAGCCGGTGATGGATAATGTGTCGCCGTTTTCGAGCCATTTGCGCGTTTCGTCATTCGGCAGCTTTAGTGGATTCGCGCCGCGCCATGTTAGCTCCAACATGCAGCCACGCGATTCTTCCGTCGGACCGCTGATGGTGCCGCTCGCAAGCAAATCTCCTGGTTGAAGATTGCAGCCGCTGATCGTGTGATGCGCCAGTTGCTGCGCGATGCTCCAGTAAAGATTTTGAAAATTTGTTCGGGTGATAACATGCGGCGCGGACATCGACGACGTATCCAATCGCGCTTCGAGATTAATATCGAACGTGGAGTCATTTTTTGAGCGCAAGTAGGGCAAAGGCTCGGGATCCTGTTGCGGCAGCGGTTTTCGAAATGCCTCGAGTGCTTCGAGCGTAACGATCCAGGGAGAAATGCTCGTAGCGAAATTCTTCGCCAGAAACGGACCGAGCGGCTGATATTCCCATGCCTGAATGTCGCGGGCGCTCCAGTCGTTCATCAGGACGAAGCCAAAGATGTGATCAGTCGCGCGATCGATCGATATCGGTTCGCCTAACGGATTGCCGGGGCCGACCAGGAACGCCATCTCCAATTCGTAATCGAGACTCTTCGTCGGGCCGAAGCTCGGCACTTGCGCGTCTGGTGGCTTGATTTGCCCGTTTGGCCGGCGCACGTCAGTCCCGCTAACGACAATTGAGCTGGCGCGTCCGTGATACGCGACCGGCAACCATTTCCAATTCGGCATGAGCGCGTTCTCCGGTCCGCGTAACATCGTGCCGACGTTGTGTGCGTGGTGATATGACGAATAGAAATCGGTGTAATTGCCGATCCGCGCCGGCAGTTTCATTGCGACTTCCTTTTGCGCGTGAAACACCCGAGCGCGAATAACAGGATCGTCGCGCAATATCGGTGTATCGGCTGCGAGGAGATGCTGGAGTATTTCCCGCGTTTTGCGCCATGCTGGACGCCCCAGCGCCAGGAATGCATTCAGCGACTCTTCCGAAAAAACTCTCTGCCCTCGAAATTCCGGCGCCTGAAAATGTCCGAGTTCATCGAGTGCCGACAGGTCAGCGATTAAGTCGCCGATCGCGACGCCGGCGCGCGGCCCGCCCTGCTTCGGTTGGAACACGCCAAAGGGAAGATTCTCCAGCGGAAAATGCGAATCAGGTGCGACGGCGACAAATGATTTCAGTGGCATCGGTCGAATTGTAGGGCGTTTGATTCGCTCGCGCCAGTGAGCTCACCCTGCGGGCTTCCCGTTTATGTCGCTCGGCCCCCGCCGCCTCCATTCTGTGAACCTCGAAAGCATTCTGGGCTGACACAGACGCCCTACAATAATCCGAGAGCGCGCAAATCCTCGCGCGGTTCCTCGAAGCTGCAGCTGCCGAACGATCTGACGAACTTTCGGCGATATTGCAGGCGTTCCGTGTCGATCTTCCATTCGCGCCACGAAAAGAAATCGTCCGCGAACGAAAAGTGAGCAGGATCTTCATCCTCGAGCATCGTCGCGGCTTGGTTGGTATCCCATCGATGCTCTGCGGCCAGAACGGCAGCACTCAACACATTAAGAAATCCGTGCATTTTTGTTTTCACTTCCTCCCGAAACTGCCGAATCGGATGATGCAGACCCGCCGTGAACTTGATCGGGAGCTGATGCGTGGCCGGCGCAATGAGAGCGCCAGCGATCTGGGCGGAAGTTGGAAACGCATCGGCGGTGACTCCGCCCGTGCGCAACTTATAACCAAATATTGCCGACTCTTCGTCAGAATTGTGCTCTGCGAGTAACGCAATCGTCTGTTCGGCTTTTTCCGGCGGCGCTTCCCAAAACACCGGCATATCACCCAAAATCGCTCTTGCCTCGTTCAGTACGGTAATATCCACGTCCTCGGGCAAAAACATTTCGAGATGATTAATCGCGACCAAATCGACATTGTGTGCCGAGAACGATCGAATCGCTGCATCTGCGTCTTCAAGCGAATCAAGAAACGCCTCGGCGCTGGCAGTCTTCGGCCCGAGCGCTGCGACGCACAGCGAATGCGACATGTCGAACTGCGCAAGAAATTGCTTTGCCGTGTCGAATTGTTCGACCGGAAGAACAAACGTGTTCAGCATCCAAGCATCGGATGAGCGCACATATGTTGCCTGATTCTCGATGGCTGGCTCCAGCGCAAGACTCGCTGGCGGAAACAGTCCGGCGTAGTCGATTGATTGATGGAGCAAAGCGTGCAGAGAAGCAGGAACAGCCATGATAGTGAAGAGCTAACCACGGATACACCTGCCTTCGCAAGGTACGGCGCGCGAGGCACGCATGGACAGCAGATTTTGAGCTAACCTATCAATGTCCATGGAGGTGTATGCGCTAGCCGTCAACGTCGTGATCAGTTGCTGGGTTGTGTTTGCCGCAACCTGGTTGCTGGCTGCGTTATTTACGAAACGGACGATCTATCGCGAAAGCCGAGCGCAGCGACTGCGTTATTGGGTGCTCCTCCTGATCGCGTGGCTGCTTTTAAGGCACGGCCCAGACCTACCATATCCTCTGAATATGCCCCTTCTGCCGCATGCGGCACCGGTCGCGTGTACAGGTGCTCTCTTGTGCATCGCGGGCTTGGGGCTGTCGCTTTGGGCCAGAGTGGTTTTGGGACGGAATTGGAGCGGTGTGGTGACGTTAAAAGAAGGACACGAACTGGTAGAGCGCGGTCCTTACCGATTCGTCCGCCATCCAATATATACAGGTATACTGACCATGTTCTTCGCAAGCGCGCTCGTGCTGGGGCACTTCGCAGGATTCGTCGGCACCCTGCTCATATTCGTGAGTTGCTGGATTAAGCTCGGGCATGAGGAGAAATTGATGCTGCAGCAATTTCCCGACCGATATGCTGCGTATCAGCAGCGTGCCAAACGCCTCATTCCATTTCTGCTGTGATTCGAGCAGATCGGTAGCGGCCGATGTAAGACAGGTTCGACTTTTTCACAATAAGCTTTAATCTTCGACTTTCTTCTCCGAATGCTGTAGAAAGCTCGCTTTTAATGGCGACCACGGAGTCGACTTCAGGCTTTGACTTGATAGTGTGCGCGTGCAGAGAAAGGGAATATACGGCACGTGACGCAATCGATGCTGCCATTTTTAGAGGCGAGCTGGGAGTTAAGTGGAAAGAATTTCTTGATGAAGTCGAGGCGGAAAAACGCGCGGATGAGCTAGACTTAGATTTGGACGAGTCCGCAATTTCTAGTGCTGCAGAAGCTTTTCGTTACGAATAC
>DATBDJ010000046.1:0-30599 GCA_036269995.1 Candidatus Udaeobacter sp.
ATGCTGAGCAATCGAATGCCGAGTAAGGTTGAGCGCGCCGCGGGTCTGCCGGTGCTCAGGGTTTTTCGCGAGTTATTTCCGTGCGATCACGTGGTCGCGCTCGGAAAAATCGCTGCTGCTCAACTGAAGGAGCTCGGTGTCGATGCGCACTACATTCGTCATCCGGCTTCCGGCGGCGCCAAACTTTTCCGCCAGCAAATTGCCGGCCTTGTGCAGAACGCGAGTCACCAGGATTAATGCCGCCTCGTTGCGCGCTTATGACTTCGGCGGTTCGCTCTTTTTGATCAATGCCGTCAATAAATCGATCGGCAGGGGGAAAAAGGTCGTGGTGTTATGTTCGCTGGAAATTTCGCGCATCGTTTGAAGGAAACGCAGTTGCAGCGCAATCGGCTCCTTGCTCATCATCGCCGCGGCCTGCACCATTTTTTCCGCAGCCTGAAATTCGCCTTCGGCGTTGACGATCTTCGCGCGACGCTCGCGCTCTGCTTCAGCTTGCTTGGCCATCGCGCGCTTCATGGTGTCGGGCAACGCCACATCCTTCACCTCGACCGCCGTGACTTTGACGCCCCACGGTTCGGTTTGCCGGTCGATGATCTCCTGCAACTTCTGGTTTATCGACTCGCGCTGGGAAAGCAGGTCGTCCAACGGGGCCTGGCCTAGCACGCTGCGCAGCGTGGTCTGGGCGATGAGGGAGGTGGCCTTGAGAAAGTTCTCTACTTTCACTACCGCGATTTGCGGATCGACCACGCGGAAATAAACAAACGCATCGACCGTCTCCGGCACGTTGTCACGCGTCATCACTTCCTGCCGCTCGACGTTGATGGTCACGACGCGCAAATCCATTCGAACCATGCGGTCCACGATTGGGATGAGAAAAATCAATCCCGGCCCTTTCGCACCGAGTAATTTCCCTAGACGAAAAATGACGCCGCGCTCGTATTCGCGCAGGATCCGGATCATCTGGGGCAGGATGATCACGCCAAGGATGATGAAGGGTACAACCCAACTAATTAACGGTAATGGCATGGCTTTATTCTTCTTTGGTTTTCAGTTTTACTCTCAACCCTTGCACGGCTGCAATCTCAGCGTGTGCGTCTTTCTCAATAGGAGCGTCACTGATGGCGTTCCAATATTCGCCTTCGACAAAAATCCAGCCGCCGCGTGAATCGATCGGAGTCAATGCGGTGACGGTTTTTCCAACCATCGTTCCCGTTCCCACTTTCACCGGCAAGAGTTGCGCGCGCAGGCCTTTGCCGATGACGAAAACAAAGAAAGCGGCGGTAACGAGTGTCGCAGGAATGATGTAATTGAGCGATAAACGAAACAGCGGATCGGCGCGGTTGAAGAGCATGAGCGAACCGATCAGAAATGCAATGATCCCGCCGACTGTCAATACGCCGTGCGTAGTCGCATAAACATCAAAGACGAACAGCATGAGGGCTAGGGCGATTAACACAAGGCCGGTGACGTTGACCGGTAAAATGGCCGCCATGTAAAGGAAAAGGAGCAATGCAATCGCACCCGCAACGCCGGGCAGGATTGCGCCGGGTGTACTTACCTCGGCAATAATTCCGTACATGGCGATGAGCATGAGAATAAACATTACTTCTGGCCGCCAGAGTTTTTGAAATACGTGTTCCGACGGCGACATCTTGATCTCTGCAACCTCGGCGCCTGCGGTCTTCAGCGTCTTCCCATCCACCACGCGGCCGTTCAGCTTTTGCAAAAGGTCAGACATGTCGGAAGCGATCACATCGATGACTTTTAATTCGAGAGCTTTCGCTGCCGTGATCGATGCGCTTTCTTTAACGGCTGACTTGGCCCATTCGACGTTACGCTGGCGTTTGCCTGCGATTGTCTCGATGTAGCTGACGGAAAAATTCTCAAGTTTCTGCTTCATCGTTTCGTCCGGCTTTTCTTCTCCGCCGCTGGGAAAGCCGCCGATGGAGACCGGGTGCGCAGCGCCGATTGTGGTCGCCGGCGCCATGGCAGCCACGCTTGCTGCGATCGTGATGAAACAACCAGCGCTGGTTGCAGTGGCGCCCGTTGGAGCGACGTAAACAACAACAGGCACAGGTGACGCGAGAAAGCTTTGAACAATCTTCTGCGTCGAATCGAGCAGGCCGCCCGGCGTATTTAGTTGGATTACCAGACACTGCGCGTTTTGCGCGCGCGCCTCTTCAATACTGCGCGAAATGTAACTGGCTGTTGCCGGCCCGATTGCTCCATCGATGTTGATGAAGGAAACTCTTTCTGCTGCGAAGGTCGCGGCAGTGCAAAAAAGAAACAAGCAACCAAAGGTCCTTCGTACCGTCGCGACGTATCGGGGAGCCGCAGGCAAGCTCACGCTCCTCTCATCGGGTGAAGCTTGATGGCCAAGTCTTCCACGCGCGGCTTCACGATCTTCTCGTAGTCGCGATAGCTCATCTTGATTGCGTCCGTGTGCGAGCCGGCTTCGAATACGATGTACTCCTGCTCGGCCAGGTCCTTATCGACGAATGTGGGCACGTCGTACAGATTTCCAAACGGCGGCATTGCACCGATTGCGCAGTCGACGAACAGGGACTTGAATTCATCTTCTCGGGCAAGCGAAACGGGTTGGCCAAGCGCTTTCTCGGATTTCTCGAGATCGATTTGGTGATCTGCGGAAACGACCATCATCAAAAATCGATCTGCAGATTTAACGATGACGACCTTTGCATGATGGCGCCCTTTGATGTGCTCCGCTTGCGCGATGCGTTGCGCAGTGACCGCCTCTCCATGGCGCAAAATTTCATAATTGGCCTTGCTTTCCTTCAGGCAATCGATCAGGCGCTTTGATATTTCCATGGCCGCCTCTGAGAAAGAATATCACTTTCTCGCGCTA
Organism: Candidatus Udaeobacter sp.; assembly: GCA_036269995.1. Classification (GTDB taxonomy): domain Bacteria; phylum Verrucomicrobiota; class Verrucomicrobiia; order Chthoniobacterales; family UBA10450; genus Udaeobacter. The sequence continues at coordinate 2,867 of DATBDJ010000046.1, forward strand.
TCTCTACTCGCGCTGCGGAGCCGTCGTGAGGGCAAGGTGTCAGCTTCCCCTACAGAGCTGAATTCGCAACGGCAGCAAGGGCAAACGCAGCCAGATGTAATTTGCCTCGCAAATCAAGCACCGCCACGAAGCTCACGGCGCGCGTAAAGATTGTATATGCCTACATGCGAAGTTTGCGAAAACGATTACGACAAGGCGTTCGAAATAGTGGTCGGCGGGAAGCGTCATATTTTCGACAGCTTTGAATGCGCGATCCACGCGCTAGCACCGGTGTGTGCACATTGTGACTGCCGGATTGTCGGCCACGGCGTGGAAGCGGACGGACAAATCTTCTGTTGCGTCAATTGCGCGCGCAGAGCTGGCAAGACGCAATTGAAAGACCGCGTGTAAGCGACGTTGCGAAACCGGTGACACTGGACGTGTTCTGCCCGGGCGCAGGGAGCGATCAACATCTTGCGTTCATCGCCTCCTAGCCTTGCGGACGTGGGAATGCAGCCGGAGAGTAATTTGTTGCGGCAGGAATTCAGATAAAACAGGACATGCTAAATATGAAACAGGGTTCGTTACTTGTACTCACATTGTTATCCGTGGCTTTCATTACGGGGGCACAAACGCCAACAGAAAAAACGTCGGCTCCTTTGAAGGCGATTGCAATGCTTCATCCAACTGCGGGCAATAAAGTGGGTGGAATGGTCACGTTTACGGAAGTCGCTGACGGCGTGCAGATCCATGCAGATCTAAGCGGCCTCGCCCCCGGCAATCATGGGTTTCACATTCATGAATTTGGAGATTGCAGCGCGCGCGATGCAGCTTCGGCCGGCGGGCATTTTAACCCGACAAGTGAACCGCACGCCGGACCTGATGACGCCGCGCGACACGTTGGAGACATGGGCAATGTAAAAGCAGACGCTTCCGGCACAGGTACAGTGGAGTACGTGGACCACGACATGTCGCTCGCGAAGGACAACAAGTCGGTTATCGGACGCTCTGTGGTCGTCCATGTGAAACAAGACGATTTAAAAACGCAGCCGAGCGGCGACTCCGGCGCGCGTGTTGCCTGTGGCGTCATCGGCGCAGCGAAAAATCCGTGAGGCAACTCTGCGGCGCCTGCTGAGAATTTTGGAGAATCTCTGTGCTCGACAGAGCGGATTTGATTTGATCAATTAGAGAAAACCATCGCCCACACCCGCTTATGCCACGCATATCTAAAATTGAATTGTCGCCCGATAACGGCTGCGTCATCGACATGAAATGGAGCCTGGGACCATTGAGCTATCACGCTTCTGGCGCCGGCAAAGTCGCACTGGAACCGAACAAGGAAATCGTTCGATTGCCTGAATTGGTTCTTTACGACCACATCGGCTTTAAAGGTTCCTACGCCCGCACCAACTTGAGTTTCCACTACGTGGGCGATTACTGGAATGACCGGATGAGCTGCGTCATCGTGGAGAGCGGGGTCTGGCGATTCTATCGCGACGAATATTACAAGGGCCCATCATGGGACCTCGGACCCGGTTACTACGAAAGCTTCTTTGCCGAAAAGGGGCCTGACGATACTGTGAGCTCCTTTCAGTGCGTCGCGTTGACCTGACGAATCGAGGCGGGGATCAGCGACGATAGTTGGCGCATAGCCGAATCGCTGCGGACACCTTTCAATGCGCCATTCACCCAATGTTCTTTTCGATAGGGATAGCTGATCTGTGTTCTCATTAGGCCTGTGCGGATACTACTCTTCGTGTTGGCCGCGCCAATTTGCGCATCGCTGCCCGCGGCAGAACCTCCTGGCTCGGAGCTTAAGCAGCCAAACTGGGATCGCGCGACCTTCGCGATGTACACAAACGGTCAGCCGAATCTGCACATCACCAGCGTAAGACGAAATGGAGATGAGTTGTTCGCTGATCTCTCACTGTCTAACAGCACCTATGAAAAGCGAGTTCCTCCGCTATCGCGATCGAAGGAATTCAGTTGTCCGACGCAACAGCACTGCTACAACGCGGCACTGTCGAGAACTTGTCGTGCGCAGCCCCAGGAGAGAGTGAAGCCGGACCCGCCATGACCGTAATTGTGAATGACCGCGCGGCCATCGGCCAGATGATCGCGCTCCAGGCGCACGCCTGATTTGCGAAACGGACGCAGGCCGACCCGCTCGGCAAGCACAGTGGGTTGGTCGATGTTCAGCACGCGGCTGCATTCCGCAATGATTTGATTTGTTGTTGCCGGATCGGCGGTCAGATCACTGCTGACATCGTTTGTTCCGCCGAAAAGACAGTCATTTGTGCGGGGTATTACGTACATCAGCGGCGCGTCGTCACACACGACCGCACAGGAAACCTCTTCGATTTTCGGCACGATCGCGACTTGGCCGCGATGCGGCTCGAGATCGCGGTCTTGCAGGAGTTCGCGCGCGCCGATTCCCGCGCAGTTGATCACGAGGTCGAATTGTTCATCGACATCTTCGAGCGTTTGGAAATGCGCATTGGCGGTCATTGATCCGCCGGCTGCGAGGAAACGATCGGCCAGATAATCCAGATAAATTGTTGTGTCCGTTAGCGGGACTTGTAGTGAGTAGCCGTTTTTGAATAATTTGAGAGATCCCCCGACTTCGCTCGGGATGACAGAAAGAGGCAGTGGACCTGCGCCGAGAGAAATTGCCCACTGCGGGATTTCGATATCGCCAGTGCGCGAAAATTGCCGAACCTCGATCATTGAAACGCCTCTGCGCAAATCGCGGCTCAGGTCGATCAGCGTCTCGTAAGTCGCGAGTGCCCACGGGATCACTTTTTCGGTTGGTTCGGCGTCGTACGGGAACCAAATGGCGCCTGCCGCGCCGGACGTTGTTTGTTGTCCGATTTCTTTCGCAAAGATGGCGGTGCGGAATCGGCGCTCGGCAAAGAGTACGCCGCACGTCAGGCCAGACACGCCCGCACCAATAATTGCGACGTTCATTTGGAAATGTTAGGGATGGACCGACGAGCCGTCCGCAAAAAATTTCCTGGCAGTCACGGCGTGCCGTGCTGGACGAACGTGCGTGCGAAATGTGCCGGCAGCGTCTAAGATGGGCGCGATGGTTGCATTGAATCGAGACGCGCTAACGGAGAAAATTCTGTCCGGCGAACGAATTTCGACAGACGACGCGCTCGAACTGTACCGCTGGCCGCTGGAAGAATTAGCCGCGCTTGCAAACGCCAGACGCGACTTGGCAAAGGCGAAAAGTTACGGCGGTCGTGGCAGCGAGATCGTCACGTACATTGTGGATCGGAATATTAATTATACGAATGTCTGCAACGTTTACTGCAAGTTCTGCGCGTTTTACCGAACGGAGAAAGACGAGGACCATTACGTGCTTTCATTCGAGCAGTTTGATCAGAAGCTCGACGAACTCTCGGCCGTGGGCGGAGTGCAGATTCTAATGCAAGGCGGGCATCATCCAAAATTGCCGTTCCAGTGGTACATCGATCTGTTGCAGCACATCCGCGAAAAATATCCGCACATCAACATTCACGGATTCAGTCCGCCAGAGTTTCAGCACTTTGCGACGACGTTTGGAATGCCGTTGCGAGCAGTGATTTCGGAATTCAAACGAGCAGGCCTCGGGTCGATCCCCGGCGGTGGCGGTGAAATCCTGGTCGACCGCGTGCGCGAGAAAATTTCGCCGTTAAAGATCAACACCGACGAATGGCTGGAAGTGATGCAGGTTGCTCACGAGCTCGGATTGAAATCGAGCGCGACGATGATGTTTGGCCACGTCGAGAGTGTTGAAGAGCGCGTCGAACATTTGCAGCGGATTCGCGATCAACAGGACCGCAGCGGCGGATTCACAGCGTTCATCTGCTGGACGTTCCAACCGCAGCATACCGTGCTGAAGATAAAACAGCCGACGGGCGTGGCGGAATATTTGCGGATGCAAGCGCTGGCCCGGGTTTTCCTCGACAACGTTGAGAACATTCAAAGCTCTTGGGTCACGCAAGGTCCCGACATCGGCCAGATCGCGTTGAAGTACGGTGCGAACGATTTCGGCTCGGTAATGATGGAAGAGAATGTGGTCAGCAGCGCCGGGACAACCTTTTGCCTCGATGCGGCGCAAATTGAATCGCTAATCCGCGACGCCGGTTACGAGCCGCGGCGTCGAAACAATTGGTACGAGCTCTTGAACTAATATTTTCGACGACGCGCCGTGGACAATCGGCGTGTTTCCGTCAACAATCTCGCCTTGACGATTGAGATCTTCTTCCCGATATAGGCGCCTGTCCTGCGTGGTTACGTTGCGCGGGGCTGCGCTTCTTAACCTATGAAATGTTTTTCTGGATGGATGCGCCCCTCGCCATTTGTAATCTGGGTCGCCTCCATCTGCTTGATAGCCGGTCCCGTAATCGCATGGGCACAGGCGCCTGCGGCCCCGCAAGCACCTCCGATCATCCGCTCCATCGACGTCGAATACACCGGGCCCGCAACCCTGAGCAAAGAACGCATTCTGGCGCAAATGCGCACGCGAGTAGGCCAGCCGTATTTAAATCAAGTCGTCGAAGACGATATCCAGGCGCTGTACAAGACCGGCTTTATTCGAAATGTTCGGATCTTTGCTCAAGCTGAAGGCAACGGCGTCAAAGTCATCGTTGCCGTGCAGACGCGCGGCATCGTACACGAGATCGAAATCGCAGGAGCGGAGCGGCTCAAACCGAACCGACTCCGAAAGGAAATTAAGTTAAAACTCAATCAACCTGTCGACGAACAGCAACTGGAAGAAGCGCGCCAAAAGATTATCGAGGTTTATCAGGGTCGCGGATTCACAGATGTTAACGTTCAGTTCCGAATCGATCCGATTGACGAGAAACGCGGCAGCGTGCGGGTAGTGTATACGGTTACGGAAGGTGTCCGCGGCGCGGTGAGCAAGGTCAATTTCGAGGGCAATACGCACTTCAGCGCAAAAGTGTTGCGCAAAGAGATGAAGATCCGCGGCAGGACGTTCATCTATTTCGTCGATAAAACCGGGCGCTTCGATGAGGTCCAGTTAGAACAGGATCTGGATAAACTGCGCGAGTATTATCAGAACCACGGTTTCATCGACGTCGAGATCAAGACGCCTCGCAGGGAACGAACCGAAAAGGGACCGATGATCATAACAATCCCGATCGTCGAAGGGCCACAGTATCACGTTCGCAAGGTCAATATCTCCGGCTACCAAGCCGCCAAGGAGGACAGAATTCGCGCGCTGCTAAAGATGAAGGAGGGCAGCGTCTATTCGCCAAAGCAATTGCACGATGACGCCAAGGCAGTCGCCGATGCGTATGGCAGCGCCGGTTACGTCGACCTGGTTGTTTTGCCGGAAGGCACGCCGGCTGGTCCCGCGCTGATCGATGTGGATTACAAAATTGATGAGGGTGTGCGCTCTTACCTGAACCGAGTCAATATCCTTGGGAACACCCGCACCAAGGACAAGGTGATCCGCCGCGAAGTCCTCATCGCGCCAGGCGATATTTTCAACACTGTTCGTGTGGACATCACCAAGAAACGCCTGGATAACCTCGGTTACTTCGCAAAGGTCGAGACGTATCCGGAAGAGACCGACATACCAGGCCGCAAGGACCTCACCATTCTCGTGCAGGAAAAACGCACCGGGTCACTGAGCTTCGGCGGCGGGTTTAGCACTGTCGACCAGTTGGTCGGCTTCGCGGAACTCACCCAGGGTAATTTCGATCTTTTCAACTGGCCTTCCTTTACCGGCGGCGGCCAAAAATTCCGTTTGCGCATCCAGTACGGCACCCAGCGGAAAGATTTCATCCTGACGCTGAGCGAACCGTACTTTCTCGACCGGCGGCTGTCGCTTACAGGGCAGCTCTTTTACAACGAAGCGAATTATCTGAGCGCGGAATACAATCAGCGCAATTATGGCGTGTCGTTCGAAATGCGGAAGCCGCTCAACACCTTCATGTACACGACACTCGGATACATGCTGCAGGACGTCGATATCTTTGACGTCGCGGCGTCCGCATCTGAATTCATTCAATCGCAAAAAGGATCGTTTACCGAGAGCAAGATCTTTAACAGTGTTGTGTTTGATTCGCGCGACAACCCCTTGTTGACGCGCCGTGGCCAACGGGTCGTTTTCTCGCCTTTTATCGCCGGTGGTTTCCTGGGCGGGGATACGCAGGTCTATGCGTTCGATCTCGAGGGATGGCAGTATTTCCATCTGCCCAAGGACCTGATCCTGCTGATCAATGGCGAAATCGCAACTGTGAGCCAATGGGGCAACGGAACTGACGTCCCAATTTTCGAGCGGCTGTACCTCGGCGGCTCAAATAACCTTCGTGGATTCCCGTTCCGCGAGGTGGGTCCTCAGGATGAGAACGGCGAGCCCACTGGAGGCAAATCAATGGCGCGGACTACGATCGAACTCACCTTTCCCATCATTGAAAAAGCACGCGGCGCGATCTTTTACGACACCGGTTTTGTGAACGGCAGCCAGTGGGCTTTCGGTTTTAACCACATGGCTTCGGATGTCGGCATTGGAGTGCGCCTCGATCTGCCGATCGGTCCGCTACGACTTGACTACGGCTACCCGTTGCAACGCGACGGATACAACGGCGGGGGCCGTTTCAACTTCAGCGTAGGCTATCAATTTTGAACGAGAATATGTGGTTGCAGTCTAACGCGATTCCCATGACCGTATCGTCTGTTTTATGAAGAAAATGCTCTCCATCCAGTTTGCGTTGATTGCGGCCCTGCCAATTGTGGCTTTCGCCCAAGGCTCACTCAAAGTCGGTACGGTCGACATGCAGCGTGCATTTAAGGAATACAATAAGACCAAGGACGCCGAGAACAGAATCAACGATGCCAAGACCGCCGCGAAAAAGGAATATGACGAGCGCGCGGAGGCTTACAAGAAGGCGCTCGATGAAATTAATAACTTAAACAAGCAGCTCGAGTCGCCGGCGTTGAGCGCGGACAAGAAAACGCAAGCAGCAAAGGAGCGCGACGACAAGATTGCCAATATCAAAAACATGGAGCGAGAGATCAGCGACTTCCGCCAAACCCGCGAACGGCAATTGCAGGAACAGCTGATGCGCATGCGCGAAGGAATCGTCAAGGAAATCACCGAGGTCGTGATGGAGAAAGTCAAAGCTAATAACTTCGACCTGGTGTTCGACAGGTCAGGAACCAGCTTGAATGGTGTGCCTGTTTTGCTGTTCTCACACGACAACGTCGATTTCACCAACGACGTCATCACAGTGCTCAACAAACCGGGTCGCTCCACGGCTTCTGCAGTGAAAACCGGCGCAAGCGCCTCCTCGACGCCGGCAAGGGCCACCCGACCGTAAGCGGATTTTCGCTAAACGAAGTACACGCGATGTAACGCGCGTGTATTTTTGCGTACGGGTGAAACCAGACGCGCACGTCGGCACGATTTGTGAGCGACATCGCCGCGCCAATATGTTTGTTCAAAGCAAAATTCGATTAATCGAATGCGCACTGGCCATATTGTTTGCGTTCTGCACCAGTTGTCCGGCGGCGAATTGGCAATCGACAATAAGCAAGGAGCCGCCGGGAAACTTTTCGGAGTTGCGGCCGCTGCGAGCAACGTATCGATTTGGGTGGTCTGGCCTGACCGCAGCTACTGGTGACGTTCGCTTTACCCGGCAGCAAGACAAGTTTGAGTTCGACGGCACCGGTCGAACCGTTGGCTTCGTTCGCGCCCTGTGGAAATTCGATGGGACGCATAACGCAGTCGCGGAGGTGCAGACGCTGCACCCGCTCGAAACGCAGCAAACCGAGAACTATCGATCGAAGAAGCTTGTGACTCATCTGGCGTTTACAAGCAACGGAGTCAGTCGCACGAGAACGGAGGGCGAAGGCGCTGCTGCCGCAACGAAGACGCGTGAGTTCAATTTCCCAGACCTCTTCGATCTGCATTCGGCGGCGCTTTACTTGCGCAGCCAGCCGCTCAAAGAGCGCAGCGTTTATCGAGTTGTGGTGTATCCGGCAACTAGCGCCTATCTGGTTACGATCACTGTTGTGGGGCGGGAAAAAATTTCGGTGCACGCGGGCAGTTACAACGCAATCAAACTTGATTTGCAGTTGAAGCGGGTTGGCAAGCATCTTGAGTTGGAACCGCACCGGAAATTTCGTCGCGGTACGATCTGGATATCCGACGATGCGGACCGGGTTTTGCTTCGGGTCGAAGCGCAAATTTTTGTCGGCACGATTTTTGCCGAGCTGCAATCGCTGCATTTCGAGAGTCCGCAGTAGCAACGTGGCGCTGCGCGGTTTGTGGCAGCACGCCTAATCAGGAACCCACTCACCACGAATCGGCGGGCCGGGTGGGGGACGCATATGCCTGCGCGATGGACCATAAAACGGCTGCCGCGGCCCGGGTAGCAAACGAAGTGCTGCCAGAGTTTCGAGGTCAAGCCGCCCTGTTACCGCAAGTCCGGTTCGGGATTGATAGGCGCGCAGCGAAAGTTCCATTTCCGGCCCATAAACACCGTTGATTTTGTCGTGATACAGATCGCGGCGGGCCAGCGCTATCTGAGCCGAGATCACCACATTGCGTTGCACGATAGGAGGCGCGGCCTCAAATGGTGTCCCGACAAGTACTCCGGATGATGAGGTGCCGGGTGGGACGGGGTTTGATGGATAAACTTGCTGGCCTTGCGGTGCATTTTGGTACGGTTCAACCGGTGCTGCAGGGGTGGCGTTTTCCGTGACGTCCGCAGACTGCTCATTAGGAGTACGTGTTGCGGCAGGCGATGCAGCCTTGGATGCCGGTGCTGTCGAAGCGGAAGAACCAATTCCGAGCGACTGAAGCGTTTCTGTATTGAGATCGCCAGTAACCTGCAGGCCATTTCGAATCTGGTAACGGCGAACCGCTGCAGTCAGATTCGCGTTCTTCTCTCCGTTGATCTCGCCGTAGTAAAACCCCTGGTCCTTCAGCGCCTGCTGCACACTGCCGATCAGTTGGTCGGCGCGCGTTAGCATGAGCGACGCCAGTAAGATCAGCGCAGCGATCGTCGCTTTCATTTGATTTTCTTTTGACGCCCGTCTGCTTTTGCCTATTCAGCGCTTTGCCGGGTTGTCGCGGCCACCGCTGTCTGCCGCCGGCTGGCTGCCTCACGATAACGTAGGATGCCGTCTGAAATCGCAGCCGCGATTTGATTGCGGTAATCCTCACTCGCCAATCTGGAAATATCCTCCTTGTTCGTCAGAAAGCCGCCCTCGATCAAAACCGCAGGAGCGGTGACGTTGGCGATCACAAAGAACTGCCGCGCTTGCGTCCCGCGATCCACTGCCCGCGTGCGCGCAACCAGGGCTTCCTGCATGAACGCGGCAAGATTTTGGCTTTCTGGATTTGGCGATTCCGAAAGGGGTCGCCACAGGAAAGGCAGCCACGAGGCCAAGAACGAACCTGCAGTGATTTGGTGCGCAGCGTAGTATGTCTCCACTCCGGTGGCCACTGGCTTGTTATCTTCGTTGAAATGGATGCTGACAAAAATGCAATTGCCTACTCGATTGGCGAAGGCTGCGCGATCCGCGAGTGAGACAAACGTGTCGCCGAGCCGAGTCATCAATGTCGCGACTCCTTCCGAATCCAGCAGGCGGTCGATTCGTCGCGCCACGTCCAGCGTCAGATCCTTTTCCAAGACGCCGCCGCAGACCGCGCCGGAATCCTTTCCGCCATGGCCTGGATCAAGTACAACGACGGTAAAGGGTTTCGGTGGAGCTGATGGCGGGGGCGTTCGCGGCCGCGTTTGTACCTGGTGGTGCGCCGGTTGGTGGAGCTGGATCCAGACAAACGAAGCCACCATTAACAACAAGCCGGCCAACGCCAGCAGGTTCCGAAGCGCTCGTTTCATGAGTCACCCTTTGATGAAAATTTGCCTCCACAACTTATTCGTGAATGAGCGAGCGCAATTCCGTATCCGACAGGCAACGATAACGAATTGCTCTGGCAGCGTTGCGCTCCAGCAGCGCTGCTTCGATTCCGCTGGCGGCGAGTTGTTCGTGTCGATATTTTAGAACAGCATCGCGCGGTGGCAGTTCATTTGAATCAGTGGCCTGCAGCGACATGTGCCCAACAGTCCACGCGTCTATCGCGCAGTTAACCGCCGCTTCAAAACTCACGTCCGACCGGTACTGGTCTTTTAGGAATGCCTCCATCAGTTCTCGCGATTGCCGTGTGCCGCTGAGCGCGGCGAAATCCTGGCGCGCGTTCGCGTAGGTTGCGCCGTTTGTTGCGATCTCGCCGTCATATTCCACTCGTAAAAACAAATCTTCCTCCGCGCGCTCGCCCACTTCGGCAAAGAGCATGCGTGCCAGGTAAGGAGGACCATAAACCTGTTCGAAAGCGGCTTTCATTACAGGACTAAGCGAGTAATGGACCAGTCGACGCAATGAAACATCTGCCGCCGACCGCGTGAACCCCTCGGTGCTCGCCAATTCAATCGCCGCCATTCGCAACCGCTCGATGTCTCCGGGATGACCAATCGCGCCCATGCCAACGCGGTCATAGATTTCGAAAATTTTCTGGCGCCTCTGGCCGAGGGTGAGAAACAGAATGCCATCGCGATACCCGAGTGCTGTAATCGGAGTTCCTGGGGCGAGCTGCGCTTCGATGTACTCGCGCCTGTTGGCAATCGCTTCGACCCAACGATACGGCTCTTCGATCATGCAACCGTTTCCTTGAACACGGCGGCAATTTTGCTCTCCGGCAGAGTCGTGATGCCTTCACGCGACACAACCTTTATGAGCGGAAAAATTTTTCCGCTGCGATCCACGCCGGCCGTCGCGGTGTCAGATTCCGCAGCGGTGTCAAGCGCGCGCAAAGCGATCGTGACCGCCTCTTCTTCGCTCAACTGATGCAGCTGTTTGGCGCCCCAATGATTTTCGTAATAAAGGATGCCGCGGACTGCTGGCGATCCGGATCCCGTTGCAGCGTAATTGGTCGCTTCAAACTGCGCACCCATGGCATCGTAAAAATAAACTCGCGCCTCCGGTTTTGAATTGCCGTCGTAAGTTGCGAAGATCGGCACGACGATGCCCACGCCTTGCATGACGAAGCCGAAGTTGTCACGCAGTAGTTTCGAGAGAGCGCGCACTTTTCCGTCCACGCTCATTTCCTGGAGTTGAGTCCGGCGAAAATATTGCAGCGAGTGTTCGAGCACCCGAGCCATTTCCCACGCAGTCGCCGGCACTCCTGCAATTGCCATGATGGAGTGGCGATCGATCTCCAAAACCTTGTCAGCGCGGTCGTAGACGACTGTGTTGCCGGCAGTGGCACGGCGGTCGCCGGCCACGAGCACGCCGCCCGAGAATTTGAAAGCAAGAATCGTGGTCGCCTGAGTTGCCTGCCACGCTTTTTCTTGCGTGCCGCTATTGGTAATTGGGCCACTCCCTGTCGAACCGAGCAAACCTTTGCGCCGCAGCAGCGTTGGTAAATCGCCGGCTGCGCCAGAAATGTTCTGGTCGAGCGCCAGCGGGGACGGCTCCATTATTGACCTGTGCGCTGGCGATAGCGCTTGGATTGGTTTGGATCGACCTTGCGCATTTTTTTTAACAAGTCCTTGGTGTCCGGCCTGGAAACATCCGGCGACCGGGGCCCTCCTCCGTCGCCTTGCTTTGGTTCCCATGGAGCCGGTTCTGCCGGCTTTTGAATGCGCTCAGGCATAAAAAAATTTAAGGGCAAATATTCGAAAGGCAAGCTGAGCGTCACGCTCCGGTTGAAGCGTTCGTTAAATCCTACATCGATTTGAGCACCCACGATTCCTGGTTCTACGTTAACCGCTTCAACGTGGCGAAGCCGCTTGCCAGAGAATTTTGCTGGTGGCAAAGTGTCCGCCCATGAAGGTTGCAGCTGTTGCTTGTGCGGCATGCCTGGTCGCGCGTTCGGCTGTGCTGGCGCAGACACCGGAGCCGACAAAACCAGCTGAAGCAACTCAGATCGAGGCGCTGGCAAAAAAGATCGACGAACAAAACACAAAGATCGATGCGCTTTCCCAGGAAATTCTCAAAATGGAACAGCAACTGTCACACGTCCGACCAGGGGTAATGATCGGAGAAAACACGCCTTCACCGGCGCCGGCTGCTGCTCCGCTAACCATTCCGTTGCATTCCGCGGTGCCCGGTAACAGTCACACAGTCGCGCGCGGGGAGACGCTCACATCGATTGCTAAAATGTACAAGGTGACCGTGGACGAACTTCAAAAAGCCAATCACATCGAAGACGGCCGCAAATTGCAGGCCGGACAGACGATTACGATCCCGGTTTCCGGGAGCCCGACGCCGACACCTGCAGGTTAACAGATTCAGAGGGAAAACTGTTCCTCTTCCTCGAGCGTTTCCGACGGAACAATTTCCTTTTGTGGCTCGGCCTCGCCCGATGGCGATGCTTCAAGCAAGCTCTGCTGGCAAAGCCGCGCATACTTTCCACCAAGCGCGAGTAATTCCTCGTGCGTCCCGCGCTCAATGATTCGGCCATGATCCAGCACAAGAATTTGGTCGGCGCGAACAATTGTGGAAAGCCGATGCGCGATGACGATCGAAGTGCGATTCGCCATCAACCGCTCCAGCGCCTCCTGAATCAAGCGCTCTGTCGCCGTGTCCACGCTCGCGGTGGCTTCGTCGAGAATCAGGACCGGCGGATCTTTCAGCAGCGCCCGTGCGATCGACAACCGCTGTTTCTCGCCCACGCTCAATTTCACCCCACGTTCGCCGACAACGCTCTCCAGTCCTCCCGGCAGCCGTTCGATGAATTGCCGCGCATTGGCTGCGTCGATTGCGCGCCACAATTCCGCGTCAGTCGCGTCGGGTTTACCCATTAAGAGATTTTCGCGAATGGATCCGTTAAACAGGAAACTTTCCTGTGTCACGACTCCGATGGCTTCACGCAATGTGCGCAGGTCGTATTCGCGAATTGGTTTTTCGTCGACGTAGATTTGCCCGCTGCTCAATTCGTAGAAGCGCACCAGCAGATTTACCAGCGTCGATTTTCCCGCACCTGTCGCGCCCACCAGCGCCACCGTCATGCCCGGCGCCGCATGAAATGAAACGTGCCTGAGGGCGGTTAATCCTTGTACGTAACTGAAGCTGACGTTTTCGTAGCGAATATCGCCGAGGATTTGAGTTGCCCCTATTGGGCGATCGCGCTCAACACGCGCGACTGCAGCGCCGGGTTCCATTGGTTCATCCAGAATTTCAAACACGCGTTCGCCCGCGGCACGTCCGGCTTGGACGAGTTGGTTGAGCTGGTGGAGCCGCGTAACTGGGTCATAGAGAAATGCGGTCAACATTAGAAACGCAACCAAATCCCCTATCTGCATGTTGCCTGTAAGCACCGCGTGGCCGCCAAAGCCAAGCACGAGCAGCGCGCCGATTGCTTCAAACAGCGACATCGACGGGCTGTAAATTGCCCACACGCGCATCACCACGAGGGTGGCATGCCGCAACTGGTCGCTTACTCGATTGAAGCGAGCGTGCTCTTCGCGTTCGCGCACGAAGCTTTTGATCTGCCGCACACCTGCGAGATTGTCGTGCAACAGCGCATTCATGTCAGACGAAGCCCGCCGCTGCAATCGATAGCGCCGGTGCGCGGTCAGCGTATATGCAAGCGCGCCGGCAATCAAAAAGGGCAACGGCACGAGCGCGAGCAATGCCAGCTTCAGGTTAAGGTAAAACATGACACTGACCACGATTACCACCTGCAAAATCGCCACCACACCCTGCTCGATCCCGTCAATCAATACGCGCTCGACTGAGTTCACGTCTTCAATCACGCGCGTCATCAGATCGCCCGTGGCGCGATTGTCGAACCACCGCAACGGCAGTAGTTGAATATGCGAGTACAGATCGCTACGCAGGTCGAAAATGACTCTTTGCTCGAACGTATTATTGAGAATGATGCGGAGTGAATTGAAAACGTGCTGAACCAGAAATGCGGCAGCCGCCAGCATGATTAAAGGAATCAATTTCTCCGGCCGTTGCGCGCGCACCACGTCGTCGATGATCCATTTGGTAGCCGCTGGGAAAACGATCACCATCAGAGTGCTCAGGACGGCACAGGTCAGAGTTCCGGCAGCCATCCACGGATACCGCTTCAGATAAGCAAAAACGCGGCCGACCGTATTCATTTCACGAGAAAGGTATCCACGGCGGTGCATCATGCGAATAGGCCAGCCGCCTCTTCCTTCCGCTGCCTCTTACTCTCTCATGTGCTCTAGATCCAAATAGATTAAGACCAAGAGGAAAAGGTAGAGCAGAACGGCCCAATCGGTCTACGGCTCGGGCATTTTCGCTCATGCGCTTGGCGTGGATCGGAGTTCATGGGTAAATTCTCGCGTGCCCAAGCAATTACACCCTTTGTGCGACGAAATTCACATCGCGGAACTGGAGATTTCGACACGAATCGGCGTGGCAGAAGAAGAGCGAACTGCTCCGCAGCGCCTGACGGTCAACATCTCCTTTTGGCCTTACCAACAGAGTCGCGACGTCGCAGACAACATTGCCAACACCGTCAATTATTCAGCTGTAGCCGACGAAACGAAGCGCTTCGTGCGCGATCAATCCCTTAACCTTATTGAGACACTGGCAGATCGTCTGGCGAATCATCTGTTGAAAAAATTTCCGTTGCAGAGAGTGACTGTTGAATTGCGTAAGTTTCCGCTGCCGGACGCGAAGTACGTGTCAGCGACAGTGACGCGCACTGCATCCGTCGGTTGAAATCTTTTCGATGTTCTGAGATCGCTGCGCAGCGGCGGGCAATTGGGCGACGTCGCCTGAAAATACCCCCGCACAGATCACAGGCTGGAAAGAAAAGCTGTAGTCGCTTCGGTGTGCGAAGCGTGATCGCTGTTTACCACGAAAGCCCCGTGTTGCCCCCACTCAGCGGCTCCACTGTTTGCTGCTTAGGATACCGCCTACTACAATTGCCGGATGGAAGACGGAAAATGGGAAACAATCTCAAGCGAGCGGCGATTTTCGAACGCGCACCTCGAAGTAGTTACGGACTGTGTGCGCACGCCAGCGCGGCGGGAGGCGTGTGAATGGACGGTCGTGAATCGCAAGGCGGCCGTCGTCATTGCGCCGATGACGCGTGACGGAAAAATCATTCTCCTTCGCCAGGAACGGATTCCGATTCGACAAGCGATATGGGAAATGCCGTCCGGCCAAATCGATTCTGTAGCCACGGGCGCGGACGCCAGCCACGCTGCGGAGAAAATCGAACAGGTCGCGTTGCGGGAGTTGCGGGAAGAAACCGGTTTGGAGCTGTGCGAAGACGGCAGGCTTACCGCGCTAGGTCATTATTTCTCCTCACCCGGCTTTACCAATGAGCGCGGTTATTTCTTTCTCGCGCGCCCGGTTCGCCCCTGCAAAGAAGGCCCACATCGAGACGAAGGTGAATCGATTCTCGATTGCCATGAATTCAGTGTCGAAGAAATACGCCGCATGATCGCGGAGAACGACATTCGCGACGCCAATACGCTCGGTATTTTCGCCACGCTCGCCGCGCGCAGTCTTATCTCGCTCAGTCTCGGCCGATGAAGAAAAAGAAAAAGTCCAATACGCACATCCACGTAAGCAGTAACACTCGTGATTTCATTAACACCCGGCTTCAGCCGGGTGCGAACCGAGGAGCGGACGGCGAGCCGTTTCAGCGGCTTCCGGTTGAGTTCAAAACCGTTGAAACGGTTTGTCGTTCTTTCAGTTGGCTGCACCTGGCTGAAGCCAGGTGTTAATGAGAAGTCGCTAGCTATTCACACGAAAGCAAACTGATGGCGCTGCGAGACATTTTCAAATTTCGCGATGTCCCGGAGAGCGAAACTTCCAAACCGTTTCTCGAACACCTGGAAGACCTGCGATGGACGATTGTGAAGATGGCGCTCACGCTTCTCGTCGCCATGATCGTTTGCTTCGCGTTTCGCTCTACACTGGTTCGAATCCTGCAGGCGCCGCTGCGGGATGTTGGCTCGCAAATTGGAACACTCAAGGCGCTCGGAATCACTGATTCGATCGTCATTTCGTTTCATCTGGCATTCTACGCCGGAATGGTTCTCTCGTTTCCGCTGCTGCTGTACTTCATCGCCGAATTTATCTTGCCGGCGCTCACGGCGCTAGAGAGACGCTTTTTGTTTCCCGCGATCGGCGTCAGCTTCGGGCTGTTTCTCCTCGGTGTAGTGCTTTGTTACTATTGGCTGCTGCCGAAAACGATTCTCTTTTTTTTCCGCGATACCGAGTCGCTGGGATGGGCGCCCACCTGGACAGTGCAGCAGTATTATTCGTTCGTAACGCGATTTACCATCAGCTTCGGTCTGGCCTTCGAATTACCGGTGGTCGTGCTGGCGCTGGTCCGGTTTGGCTTGATCACCTACAGATTCATGGCACGCACGCGACCGTATGCCGTGGTGCTGATCTTCATTCTAGCAACAATCATTACGCCAACGCCGGACATTCTCACCCTGGTCGCGCTGGCGCTGCCCATGTGTCTGCTGTACGAAAGCTGCATCTGGATCGCGTGGTTCATGGAACGCCGAGCGCTCAAGCAAATCGGGGCGTAATTGCGTGCATCAGTCTGTTAACGAATTTTTTTTTGGGGCGTTTGCGTTCCTGCTCGGGGCGGCCATTGGGTCGTTCCTGAACGTCTGCATCTATCGCTGGCCTGTTGATCTTTCTATTAACCGGCCGCGGCGGTCGTTCTGTCCAAGCTGCAAGCAACCAATTCGCTGGCATCACAATCTGCCGTTGATCAGTTGGCTCGGTCTTCGCGGGCGCTGCGCAAATTGCGGGACGAAAATTTCTTTCCGCTATTTCGCTGTGGAGCTGGTCAGCGCAGCGCTTTTTTTTGCGGTTTGGCAACGATTCCCGTGGCAGATCGCGATCGTGTACTGGATTTTCGTCTCCCTCCTGATCATCGGAACGTTTATCGATTTCGAACATTTCATCATTCCAGATCGTGTAACCATCGGCGGAGTTATCGCGGGCATTGTTTGTAGTCTCGCCGTGCCGGCTTTAATGGGAACTGGTTCGCGAATCGCCGCCGGCTTGCGCTCTCTGCTCGCTGCTGCTCTCGGTTACGTGATCCTGTTGATTGTGCTGGAGGCTGGCAAAATCGCTTTTGGCAGAAAAAGAATTCGATTCGACGGGCCGACACCGTTCACTTGGACCAAACGTGGCGAAGACGCTGATTTCCTTGTAGGAACCGAAGAAAGTCTGTGGAGCGATTATTTTGCTCGGGAAAAGGATCGCCTGCTGCTTCAGTGCGATGAAGCGAGGATCGATCAGCACACGTGCGGAAATGTGACGCTGGATTTTCGTTACGACCGCGTCACGGCCGACGGACAGATGCTGATGCTCGATGATGTGACACAGATTTCCGGTGTCGCTCGTGAGTTGGTGATTCCGCGTGAAGCAATGGGACGCGGTGACTTGAAATTTCTCGCTGCGATCGGCGCATTTCTCGGATGGCGCGCGGTGTTGTTTAGTCTGTTCGCGGGATCGCTGCTGGGGTCGATCGTCGGTTTGGTGACATTGGTCGTGGGAAGGCCTGTTTGGTCAGCCAAGCTGCCCTTCGGACCTTATCTCGCCTTTGGCGCGATCAGCTGGATGTTTTTTGGCGAAACGTTTCTCCGCTGGTACGGAACGCTACTTGCACCGTAATCGTCGCGGCGCGCCCGGCGGTCGCGTCCAACAAACTTGGGTGGCAACGGCGCCCGAAGACTCACTTACCTGGATCGATGCTCGCCGGCGTAGCATCAACGCCAAATTGATCAGCTCACACTTTGCCCAGCGCCGCAGGCCACGCCAGATTTGTTTCCACAGCCGAATGTCCGGAACGAATCCGTCGTAGAGCTCCCGCCAGCCGGTATTGTTCCTTCCGTAATACCCGGTCGCCCATCGCCGCTGTGCCAGCGCAATGAGACGCCGATTGTAAAAACTCATGGCGTTCCGGGCGAACCTGCCTCCCGTACCTGTAAACGGCAGGTTGAGAAATGCGCATTCAGGATCGCTGTAAACTGAGCGAACCAAGCCGAGATAGTAACTGCTTACATCGAGAAGGAGCGCTGCCGACATCAGATCGGCATCTCCCATGTAGTAATATTTATCTTTGTACAGGCTCTCGAACCAGTGACGATAGGTCATCGGGTATTGCTCGTTGTAATGACGTAGTCTCTCGCTCACGTCTTCGTCACCAAGACTGCGTGCGATTAGGTCGGCCACGTAGTAGGAAGTGTAGGAGCAAAAGTCCAAGCCCGGGCTGTACAGCGGGTCAATGAATCCTGCAGCGTCACCCACCAGAGCCCAGCCTTGGTCGCAAACCTTTTTGCTGTGATATGGCAACATCGACAAAGCGCGCACGTCGCCTTCAATCACTTTTGCTTCGCCGAAAATTTCGCGGCCTACGGCATTAGTCAGAATGTGTTCGTGCAGCCGTTGCGCCAGACTCGCGCCTTCCTGCAATTTGAAGATGCGGCTGTCGTAAACAATTCCGGCACTGACGTCGCCGCCGTGCAAGGGAATGATCCACACCCACCAGCCGCGCCCGAAGAGGTGGTTGGTGGCCCACTCACGCGCGGTGCGACAACGATTGGCGTAATCGGGAAAACGCTGACGCCATTCATAACTGTCCCATTGCTTCACCCCAGTGAAGCGCGCCCAAACAGCGTTGATCGGGTGCTCGGTGTTTGGACAGAAATGTCCGAGCTTTCGCGCGAGCATGGCAGCGCGCCCTGTGGCATCGACAATCCAACCCGCGGAGACGTTGCGTTCGGCATGATCGACGACAGCGCTCACCTTCTGGCCAGTCCCATTGTTCAACTCGATGTTTGCTACCTTCGCGGGGCGCCATAGTTCGCAACCGGCTTTGACGGCAAGCTCAAGCATGTGCGAGTCAAGCTTTGCACGATCGACTTGAAAGCCGGGCAGGCGGCTCTGATATCGCGTCCCAACTTCGACGCAATCAACAAAGGGCTGGTCAGGCCGATTCGAAAACCACAGCCGCAACCCGTGTTTTGGTAATTGATGGTGGCCCAGGTAATGAGCCAGACCCAAAATGCGGGTCAGATAACAACTGCTCACTTCGGTGGTCGATTCGCCGACCTTGCGATCGAATTCGATTGCCTTTTCGATGATGAGGACGCGCGCCTCAGGTCTTTTGCGCTTCAGCATCAGAGCTGTGGCCGCACCGGAAAACGCACCACCGATGATTACGACATCATAGTCGACCCCCATGACAATCGAGACAATGCGCTCGGCGCCGTGCAAAGGCAATTGTATCTCCGCGCACTCGGAAATTTCCGTGGCGCGGTTCTCTGATCTCTGGGGAGCACAGGCTGCCAGCCTGTAGTTCGCGGCAGCTTGTCGCGAACAAAATGGCACCACTTCGGGGGCTTGCGCCCAATGCATTCGGCCAGCGGCCGAATCGCTACAGGCTGGCAGCCTGTGCTCCCCAGAAGCGCAACGCCTTGCGAACGCAGCTGGCGCATTCAACGTTAAGCGTCGCATACGATGATTTTCAGGAATGCTCGTTTGATCTTTCCAGATGGCGTTCGCGATGGATTGGAGCTGGTCGTTCACAGGGAAACAATCGCGGAGATTCGCGAGCAGACGGAGGCGCTCGGGGAAGACGTTATTGATCTCCACGGAAATTATCTCGCGCCGGGTTTTGTCGACCTTCATGTGCATGGCGCGGTCGGACGCGACACCATGGAAGGTTCTGTCGACGCGTTTCGCGCGATTTGTGATTTCCACGCGAGCGGCGGTACGACGTCGCTCCTGCTGACGACCGCGACAGCACCCCTCGACAAAATCGTCAACATTTTGAGAGCGGTTCGAGATTGTCGTTCAGAGATCCGCGCCATTGCCGGTGTTCATGTCGAAGGACCATTCATTTCAAAGGTGAAGGCCGGCGCGCAACGAGAGGAGTTCATTCAGAACCCGGCGCCGGCTGCAGTGCAGCAATTGCTCGAGCACGCGGACGCGATTAAACGGATTACCATTGCGCCGGAAATATTGGGAGCCATTGAGGCGATCGACGATTTTCACGCGAACGGAATCAACGTCAGCGGAGGACACAGCGACGCCTGGGACGAAGATGCGCGGGCGGCGTTCGACGGCGGGATGCGCAGTGTGACGCATACGTTCAATTGCATGTCGTCAGCACGGCGTCGTGGCATCTACCGTGTTGCCGGTTTGCTTGAGTTCGCGTTAGGCGAGCCGCAGATCAGCTGTGAGCTGATCGCGGACGGTCGCCATGTTTCTTCTACATTGATGAAAATGCTGTATCGCGCGAAAGGACGGCGCGGAATTTGTCTGGTAACCGATGCAACTGCCGGCGCCGGGCTGTCAGACGGATCGCGATTCGCGCTCAATGGCAGAGAATGCATCGTGAACGGCGGCGTCTGTTTGTTAGCCGACCACTCAGCGCTAGCGGGCAGCGCCGCACGAATGATCGCTGTTATTCGAACGATGGTGACCAAGGTCGATGTTCCATTGTATGAAGCGGTGGCGATGGCGACTCAAAATCCTGCTCATGTGATCGGACTCGAGAGGAAAGGGGAATTGAAAATCGGTGCAGACGCCGACTTGGTTGTTCTGTCGCCGGACTTGCGAGTGTTGCGCACGTTTCTCTCAGGCGAGGAGATTTGGTCTGATTAACACCGCGGCTTTAACCGAGTGAACGCAGCACGTGGATCATGTGAACGGTCTCAACGGTTTACCGAGCTAGAGGCAAGCCGTTGAAACGGCTTACCATTCACAGTCATCGCAAACACCGGGCTAAAGCCACGGTGTTAATAAAATCTCACAGCGACATCACAAATTCAGCGATGTCGAGCGCGGCGCGAGGCCGGCTAAGGCCAGAGATGTTCGCCACCCATTCGCGCCATTGTTTTGCGTCATCGGCGAATGCGCGCTGCACTTGCGCGATGACCTCCTGTGGTGAAAGCGCGATTGCGCCTGCATCGGTTTCCACAATCAACTGCGCATTGCCTTCCTCCTGACCAGCGACTACATGATTGATAATCATGGGGCAACGGGCCGCGATGGTTTCCTGCACGGTAGCGCCGCCGGCTTTGCCGATAAGTAAATGACTCTCTTGCAGCATGCGCGGCAGGTCATTGGTCCAGCCGACGATCTTTGCTTCATGGCCATCGACAGCAGCTTCAATCGCCGGCCGGAGTTTATCGGCGCGGCCAATCGTTACCGTCAGAGCTATTGGAAGCTCGCTCAGCCGCCGTACAAGTTCCGGTGCGCCGTGTGTAGCTGCGTGAATCATATATAGGACGCGACGCTCAGCGGTGTCCGAAGGTGACGCACGATTCGAACCTGCAAAATCAGCGAACTTTGGGCTTACCGGAAATCCGAACACTTTGATTTTTTCCGGTGCCACGCCCACTTGTCGCAAAACGGCGGCGCTTTGTTCATTCGCAACAACGAAGTAATCGGGCGCGCTGCGGTACCAAGAGGCATTGATTGTGATGGAATCCGTGACAACAACCACAATCTTGCATGGCCGAAAGCGCTCCGGGTTTTGTGCGATAATTTTTCGCAGCACATTCGGATAGGCCGGAAAAGTGCAAAGCACGACGTCAGGTTGAAATTGTCTCAGCAGAGTGGCGAAATGACCTTGTAGCCGGGAAAACCGAGAAAACTCTCCGTCGAAGTCTTGTTTTCGATCGAGCCACCGATAAACGGCTCCCCAGGCTCGCGGCGCAAAATTGACGAGTGCGAGATAGCTTCTTCGCACGAGCTCGTTCAGCGACCCATACGCTTCGGCGAATAGATCACGCATCTCAACGTCAGCTGATTCCGGCGCCAGGCGGGCCAGCGCGTCGCGAACTCCTCTCGCGGCACTATTGTGACCCTCTCCGAAGCTGGCGGTGAGAATCAGGATTCTCTTTTTCACAGTTTGTCAGGTCAGCGTTCGCAACGTGAAATTCAGCTGCGCGGCAAAATACGGCAGAAGTTTACTCGCCAGAGCCAACCGGAGTTTAATGGATATTTGCCAGCGGCAAAGTAAACTCTGCCGCAGATGAAATATCTCCGGTTCATCTGGCGCGTTTTGCGCCGGCTGGTGTGGGAAACCGCGATGGACAATACAACGGGCCTGGCTGCGCAGATGGCGTATCTGCTGCTTTTCGCACTTGCGCCCGGTTCGTTATTTCTCTGGCATCTGCTCGGTCTGTTCGGCACTGATCCAACGAAACTGCATCGCATGTTTCTGCTGCTGAAGAGCTTTATCCCGCCGGATCCCAAGGTGCAGGACATTCTCGACTCTGCGATGGCCAACGTCGTGGTGACCGGATCGAGCGGTCTGCTGGCCAACGCAGGCATCATTCTTGGAATTTATTTCGGAACGGTATTCATCGCGACAATTTCACGAGCGCTGAGCCACACGTACGGAATGCGGGAAGATCCACATTGGTGGTCGAAATATATCATCTCATTTTTCATGCTGTTCTGGTTCGGGCTTGTTATTGTTTTTTGTTTCAACGCGCTTGTGTTCGGTGAACGGCTGGCCGGTCTGGCGGAAGTGAACTTTCAGCTGTCGTTCCCACTGCAGGCATGGATCGCCACGCTGAATTTGCCATTCACATTTCTGGCGCTGGTGATTCTCGCGCTGGCGCTTTATGTGCTGACGCCTGAGAATTATCTGACGATTCGCCAGGCGTTGCCCGGGGCGATCTTTTTTGCGGTCGGCTGGATTATCGCCACGAAACTCTTTCAGCTTTATGTGGGGAGATATGATCGCTATAACCCGACATATCTGGCATTAGCGTCAATCGTTGTCCTCCTCACGTGGATGTATCTTACGTGTCTGCTGCTCCTGTTGGGAGGCAAGTTGAACGCCATTCTTCGCCGCGAACGCGAGAGAATGCGCAGGGTAACGCCTGTTCCCGCCGCGCCGGCGACGGTTAGTTAACAAGTTGAAGCCTCGAATGAGCAAAAAGGGAGTAACCGGTCTGTAATGTTTGTAACTTTTTTTACAAATCATTGCTGCGACCGTTGATCCCATCGCGCGGTCTGTTACGCTCCGTCGCAGTGCTGCGCTTTCGCATTTGGGTTGCAACGGCGCTGACCGTCGGCGCAATCATCACGGGTCTTCTTCGCGCTCAAACCAGCGAAGAGAAAACTCGCCATACTCAATCCGAATCGAGCGAGAGCGACGCGAGTCCCTCTCCAAAGCCGCGAAAATCTCCTACACCGAAAGCAACACGCGCGACTGGTAAATCGGCTAAGAAGCATCACTCGCCGACACCTAAACCGAAGACGGCGAGAAAAAAGTCCGGCACAAAAGAAACTGCGGCCAACGCGACGAAAACTACGAAATCCAAGTCGCCTCAAGAGGACGAAACCACACCAAAGCCACAAAAGACACCGCCAGCCCGCGCAGAAGAACGCGGGCCGTTGCCGGAGAGTTCACCATCACCGGCCCGAGCTGTTGCGGCAGCGACGCCCGCGCCGACACCGCAGGCGAAAGTTCCCCGTGCAGTTCCACCGAGCGACCGCGGTCAGGTTGTAATCGAAAAATCCGGTGTCGAAGAAGATCAGGGATATGAGCCCCCGCCGTCGCCGCCGCCGCGTAGATTTGGTCTCTGGCCCTGGTCCAAGCGGGCCACGAACTATCGTTATCTCAGCAGATCAGTGATCGAAGCGATCCGACGTGCGCCGGTGAAGCGCCGTCGCTGGCAATTTATTGTCGTTCACAATAGCGGTACACGGCAGGGAAATGCGCGTGCGTTTGATTATTACCATCGTCACGTTCGCCGGATGCAGAACGGACTTGCATACCATTTCGTAATCGGCAACGGCACTTCTTCGGGCAATGGGCAAATCGAAGTCGGCGATCGGTGGCGGCGTCAAATCAATGGCGGCCACGTGCACAGCGATTACCTCAACAACATTTCGCTGGGCATTTGTCTGGTAGGCGATTTCAATCGCGACCAGCCCACGCGTGCGCAACTCGAATCATGCGAAGAACTCATCCGTTACCTGCGAGAACGCTGCGGCAAGGTGGACCGGGGCGAGATTCCGGTGCGGCCGCATCGTGAAATTAATCCTCCGCGCTGGCCGACCGATTGTCCCGGAGACGCCTTCCCCTATTCGTGGTTCCGCAGATTCTAACGATCTGATTAGAAGTGGAACCGAAGCCCGGCGCCTAGAAGATGCTGGCCTAGATCGTCGTCGTCTCCGGCGTTGATCTGAATGTTTGTATAAGTGACATAGCGGTATTCGACGAAACTGCTGAACTTCGAAGTCCAATAATAATCCGTGCCGGCAAGCACCTGCCAGGCGAAGTCCGCATGGTTTGCTCCCGTGGCAGTGAATGTATGGAACGGCGTTTTGATTCCGACGTCGGCAGATTTCGCATAGTAGCCGCCGACTCCCGCGCCGGCATACGGTTGAAATCTTCCAAAGGCAAGCCTGAGGATGAAGTTTCCCATAAACGCACCAGTATTGATCCAGCTACTTACCCTGCCGCTACGAGTTGTAAGAAAAATCGGCGCTAAACACTCAGGATTGCCGCCGCAGGGGTCAAACACCTCCCGCAATTTTAAGTCGGCGTCGCCCGGAAACCCGTTATAGAAGAAATCGCCTTCAATAGTGGGGCGAATAATGCCCGTGCCAAAAACGTAGCCAAGTTTGAGGCCGCCGAAAAACCCGACGTTGTTGTCAGGATGGATCTTGACGGTGTCGATCGTGAAACGGTCAAATTGATCCACAAAAATTCTACTACCGCCGTAATCTTGAAAGACGTTGGCTCCAAGATCGAGCGCAGCGTAAAAACCGGTTCCGTATAGTTCGGGCGGCAGTGGGGCGACATGCTTGTATCCGATGGCTTCCCCGGCTCGCACCGAGATGGCGCATCCAACAATTATCAGCAAGGAGAGATATGAATTTTTCATAGATGCGGCAGCACCAGGCGCGCAGCCTGAACGGCAGATTTCGCGACTGATGTTATTTTACATTCCAGATTGCGACAAGATTTGAGCGCGGGGAGGAATGAAGCGAACAGCAGCTGTCACTTCCGCTCCGCGACAATCAAATTCGCTTCCTTGTAGTTCCATCGATAACCGAAGCCGAAGTCGATGGGCGGCGGATTGCTTTGAGCAAAGAATTCCTGGAGCCGCGGCTGAAAGTGTTGTTTGAACAGTTCAATCGGCCCGAGGTAAACGCCGAAAAATCGCAGGCTCCATTTGTTTGGATCGAAATACGTTACGGGAATTCCGGAGTCGTCCTGTACGATCAACCGGCTGTGATCGAGTGCGAAATTGCGAATCGTTGCGAAACCGTTCTCGAACATCAAATATGACGAGGATTTGAGCAGGCTGGCGCCTGTGCCCAAGTGCTGGCAAAATTTCAAGAAACCGGGTGTCGCTTTGATTCCGCCGTCGGAAATATCAGTCGTGAAGTAATACATCGTCTGGGAATCGCCAGACTGATTGTCAGTGTACTTGATGCGCACGCCGGGGATGCCGCCACGCGCGCCCTCTTGAAACCCGCCGCCGCTGTTGAGAGACCCGAGCGTTACGCTGGTGATCGATTTATCGGCGCGTGCGATAAATGCATACAGAATGGGCAGCACGCCGTTCAGATTCTGTTCATGCAGATCAACTTTCATGTCTTTAGTGATGAAGTACGTTGTGCTAAGCGACGATTTCATCGCGTTCTCCAAATTGCCCAGTGCACCTGCGAGATTCGCGATGCGCAACGGATCGGGCGGCGGCCCCATTGATTCCTTGCCGCAAAGCACGTATACGGCGGCCTTGGGAAAAATTTGATCAGCGTAAAGAAAGTCAGGCCCGCTGAACATGTAGAAGACAACGGGAAACGGTTGCAGCGATTCGGAAAGGTAGGTTTGCTGCCACGCGTGCAGTTTTTCGAGCTGTCGCACACTGAGTTTTGAGAATTGCCCTTCAAAAAACGCGGCGTGTTCCTGCCAGGCCGTCTCGCGCATGAGCGGCGCGAGCGGTGAGTTATCAGGTACAGGCATTCCTGCTAGAAAACGCGCGGCGTCATTCGGCCCGGCGGCTGCCGGTGATATCGGAATCGCGCGAGGCGCAGCTTCGGGAACCTGTTGGGCACAAACACTGATGGCATTTGCGACGCCCATCGTCACAGCCAATGCCATGCAACAATTCCACCGGCTCATAGCGAGTGGCGCGGAGGTTTCGCCGCACAAAAGTACAGGAGCAACCCTAATAAAGCCGTTCCCACGCCGGCGAGCGATTCGGCGGTGTGCCACCGCAACAGGTAGAACATCATCCAAATGGTGATTATGGAAAATAAGATAGGCGGGAGCGGGTAGAGCCAAACTCGATACGGACGCGCCAGTTTGGGACGGGTGAACCGGAGCACGATAACTCCAATCACCGCAAGCAGCGAGCAAAGCAGCAGACTGAATTGAGTGTAGCGGACGACGTCTTCAAAACTGCGGGTGAGCAAAAGGACGTTCACGATGGCTAACTGCACGATGATCGCGTTGCCTGGAATATGATGGCGATTTTTGCGGCCGAGAAATCGCAGCAGCCAGTGGTCTTCACCCATCGACATCGTAACCCGCGGACCGATCCATGTCATTGAACTGATGGCTGACACGAGGCCGAGACAAATCACCGCGCCAGCAACGCGGCCACCATTTTCGCCAAAAATGTGTTTGCCGGCGATGAGTGCGATTTCAAGCTGGCCTTTCAATTCCTGAACAGGTGTCGTCGCGAGGAAAATCGCGTTTACCAGCACATAAACGACAATTACAATGATTGTGCCGGCGAGCAGCGAGCGCGGCACATTTTTTTCGGGCTGTTTAATTTCACTGGTGATGTACACCGCCGCGTTCCAGCCCGAGTACGAATACATCACGTAAACGAGTGCCACCGCAAACAAGGAACCAAAAATCGATTTGATGTCGCCGCCCGCTGGCAAGAAATCGATTGGCTGCTTTGGATGAACGAAGAGACCGGCGCCGATCAGCGCTGCGATCAGGAGCAGTTTTATGAGTGTCGAAAAAATTTGGAAGGCGCTGGCGACTTGGAGGTTTTTGAGATGGAACAGCGCAACGAGCCACACTACTGCAAACGACAGGACCACTGGCGAGCCAAAGCCGACCACTCCCTGGAGGTATTTGCCAAACGCCATAGCGGCAAGAGCGATGGGAGCGGCGAAGCCAACTGTCGCCGAGACGAATCCAGCCATAAAGCCGAGCGCCGGGTGATAGATCTGCGAGAGTAAATGGTACTCGCCTCCGGAGCGCGGCAAGGCCGCGCTCAACTCGCCGTAGCAAAGGGCGCCACAAAGCGCCGCAATTCCGCCGACGACCCACAGCATCAGCAGAGGAAAACCAGACTGAATATCCGCCAGTTGAAAACCAAGGCTCGTGAACACTCCGGTGCCGATAATGTTGGCGATGACGATCGAACACGCCGTCAGAAACCCAACGGTCCGCTTCGGGGCGGCAGGTCTTGCGGTCACACGCTGCGGTACGGCGCTCATCGTGAAATTGACGTTTGCATTCAAGGACATCGTTGGCGAACGCGTTTGCGCGAATCCTCCTCGCGAGCCGAAGTCGTTGCTGAGCTAGCATGAATAACGAGCCAGCATCTCCGATTTCATGAGTTGTCAGAAGCCATCCCCGGCCTCACTTTGAAATCGACATGAATGCCTCTTCCAAATTGTCGCTTGAAACAGCTACCCAGCTTGCGGTGTTTCTTGCAAATCGTCCGGGCGCGCTCGCGCGCGTGTGTGAGGCGCTCGC
>DATBDJ010000047.1:0-14676 GCA_036269995.1 Candidatus Udaeobacter sp.
CCTGTGGCGTATCGCAGCGTCTTTTGATTCGGTGCGCGAGTGAATTGATCGCGCAAGGCCAGCCAGGCGCGCAGTTGCTGCGGCGCATCATTTACTGGACCAGACCAGCCCTGACGCGCGAATGCGCCTTTCACTTCCGCATATGTGGCGTCCTGCCGCAGCGACAGCAATGTGATCCCCGGTCCTTTCGACACCGTTAGTTCAAAATCGCCGGTGCTCGAAAATCGAACGAGCGCGTCGCCGATGAGAGTCGCCTTTGGACTTCGATACATCAGCTGGCCAGTTTTCGCCTGCCAACTGGCACTCGGATCTGAAAACGTGCGGTGTGAACTCGTTACGCAACTTGTTACGCAAACAACGATTGACATGCAGGCTGTAGCCACGGCCCTGTGGGCCGTAATCGGAGTCATGACAACACGCCTGCGGAGATCGTAGCCGGCGGTTCCTCTTTCTTTGGCACGAGCGTGAGCCTCGGCGCGATCGAATGATGCCGTTGCAGCCACACCAAAAAATAAAAAACCCACATCCGCCACCGGATTGGAAAGCTGTTGCCAACGTTTCCGCCGAGTACCGCGTTCACCGCTGGCGCAATTCCGAGCACATTGCGCGGCGCAAGAAAAACTTCGATGAATTCCTTGGTGTACCAGGCATCCACAAACCGAAGATAAACATCCATCGCGCGATTTACCGCCCGCTCGTACCGCGGGAACAAGCGCCTGGTCTTTTGCGGATGGTCTAGCACTTCGTTCAAAACATCGGCGCACTTTTCACCGCTGAATACAGCGAGGAAAACGCCGCTGCTGAAAATTGGATCGATAAAACCGGCGGCGTCACCGGCAAGTAGCCATCGGTCGCCGTATAAGTGCGCGCTGCGATACGAGAAGTCAGCTTCGACAAAAACTTCCGACACGCGGCGGGCGTTCGCCATTCGTTTTGCGATGGTTGGCTGTTCGGCCAGCGCCTGTTCGAGAAACTCTTCTGCGCTGAGCTTTGATTTCTTAAACGTTTCACTATCGAGGACGACTCCGATGCTGGTCCGCTCTGCGGTGAGTGGAATCAACCAGAACCAGCGGTCGATCGAACGGATTAAAACTGTTAGGGTGCCGTCGATTCCATCGGGGCGCCAGACGCCATCATAATGCGCGAAGATGGAAAGCTTCTGAAGATGAGCGTAGGTCTTTTTAATTTTAAACTGTCTGCCGAGCACCGACGTGCGGCCACTGGCGTCGATGATGTAACGCGCCCGAAGCGATTGAGAGGAGCCGTTGGATCTGACAGTTAACTCTACGTCGTCATCTGAGAAATCGATTCGATCGACAGAAGTCTGTTCGTTCACTTCAGCGCCGCATTCGGCAGCATGATCCAGCAGCATTTTGTCGAAATCGCCGCGTGTGACCTGATAGGCGTGATCGGTTTGCGAACGATAGCCGTCCTTGAAGTAAAACTTCGTTGCAGTTTCGGAGCAGGCGGCCCCGATTTCGCCGCCGTACTTTTTCATGAATCCGGCACGCTGGAATTTTTCGTGCAGACCAAGGCGGGTGAACGCCTTCATGCTGAACGGCAACAACGATTCACCGATATGAAATCGCGGGAATTTTTCACGTTCGAAGACGATCACGCGGCGTCCCGCACACGCGAGCAATGCCGCGGCTGTGCTTCCCGCCGGTCCGCCGCCGACAATCGCCACGTCATACGTCGTGCTTCTCATGTGGGTTGATGTTAGCAAAATATCGACAGTTTGGTAGGGCTTGCATGCTGTGCCGGCCGGAAGCCACAACGCGGCGTTGCGACCCATTTGTGCTAGCGTATGCGCTGCAAAATGAAGTTGATCGATCGATTCATTAGCCGCGAGCTGATCGTGAACGTTTTGTTTGCGATCGCGGTGCTGAGTCTGGTGCTCGTTGTCGGAAACATTTTCCGGAAACTTCTTCCGTTGCTGGTGAATCATGACGTGCCCATTGAGTACTTGATCACGTTCATCGCATACGTGTTGCCGTTCTCACTCATTTTCACCATCCCGTGGGGCTTGTTGACTGCGATCCTGCTCGTGTTCGGCCGGCTCTCGGCAGACAACGAGCTGATCGCGCTGCGTTCGAATGGAGTTAGCATTGCGCGCATCTGCGTTCCGCTGGCGGTCATCGCGATCGTTGCCACAGCCATCTGTGGCTGGCTAAACGTGGAAGCTGCCCCGGCTGCTCAGGAAAAATTGCGCAGCACGATTTTTGATCTGGCAACGCGGAATCCGATGGCGCTTTTCGGAAGTGATCAGGTGATCGATCAGTTTCCCGGGCGCAAAATTTATGTCGGCAAGAAAGAGGGTAACAAGCTTGAGAACATTACCGTTTTTGAGCTCAACCAGAATTCGTTGCCGGTAAAAGTAACGTTCGCTCGCACTGGCATGCTCGAAGCAGATTTGCAGAACAAGCAGATTCTCATGCACCTGTACCAGGCGCGCTACCAGCAGCGGGACGAGAAGAACCCGATCGACCTCCGGAAGATTCGAGACGGAATCAACATGGCCGAAGGCACCTTGCCCATCAGTCTCGATGAGCTTTACGAGAAGGAGAAAAAGCGACCCAGCCGTTCCGCGTTGTCGATTCAGCAATTGCTTGAGCAGTTAAAAAGTGAGAACCAGCGAGAGCGCAGCGCCAGCCGCACCGAGATCAACAAGCGTTTTTCATTTCCGTTCGCGTGTGTGGCGTTCGCAATCATCGGCGTCCCGCTGGGCGTGACTGCGCATCGCCGAGAGACTTCGATCGGGTTCGCCATGGGTTTGATCGTCGCCACGACCTATTTTCTGTTTGTCATCATTGGCGACACGTTACGCGGAAATCCCAAGGCGCACCCGGAACTGCTTGTGTGGTTTCCCAACATTCTGTTCATCGTGCTTGGTCTGCTCTTATTTCGCCGGCTCGCGCGACAATAGATAATCAGCCACTGCGTTAATCGGGAGGGTTGCGACGTTTGCCGCAGTTCGTAGGCAAAACCCATCGTCGGTAAATCCAATATCAGCACGAAATGCGTAAGTTGGGGAATAAGATTATCCGGACAAACATCTAAGTTCCTGGAAACTGTTCATGAGCCGCCTTCCGCAACTTCTCGTTGTCTTAATCACGTTCCTAGTCATAGCGTTCGCACCGGCGCAGCGGAAGTTGAAGCCGTTCACACCCGCCTGTGGTACTTGGGACCTCGTTTCTAGTCCTAGCCCGAACGGCAGCGCCAGCTTGACTGCCGTCGCCAATGTGCCGGGCACGGCAGAACTTTGGAGCGTCGGACTTTACAACGGCGACTTTCACTGGCTAACGCTGATCGAGCATTGGGATGGGACAAGCTGGCGAGTCATCGCGAGTCCGAATCATCCCAGTGCGAATCATTATTTGTACGCGGGTCACCTCTGTCGCTGCTAACGATGTCTGGGCGGTGGGCCGGTATGAGCGGACTCTGGCGGCACTTCACGCTAGTACTTCATTGGGACGGAACAAACTGGAGCACCGTTCCCAGTCCAAATCCGGCCACTTACAGTGGGCTGTACGCCGTGGCGGCGAGAGCCCCCGCCGATGTGTGGGCTGTTGGTTATTATTATTCCGGCAACAGCCAACGAACGCTGATTGAACATTGGGCACGGCAGTAGCTGGAGCATCGTCGCCAGCCCGAAGGTGGGATCCACTCATTTGCTGCAAGCAGTCGCTGTCGTGCCCGACTCGCCGGCGGTTTGGGCAACCGGTTTTTATTATCGTAAGGACGGCAACCCTTCGACACTGGTTCAACGATGGGATGGCAGCGCGTGGAGCGTTATCGCCAGTCTCGATGGCTCAACGCGGGAAAACTATCTCACTGGCGTGGGCACCACCGGCCCGAACGACGCCTGGGCAGTTGGCTATTACAACAATCAGAACGGTCTTTACCTGGCGCTGACAGAGCATTGGGACGGCAGCAGCTGGCTAATCGTGCCGTCTCCTAGTTTGAGCAGCTCTTTGACAGCCCTAACCGCGGTTTCGTCCATCTCCGCCACGGATGTATGGGCTGTCGGCACGTACTTTGGACTCGGTGACAACACACCCTCGCCCAGCATTCGGATGGTCACACCTGGGAGGTGTTCCCCACGCCAAACCCAGCCGGCACGGACTTTGGTGCGATTAATGTTTTCACCTCAATGGTGGCCGTGCCGGGAACCGGCATTTGGGCCGCGGGTTATTACGAAGTCACGCAGCCCGCTACGCCCGCGCTAACCCTGACTGCCTTCTATCGTCCAGCGGGCAGCGCCACGCCAACGCCGACTGCGACAGCTACTCCAACATCAACAGTCACGCTCACGGCGACTGCAAGTGCAACGCCTGCTACGACAGCTACTCCAACACCAACAGTCACGCCGAGGCAACTGTCACTGTAACGGCTACGCCGACCGCCACAGCTACGACTATGTCGAGAAACACGCCACGGCCTAGACCATCGCCCACTCCGCCGCCAAGGCCGCGGCCGTAGATCAAATGCTGGACATCAGCCTTTTCTAGCTGATCAAATGCGGTTTGCTCGGATTGCCATAGGCGGCGCCGAGCGGCAGAATTCGCGTCAGGTACTGGTGGTTAAGAATGGGCGAGACAAATAGTGGCAATATTTTTGTAACCGACGAACCGGTTCAGGACGCACGAAGAATGGCTGTGCGCGCGATCGCGCTGACGGCTCTCATTACAGTTTGCTTCGCGGCATGGCTAGGGATCCAAATTCCCAAAGGCATTCTCACCAACACGGACGAGCTGCTGACGGCGGAGCGCAGCCGCGAGATGCTTCTGACTACGCCATGGGTAGTTCATTTTAATTTTGAAAGATCGTTCGCGAAGCCCCCATTGCAATACTGGCTAACGGCCTTGACGTTGCCGCGCTTCGAAAATCGCACGCTGGCGGCGCGTATTTGGCCCCTGGTTTATGGCGCGCTTACTGCGATCGCGCTGGCTTTCCTGGCTCGTGCCGCTGCGCCGGACCGACCGTTGGTACTCCCGCTGAGCGTCGCTCTTCTTATTTGCTGTCCGTTATTTTCCGCTGAAGCGAGCCGCGCCCTCCTGGACATCGGCTTGGCGTTTTTCGCGACGCTCGCGATTCTTTTCGCACAGCTCGCACGCAGGAACCCGAAGTGGTGGATGGGAGTCGCCGTTGCTTGCTGGTTGGGGAGCTTGCAAAAAGTTCCGCTGATTTTTCTTTTATGGCTGGTGATTTTGATTGTTCGTCTCAGTTCGCCTGTCGAACGGCGATCGGTCTTTAATAGCTGGCTTGTTGGCAGCATTCTGTTCGCGATCGCTGCGGCCGCGATCTGGCCAGTGTTTCAATTGGCACGATACGGAATGCCGGTGAGAAGCGTCTTTCACGAAGAAGTCGTGGTGTGGCTTGGTCCTGATTATTTGGGAGCGAGGCCGTATCTGGAAATTCCGCTTCGGCTGGGTGTGACCGCTTGGATTGGTGGCGGGTTGTTTGCCATCATCGCGCCGTTTGCTGTTCTTCTGTGGAAAAAGGAAGGATTTACCGAAGCAACAAAGGAGATCGCGATCTTATGCCTCACCATTATCGCGCTGGCAGTTCTTTTTAATTTTCGGTCCGTTCGTTACATCGTGCCAATTGTTCCGTGTCTGTCTCTTGTTTTAGCAAATGTGCTGCACCGATTACTGGAACGACGGCGGTCAGTTCGAGTCGCCGTCGCGGTCTTCTTGGCATTGATTCTAATGATCGGCTTCGCACAAACGCAGATTAGTCTCTATTTGCGACAAAGGAACGGATCGATCCAAATCGTGAACGGAAAACCGGCGGTTCATGTCCGCAAACAGACTGTTGCTGATGAGAAGCGGGTTGCAGAAAGGCTGGGGGAGTTACAGCGCCCGGACACGAAAATGGTGCTCGTCAAAGCGGTCAAAGCTGGAAGTGATCTGCTTTACGATTCGTTCTATCTATTTCACGGCAACCTGCGTTTTCCGGTAACGGAGCCGACTCTCGAACAGGTTCGCCAGGCTCCCTCGCTACCTCCGATCGTTGGCGTTTGTGTCGTACGCGATTTTCCAGTCATCCAGCAAGTCTATCCCAGAGCGCAGACGCAGTTCAGGCTGGCGCAATTCATTGTCTGGCGAGTGGATTCGGAGTAACTCAGCAGGCTAACATCGCGTCGCTGGGTTTAAGGCGATGATCGAGCGAGTTGTTCAGCTTGACTCAGGTTGCCGGCAGGAAGCGCAATGACGTTACTCGTCTAAGCCTGCGCGACTTTTGTCTAAGACGATGTTCAGGCCAGGAAACTTAATATTGTGCGGTAGATCATCTCCTGCTTTCCAAGGCGGCAAAATTGGCCACCTGTTAAGCCGCTTATCTATCGCAATCTCGTTTTCTGTCGGAGGGTCTGAAGCGTTTTGAATGACGGTAACAATGCGGAATTCGGTTGCCTGTTCAGTCAGTCTGAAGCAGACCAGGTACGAGCTGCGATCGGGCTTTACTCCCGCGCCTGGACTGGTGATTACGACATGAAAAAGATAAAAAGGCCAGTCTTTGTCTACCATGTTTACTTTCTCGAAGCTCGCTGAGACGGGATGCGGCACACCATCCCATACGAAGGACTGCGCCTGGCTGCGCGCGAAATCATCGTGGTTGGCAGCATCAAAAAGCGGGTCGAAATTTCCGGCATGCATCTCGAATAGGCCAACCGTCAGTGCGCCTAGGATAACCACGAGCTGTCGCGTAAGGTTGCCAGTCATTTAATCCGCTTAGCTTCTCACCTGAGTGCCCGATAAAGCAGAATCATGGAACTTCGGTTTAGCGGAAATTGTGACGCAATGCGATCAAACTCGCGACCACCGTACCGGCACCCACGGGAGACAGCTCAGGCTTCCTCAGGTTCCGGTCGAAGCGGGAGAGAAGGCGTCGCGCGCGGGCTGACGTGTTGAGGTTCAAACACCGGAACGCGTGTCGAAAGCGTATCCCACAGATAAACGGCCACGCAGCTCAGAACTACGATCGAGCCGTACGGCCGTAGGTGCTTCAACACATCCAGGGCTGGCAGCGTCGCATCGAGTTTCTTATCGATCAGCATCACGTGCACGATCATGGCCGTGCTGGCGATCGACAGAATGAAATGGATGATGGTCAATCTGAGATTGACCGCCAATGCCACCGCACTTACCACCGCTCCCCACACCAAGTAGCGTTCATGCATCTGACCAAGCAGCGCGAACATGAGCAGCCATGGCGTCGCCATTGCAATCAGCACGCGCGGGTCACGGTTGCGCAGATGCCTCACCATTCCGCGTGCGCACAGCACTAGGCCCGCTAGGCAAAGCAGACGCAACGTCCATTGCAGAGTGAGATGCCAATGCAGAGATGCGATGTCGGCTGATAAAATGGAATCCTTTAACGACCAACCAACCTTCGATAGCAACGATGGAAGATTGTAGCAGGAGCTGATGAAGAGATAGGGATAATGTTCACTCCCGTACACAAAGCCCACATTCAACCAGGCGAAGCTTCCGCCCATGAGTGCGCCGACTGTAAACACTGCACACCCGACAGTTATCGCCAGCCATCCGCCCGAATAGCGCGATCTCCATCGGACCAGGAAAAATGAAGTAACAGCAGCAACAGTAATCACAATGACCCACGCCGCAGGCCTGCGCAGAAGCCACGGCGACACGATCAGGGCTGTTGTCGTCACGAACCCGGCGAGCAGATGCAACGCTGCAGTCCAGTTCTTCTGCCACAATGGCCAGAAAACAAAAAACGGCGCAACGAACAGAAGTTGTCCTTTGAACATCGCACCTGTGGCCAGCAAACAGCCGCACATCAACCATCGATTTTTCAATGCTGCCAGGGCTGCGAACAGGTAGAATGGCAAAATCCAGACGTCCCATTGCGGCCAGCCGTGCGCGTCCAGAATCATTGATGCTTCAAGCCACGCCACACTCGCGGCGGCCAAACCGCAAATAGAAGCGCGCTGTTCACGTGGAAAAATATCCAGAACGGTTGAGTGCGTTGTCCGTGATCGCCGGATGCACAATCGAACCAGCAGAAAAATCGCTATCGCCGAAAGCAGTTCGCAAAAAAGATTAATTTTCAGAAGCGGGTTGACCAGTTTTGGATGTCCGTCGTCGACGGCCGGGAACGCGTTGCGCACCTGCTTTGCCCAGATTGCCATCACCAAAAGTCGGAGGGGGGGATAATCGAGGCCGTAATCCTGATGATAGGCATTCTGTTGCACGCGATCATACAGTCCGAAGTACCCGCGGCAGAATCCGGCCCACGAATTCGCTGAGGCCTCATTCGGTGACAATCGGCGCGCTTCTTTGACGACTTCGCTACCCCAGTAAAAGCCATTTACGAGGTCGTGCTGGAAACGCACATGCCGCGTCGTCTCGCCGATCCAGCGGCGTAGCTGAATTCCGGCGAGGAGAATCGTCGCTACCAGAAGCGCGATAAGAATGCGCCGAAAGAAATGGCCGGCGGGCGCCGAAAGAATTCGAGGAGAAAAGAAAGAGCGAATGGCCATTCGTGAACAAACCCCGGAAACTTCGATTCGACAGTCGACACCATTCTGGTGTTCGAACTGTCAATTGTCGAATCGATGGCACGTTGACCGACAGTTGTATCGGTGGGACAAAATTCAGCGGCGAATATCACTGGATCTTCGCCGCTGATCGCGTGGCCAGTTGCCACGCAAAAAAACACTACACTGCGAGCCCGTGCAATAACGCCGACGATGGCCTGTATTATGGCGTCGGGAGTGCGTTCACTACGGTGTGCACTGCCCTTCTTGTGCCCTTCACAGTGCTATGCGCTACGTTCTTGGCCGTTATCACAGTGTTTTTCGCCACGTGTCTCGCCGTGCGCACAGGTCCCGCCTGCACGCTCCCAGCGCAAACGGCGAATGCCAGAATGACTGAAAACAACGCTTTCATGGTACTTATAGGTTCGTGACTGACACGCGACGTGCGTCTATGCGCGCCTTAATTGAATATCCCGCCGGAACTGAAGACAGCAGCTCGAATTCCTGGCTCCAGCGGTAGGATTCGGCGGTTGGTTCCCTGTGTTTGAATCGATCAAAACGCAGTTTACCTGCTGGCATTTCTCGTTTTTCCGGTCCTGCCAGCTGGAGAAATCGCTCGTCGTTAGAGACTTAAAATTTGGCTCCAGAGGTAGGATTCGAACCTACGACCAATCGGTTAACAGCCGACCGCTCTACCACTGAGCTACTCTGGATCGTGATGCGCTCGATTGAGCGGCGTTGAACTTTGCCCAGAGGACCGCGTGCGGCAAGAAGATTTGGTTGCGGGGGCTGGATTTGAACCAGCGACCTTCAGGTTATGAGCCTGACGAGCTACCAGGCTGCTCCACCCCGCGCGCTTAAAATACTTTGTCATCAATCCTGCGCAAATCGAAAATCTATTTCGTCGGATGAATCGAGTTTGCTTTCATCTTCACTGCGACTTGGTTGATGTGTGGCCGGGAAAATTCTTGTTGGAACGGCGAGCTGGTCTGATCCCGGATTCGTGGAGCGCTGGTACCCGAAGAAAATGCCAGCGGGCGAACGACTTGGCTGGTACGCGCAGCATTTCGAATTAGTCGAGGTAAACTCAACGTTTTATTCCGTGCCGGAACCGCGAATGGTCGAGCGGTGGTGCGCAGCCACGCCCGATCAATTCACGTTCGACATGAAGCTCCACCAACTGTTTTCATTTCACTCGACGCCGGCGAAGCTGTTGCCGCCGGATTTGCAACAATCCGCGAACACCGACACAAAAGGTAACGTAAAATCGACGCCGGATTTGCAGCAGGCGCTGCTGAAGGTGTTCCTGCGCGCGACGTCAGTCCTCGCCGATGCCGGAAAGCTCGGCGCGTTGCTTCTGCAACTTTCACCGGCGTTTTCTCCGCGGAAACATCAGTTAAACGAACTGGAGCCATTAATCGAGATGCTGGCGGGTTATGATCTCGCGATTGAGTTTCGAAACCGCAACTGGGCAGTCAGTGAACAATTTCAATCGACAATCGATTTTGTGCGGAAGCATCGGGCGATTTTTGTAAATGTGGACGCGCCTGAATCAGATCATTTCACCGTGATGCCGTCGGATGCAGACGAAGTCACCAATCCGAATCTCGCATATCTGCGGCTGCATGGCCGCAACGCAAAGGCTTACACGACGGGCAAGACCGTCGCCGCGCGTTTCAATTATGACTACAGCGAGCAGGAAATCGCCGAGATCAGCGACCGCGGCAACAGACTCGCAGAAAAAACGCGGGACGTGCATGTGATTTTCAATAATAACAATCTCGATTACGCGCCGCGCGCGGCACTTCGCTTGCGCAAGGCATTGAATCAAATCATCAAGACACCGGCGGAGACGCTCGAGTTGTTCTAGCGGGAAAAGAAAACGTCCAACGCTCAACGCCGAACATCCCACGCCGAACCAAGCGCAGCATCGCTGCTGGCACTGACGCACGCGGCAATTCGATGTTCGGTGTTCGGCGTTGGGTGTTCGGCGTTTTCTGCCAAATTGGATAACGTTGAAACCACAGAAGGCACAGCAGCCAGCCGAGGCCATTTACGAGTCGCGACTGCCGAGAACACTGGCGCGGCTAAAGCGCTGGTTGGTCGCGCATCATATGACATTGATGGCGATTGCCGATACGCCGCACTCAATTGCACTCGGGTCGGCAATTGGAATTTTCTTTGGCTTCACGCCGCTGTATCCATTGAAGACGCTCTTATCGATCGCGGTGGCATGGGTTTGCCGCTGTAACAAAATCGCTGCTGCGATTGCGGTAACGCTCCATGACGTAATGATCTGGGCGATGCCGGCGCTTTATGTCGCCGAGTATCAGTTGGGCTGCTGGACTTTGAGACGACCCCTAAGCCACCGAGTGCATTTTCGCGAATTTCGCCTGCACGATTATGTACATTGGCATGTATTTTCGCGCGTCGTTTGGCCGACATTCTGGCCGGCCTTTGTCGGCTCGCTGTTTCTCGCGGTTCCTTCGGCAATAGTTGTTTATTTTGCTCTGCGATTGCTGATAAGTCGCGGTCGAGCGCTACAGAAAACGGTGTGAGAATAATGAGAAGTGGGAATTATTGCTCTGCCAGAAGCGCCACGAAAAGCGACGCGAGTACGCGTACGCACTCCGAAAGCTTGCGCGAAACCGTAGCGCCGGTTGGCAGCGATTTCGCACGAGGTGCTTTTGCAGTGTGATGCGTCTTCGCATCGCTGTTGACCTGATTCGCAGACATGCAACTTCGCGAAGCCGTTTGCGAATCAGAGGGCGCCGATTAACGTGCTGCCGTTCGGAGGGTATTTATGGATTTGTCACGCCGATTTCTTTTGATTTTTGTAACGTGCCTCGCGGCCGCTTCGACAATCCGCTCGGCCGCGGCGGCGCAGGCATACGTCATTGCCGATGCGCAAACCGGCTACATTTTGGAAGAACAAGAGGGCCGCAAAAAACTGCAAGTGGGCAGCCTCACGAAAATCGCGACGGCCAGCATCGTACTCGATTGGGCTGAGCGCCGGTCTGGTGACCTGAATCAAATCGTTACAATTCCGCAGCAGGCATTTGTTGGAACCACGGAAAACAACATTGGATTTCAGCCCGGCGACAGCATCACCTTGCGTGATCTCTTGTACGCCGCGCTTGTGCAATCCGACAACATCGCGGCGTACACGCTCGCCCATCATGTCGGCGCCCAATTGGGCTCGCTATTGCCGGGCGATGTTGCCGCAAAATTAACGCCCGTGGATGCCTTCGTCGCTCAAATGAATGCGCTCGCTGCGCAGCTGAAGATGGAGCGTACTCGTTTCGTTAATCCGCACGGAATCGATTACAAAGTGAAGCCTGTGCCGTACTCGACCGCCGAAGACATGGGGCGCCTGACTCGATACGCGATGAGCAAGGCTAGTTTTCGTTTTTATGTCTCGCAAAAGGAACGGCAGATTTCATTCAATCGCGGTGGCCAACAAATGAATTACATGCTCCGCAACACAAACGAACTTCTCGGGAAAATGGGAATTGACGGAGTCAAAACTGGCACTTCAGCGCGAGCCGGTCAGTGTGTGATTCTTTATGCGAACCGTGAATCGGAAGTCGTTCGCCAGGGCCAGATGGAGACCGTGTATCCGCGTCATCTGATGGTAGTGCTCTTGGGCAGCACAAATCGGTTCGGCGAAGGCGCGGCGCTCCTGGAGCGGGGGTGGCAGTTGTACGACCAATGGGCCGCAGCGGGTCGTCTTGCCGATCCCAAAAAAGTGCTCTGATTTCCCTTTGTAAAACCAAAAAGACCATGTGGCCGTTTGTCCCTGTAGGGTGCGCTCTCCCCAGCGCAGTCGGAGTTGATACAGCGCCCGGAATCCGCTGAGGACAGCGGACGCTACAGGACCTCCGGTGTTACTGGTCATTCGAAGTCGAAAGGTGCGTTAAAGAGATTAATGAAGTCGCGGATTGGCATTTTGACCAGCGGTGGCGATTGCCCCGGACTCAACGCCGTCTTGCGCGGTGTCGTGCTCGCAGCGGAAAAGCTTGGCTGGGAGGTCGTTGGATTTTGCGACGGGTTTGAAGGGCTTCTTCCGCCCGGCAACCACCTCTTGCTCAATCGCAAAGCCATTGATGGAATTATGGCTCTTGGCGGCACAATCATTGGTACAACGAATCGTGGCCATTTCGTGGCCAAAACCGGCGCCGGTGATCGGACCGCTGTTCCTGAAGAGACAATTGCCGGCGCGAAAAAAATCCTGGACGAGCTTGAGGTTAAAGCGTTGATCATCGTAGGCGGCGACGGTTCGATGGTGACCGCGCA
The DNA here is from genome assembly GCA_036269995.1 of Candidatus Udaeobacter sp. Lineage (GTDB taxonomy): Bacteria > Verrucomicrobiota > Verrucomicrobiia > Chthoniobacterales > UBA10450 > Udaeobacter. Next base: position 12,803 of record DATBDJ010000047.1, read on the forward strand.
ACAGTTGCAGGAGGCCGGTATCAACTGCATCGGTGTTCCCAAAACCATCGACAACGATTTGGAAGCCACAGCGGCTACATTCGGATTCGATTCCGCAGTCGATGTGGTGGTGGACGCGCTCGATCGGTTGCACACCACCGCTACGAGTCACAGACGTGTGATGGTGGTTGAAGTAATGGGCCGCCACGCCGGCTGGATTGCGCTGCATGGCGGAATCGCTGGCGGCGCCGACATCATTCTGATTCCCGAGATTCCATTCGATTACGACAAAATCGCAAGCGCGATCAAGTCACGGGAGACTGCTGGTTACCATGGAACAGTTGTAGTCGTCGCTGAAGGTGCGCGACCGAAACACGGCGAACAAGTAAAACGCGACGTCGAAGCCGGCGAATTTCGGCTCGGCGGGCTCGGCGAAATAATGACGCGCGAGATTGCGAAACGCACCGGCAGAGAAACGCGCTGCTGCGTGCTCGGGCACCTGCAGCGAGGCGGGGCGCCAACGACGTTGGATCGAATTCTCGCCACACGTTTTGGCGTTAAAGCCGTGCAATTGGCAAACGAAGGGCATTTCGGATCGATGGTCAGTTATCAAAACTACAAAGTCCGGCATGTGCCAATTGCAGAAGCAGTAAATCGAGTCAAGCTGGTTCCGGCCAACGGCGAACTCGTCCAAACCGCGCGCGACGTGGACATTTCGTTTGGCGATTAGCGTCTGTCATGTTGAGCGAAGCGAAACGTCTGTGATTTATTGCTTGAGCGTCCCCTGAATAGAATCCGAGATCCTTCGCTCCGCTCAGGATGACAAGCAGCATTGATAAGATTCGAAAGCCGGTGGTTCTTCGCCGTTTCAGTCGACGCATCACAATCGGCACGTTGCCTTGTCGCGACGTATTCAGTTCTGCGGCGTCGCGAGCCTTGGCAGGTTCGTCGAAGAATTATCAGTGATCTCGACCGGAAGCTAAGGCCGTTCTGGCCGCGACTGCTTCCTTGCGGGCCAAGGCACCGAGTTTGGTAATGTTGTCAGGCGTGGCGTCATAGCCGGCCAGTGTCACCCCTACGATCAGCTTGCCGGCCAGCGCACCTAAGCCAACGTGGGTCTCCGAGCCCCTTGTAACGGTGCCAGCGAAAGCCTCATCGCCGACATTCGGTACCGCAACAGGTTTGAATCCTGGAATCCTACTCTTCTCGACAGCTTGGTTGTACGCGGACGACGCCTCACTTGAACTCTCGTACTGATCAACACTGATCGTGACTTTCTTCGAGCTGTCGCGGTTCGCGTAGATCACGCTCCTTGTGTTGGTGTGATTGCCGACAGCCGTTGAGTTTTGTTCGCTAGTAGCTTCGCTGGTGATGTCGGGGAAGAATTCCTCCACCACAGTCAACGGAACGACAAAGCTGCGGAGTAGCAAGGAATCAGAAGCGTTGGTGGTGCTCTTCGACGGCGGACATTGCCCATTTGTAGTCAGCGAGAGAGCTCCGATCAGGACGAGCGACAGTGCCGCGAGCCGTTCCAGTCGTGATCCACTACCAAGGTCACTAAGATATCTCCTCACGCTTGCTGTCTTCATCATGCCTCTCATTTCACACGCATGTTAGTATTTCGCGCATTGTTTTGAGTATTTCATTTCGTTGGCATCGCTCACTGGGATTGTCCGTTCAATTTGTCGAGAACCGTTGCGATCCTTTGTGGCCTTCTTGCGATAAAATCAAAAATCATTCTCGCGCATCCCGGCGGCCTCGACACGTCGATGGTTCTTCAGTGGCTCATGCGACATCCGAGCAAGTGGGGTAAAATGCAGCTGCAATGACGCAGAGCGATGCATCCACGCAAAGCACCAACTCGGTGCTGATGGTCCGGCCCTGCCGGTTTTACC
>DATBDJ010000048.1:0-21043 GCA_036269995.1 Candidatus Udaeobacter sp.
CGCCAGAATGGTGCCAAGCGCCAGTTGCAAATAAGTGTAGTTGCGGTCGTGAAAACCTTCGCCTGGCGTACCGAAGAAAGTGCCGGCGCTTGTCTCGGCAGCGATAATCGAAGCCAAGACGGCCCACCACGGAATTGAGCGGCCACCGAGCGCAAAGTCTTTGAGGCTTTCCTCCTTCCGGCCCATGTACAAGCCGATGGACATAATGACGACGAAATAGACCAGTAGAACTGCGCAATCGATCGCGAGGCGGGCGGTCATGATCGCGGTTACTTAGCCACAGACACCGTGGTGAGCGCTAGTCGAATCCTTGGACACACATTCCCGCAGATTATCCGGACCTCTTAATCGTGCTCATGCTCGTGCTTATAATCGGTCCGTGATGCCAAACTATTGGTATAACGGAATGACGAAATCCGAATGAACAAAGCTCCAAACGGCAGCGGGGCGGGCAGGAAACCATTTTGTCGTTCGTGCTTCGTCATTGCTTCGTCATTAGACATTCGTCATTCGTCATTATCTTCACGAATGTGATTGCGATTCCCGCACGCGATTTCGATTTGGAAAAGACGCTGAACTCAGGGCAGGTCTTTCATTGGGAAAAAGCGGGGAGCGGATTCTTCGGCACGATCGGGGGCTGCGCTCTGTATGTCGAACAAGACAATGAGGTTTTAAAAGTCCGTTTTGGCGAGACGCCAAAACCAACACGCGAGACGCGTGTGCTCCCCGAAGTTGTCGCGCGTTATTTCGCGCTGGATCATCCGCTCGCGCAGATCTGCGATTCGTTTCCAAACGACGCGGTCATGAATGATGCACGCGATTTTTGCCGCGGCTTGCGCATAGTTCGCCAGGCAAAATGGGAATGTCTGGCGACATTCATCTGTTCGTCGATGAAACAGGTGGCGCATATCCGGCAGATTTCGCTTGGGCTACGGAAGCGGTTCGGTGAACAACGCACGATCGATGATCACCTGGTTTACACGTTTCCCTCGCCGCAGCGCATCGCTCGCGCTTCCGAAAAGCAATTACGCGAATGCAAGCTGGGGTATCGCGCCAAAAACCTGCGGGCGACTGCGCAGTTGTTTAGCTCGGGCCAATGCGATTTGAAAGCATGGTCTGCGCTTCCCGATACTGAGCTACAAGAAAAATTATGTGCGTTCCCTGGGGTTGGTCCGAAGATCGCGAACTGTGTGATGCTCTTCGCATACCAGCGGCTTCGCGCGTTTCCGATCGATGTCTGGATCGAGCGCGTTTTGAGAGAACAATATTTCGCGCGTCGAAAGAAAATCACGACTCGGCAGCTGCGTGAATTTTCGCAGACGTATTTTGGCGAGCACGGTGGCTACGCCCAGCAATACTTATTTCATCATGCGCGGATGAATGGACGAAACGGGAGTAAGTAGCGAGATGCAGACAAATGCTCCGCCGCACCGGCGTTTACGGAAGACCGGCTTCCCAGCCGGTCATGGCAGGCTGGAAGCCTGACCTCCAGCACAAGTTGTCAGCGCCTCCAGCGTGGGATAATGTTCCCCGCTTGTTACCTGAGAAAACTCTAAGCCAGACTCCTGCTCATTCCTAAGAGAACGCTCTCATGACGACGGCTGACATCATGTTCGCCCAGCCGGGCAATTCCGAAAGCATTCGCGATCACGAGTACAACGCCCGCACGATTTTTTGGGCGCTGCTTGTGGCAATTTTGATTCATGTAATCGCGGCATTTTTGCTGGCTGCCTTCAGCGGCGTTTTTTCGCCAACTGTTCCGTTTGAGGAAAAGCCGGTTGAACTCACACTCATGGATACTTCGTCCGTCACGGCTCCAAAGAATTCCGCATTCATCGAAACGGACGAATCGAAAAAAGCTCCTGAGCCGAAAGAGAAAACATTCGAGTCGAACGCCAATTCCATTGGAGCGAGCGAGCTGGCGGCCGCCGGTGAATTGCCGTTGCCCTCACAAACTGGAAAAGATCAGCCGCTCATGGATTTCGAGACAAATCCCCATTCGGTCGATTCGAAAGGCGCGCAACCGCAGCAGTCGAACGCTGCTTCGCAACAAAAGCAGGTGCCTGCTCCCGATGCGGCGCCGATCACCGCCGCGGAGCAATTTGCCTTGCTGACTCAAAAGTCAGCTGCTGCGCTGGACCACGCCGCTCAACCATCGCAACCGTCATCTGCGTATCGGCGGATGAAGCAACGCAGCAACATCATGGGCAATATCACCAATCACGGGATTTCCTCCGTCAACGCTCTGGGAACACCCCTTGGCCGATATCAGAAGATCGTGGCCGATTCGATCGGGTCCCGCTGGTATACATTTGTGGAGCAGAAGCGGGATTTGATCACTATCGGGACTCTGCGGCTTCGATTTAACGTCGATCGGAGCGGCGAGGTGAAGAAGCTCAAAATCACCGAGAACACTTCGAACGAGGCATTCGCCAACGTTTGCGTGCAATCCGTGCTGGAAGCGCATCTCCCGCCGATTCCTGAGGATGTCGCCGCCACCTTGCCGCCAGACGGGTTGGAAGTGGACGGCCTCGGATTCATCATTTTTCCAAACAGATGATCGCCGCGTTGATTATCGCCGGAATCCTGGATGCGGTGCTCGGTTTTTTTTCTCGAGGCGGACTCTTCATGTGGCCGCTACTGGCGTGCTCCATTGTGTCGGTGACGACAATGATTTTGCGCGGCCTCGCATTGCGAAGAAAAGAGGTGATGCCGGCACTAGTTGAATCGGAGATGGAACATCTGGTGCCGGGCGAAAGTGCCGAGCGTCTGTCGCGCATCGTGCATCATGATCGTTCGGCGTTGGCGCGGATCACTCGCGTGGCATTGCAATACCTGCGCGCCGCGCGTTCGGAAAACATCGAAGCCGTCCAGACGCGTGCGCGTCATGAGATGGTGCGGTTGGAAAGAGGTCTCATTGTTCTGGAAGTCATTGTAGGCATTGCCCCGTTACTGGGATTAATCGGCGCCGTGTCGGGATTGGTGCACGTTTTTTCCCACCTGGGCTTGAGCGGCGGCGCGTCCGATACGCGTCAGATAGCGCTCGGCATCGCCGAAGCATTAAACGCCACTGTATTCGGGCTTTCCATCGCCGTGCCGACACTGATCGGCTTCACCTATTTCTCTCGAAAAGTAGAAGTGATGTCGGTGGAGATGGAAACCTTGGTCGTGGAGTTGATTAACAAACTTTATTACGGCCGCTCCACGCGCGAATTTGAACCGGCAAAGACATCGCCCGGCGCGCAAGTATCCATTCCAACGCCGGTAGCGTGAGACGCCCGGCGCACGTGATCAGATGAAGTTTGCGGTGCGAAAAAGGCGGGCGCCCGTCATCATCATTGTTTCGCTCGTCGATATTCTCATCATTCTTCTGATCTTTTTTGTCGTTTCGACGACGTTCAAAAGAGATCAGCCCGAGGTCCAGATTAATTTGCCCGAGTCCAAGACTGCACAGAAGCGACCGTCCGAACTCGAGCATGCGATTGTGAGTATCGACCAAAATGACGAGATCAAACTGGACGGCCGCACGACCAATGTGGACGAACTGGAAAACGCTGTGCGCGGTCTTCCCGAACAGCGCAGATCGACGCTTGCGCTGCAGGCAGATAAAAAAGCATCCTTCGGCACGATTATTAAAGTGATGGACGCGTTAAAGCTCGCAGGGGTGAAAAATCTGCCGGCGTTCACGCGTGAAGAAAAATGATCCTGCGAATTTTTCATTACGGCGATCCGATCCTGCGGGCCAAGGGCAAAGCGATTGAGAACATCGACGATCGAATTCGGGAGCTTGCAGCGAATATGATCGAGACGATGCACGCGGCGCACGGCGTCGGCCTTGCGGCGCAGCAGATTGGTGAACCGTTGCAGCTCACTGTGCTCGATGTTTCGCCGGTCGAAGATCGACCGAGCACACTGAAGTTAAATGGAGCAGAAGTTGACCCGACGACTCCAATGCCGCTGGTGCTCATTAATCCGCAAATTGAACTGCTTGGTCAAAGTGAGACCGGAGTGGAAGGTTGCCTCAGTTTTCCGGAAATCACCGGCGACGTCGACCGCGCGCAGTCAGTGAGAGTGCGCGCGCAGACTTTGGACGCCGAAATAATCGAGATCGAAGCGAGCGGATTTCTTGCCCGCGCAATTCAGCACGAGCACGATCATCTTGACGGTATCTTGTTCATCGACCGAATGACCTCCGCGGCAAAAGCTGCGTTGGCGAGTCGACTTAAACGATTGCACAAACAAACCAAACGCGGTTTCAGACATCGCGAAGACCTGGTGACAGAACCGGCGCTGTAGCAGATCTAGCGAAGACGCGTTTTCGGACGGTGTAGGGTCCGCTGTCCTCAGCGGAGATGGCCTTGGGTGCGAAAAGGGATTTGCGCTGAGGACAGCGCACACTACAGCATTTTGTCGCGGAGCTATCCGGTCAGAAATCCCGTTAGCGGACTTGTCGCCGCCGCGACACTGAGTTTTTCTGCCAGGCCAATCTCGCGCGCTTCGCGACCGGCTTCGATCGCTTTCCTGAAGGCTTTCGCCATGCGAACAGGATCGGACGCGATCGCGATCGCGGTATTCACCAGGACAGCGTCGGCGCCCATTTCCATCCCTTCTGCGGCGTGACTTGGCGCGCCGAGTCCCGCATCGACAACAACGGGCACCGTTGCCTGTTCGATGATGATTTCAATTTGCAGCCGGGCTTCGATACCGCGATTGCTGCCGATCGGCGAGCCGAGCGGCATTACCGTCGCGGTACCGACGTCCTGCAAGCGCTTTGCCAATACCGGATCGGCGTTGATGTACGGAAGAACAGTGAACCCCTCTTTGACCAGAAGTTCTGCCGCCGCCAACGTCTCAACAGGATCGGGAAGCAAATAGCGCGGGTCCGGGTGAATCTCGAGCTTGATCCATTTCGGCAAGCCTGCGCTCGCCGCCAACCGCGCCAGCCGCACAGCTTCATCTGCATTGCGTGCGCCGCTGGTGTTCGGCAAAAGAAGAAACCGTTTCGGATCGATAAAATCGAGAATGTTGGCAAAGGGATCGTGTTTTCCGGTGAGATCAGCTCGCCGCAAGGCGACTGTCACGAGTTCAGTGCCGCTGGCAATCAGCGCGTCACGCATCAGCTCGTTCGACGCAAATTTTCCCGTGCCAACAAGGAGTCGCGACGTGAACTCGCGATCGGCAATCTTCAGTTTGGAAGGCTTGTCAGCCATTGGAAAAATGTAAACGAACTAGCGCGACTGTGCGAGTCTTGATCTCTGGGGAGCACAGGCTGCCAGCCTGTAGTTCGCGGCAGCTTGCCGCGAACCCGTGGTGCAATTCAGTTGTGAGAGTAGCCATGCTACAGGCCTGCCAGCCTGTGCTCCCCAGAAACAGAACGGCCGCGCGTTTTTTGATTGTACAAAACATACAGGAACGGCACATTCATCTACGTGAGGAAATTCCAGCTGCGCCACCAGGATTGCATGGCAGGCATGTCGCGGCTGACGGACCAAAGCATCGATGTCGTTGTGACATCGCCGCCATACAACATTGGTGTTCGTTACCGACAATTCTCAGACCGGCAGAACAGAGAATCGTACTTAAAGTGGTGCGCCCAATGGGCAGCACAAATTCAGCGCGTCCTAAACTCGGACGGTTCTTTCTTTCTCAATATCGGCGCGGCGCCGTCGAACCCGATGTTGCCGCACGAAATCGTCATGACATTGCGCGAGCTATTCGTCCTGCAAAACACAATTCACTGGGTGAAATCGATCACGATCCAAGATCGCTGTAGCCACCGGCCTGTGGCCGGTCCGACAACTAATGCACGAAGAACGGGCCGTAGGCCCGTGGCCACACCAGTTCGCTCATACGGACACTTCAAACCGATCAACTCGAAAAGATTTTTGAATGATTGCCACGAATATATTTTTCACTTCACGAAGACCGGGAATGTAGAACTGGATCGGCTCGCCATTGGGGTTCAATACCAGGACAAGAGCAATGTTTCTCGCTGGTCGCACACCCGAGGGAGCGATCTTCGTTGTCGTGGAAACACGTGGTTTATTCCCTATAAAACGATTCAGAGTCGCGAGAAAGAGCGACCACATCCAGCGACATTTCCTGTGCAGCTCGCCGAATGGTGCATCAAATTGCACGGCATTTCGCGGATTGAAACGATGCTCGATCCGTTCCTCGGGATTGGAAATTCCGCCGTTGCGGCGCAACGCTGTGGAGTTAAAAACTTTACTGGGTTCGAAATCGATGAAAGCTACCTTGCCGAAGCAAAACGGCGGCTCCGATAACGTGCGCGTGATTCCAAAGAGTTTAATTTCAATTGTCGCGCTGAGCGTTCTCTCAGCGGCAGCTGCTGCTCCTTTGCAGTTCGGCGGGATTTCCTTTTTGCCGGGCTCAACCGTGAACGCCAATGTCCCTCTGAATGCGCAGGTCAAATCAATGGCTGCACAGAGCGGGAATCCGGTGCCACCATATGCAGTGGCCGTTCTGGCGACTCCTGCGAATTTCGATCCGCAAAGAACCTGGCCGGTGCTGGTGATCTGTTCCACCAGTGATAACAAACGTCAGAATCGCGATGATCTCGCCGATTTCTATCGGCGGTTCGCAACGCCTGAAGGATGGGTGGTGCTCGCCGGAGACGGGCCGCAGCATCCGCGCAGCGATACCGCGGCATGGCGCGGCGCCATGACTCTCGCCGCTATTGACGCGCTTCACCGCAGTTTTTCAGGCTCTGACAAATGGCCAGTCGCATGCGCCGGTTTTTCCGGAGGAGGTAAAGGCGTCGGCTATGTCGCGCCTTTACTTGCGAAGAGCGGTTGTCGCGTCAGCGGGATTTACATAACCGGTGCGAACGAGGATCATCTCAGCGATGGTTATACCAGGATCCGGCCGGGCGCAGGTTTTCTTAACACGCCAATTTACGTCGCTGCCGGACGCGATGATCGAATCGCGACTGTGGAGCAACAATACAATGTCGCCGGCTCAATCAAGCGAACCGGATTTCAGCGCATTAGAATTGGCACGTTTCACGGCGGGCATGAGGCTAACGACGCACAAACATCCATTGCCTTGCACTGGTTCCGCAAATTGGCGAAGTAGGCGGCAAGTTGTAACTGGTCATTCCGAGCGGAGCGGGGAACCGCCCACGCGAAGTTTGATTACGCATCTCTCTCTGATCTGACCATTTCAGCCTGTGGGAGGTCCCTACTATGTTCGGGATGACATACCAGTAGCGCGGATTGCTTCGGCTAATCCTCGAGGATCGTCAGTCCCCAGTGCGAACTTCCTGCCATCACGCAACGTGATCCCCACAGCGTCGAAGCCGGAAACGTTGTAGAGCCAACCGTACGGCGTGAGGTGAATTCCCCATCCGTACCACCATCGAATCCGAACCCGGTCGCATCCGACAATCTCCCCAACCCGCACTTTCTTGCGGATAATTCCAATCCCAAACGAGGCGCACAAGATTTCACGATCAATTGAAATCCTGAGTCTGTAGAACAGCACGAGTGCAATCACCAGAACGATCAAAACGAGCGGGGGCGTCTGCCGATGAGGCGACGATCCAACAAATGCCGCGCTTGCAATTAAGATGATCGCCACAAGCGGCCAGATTATCGAGTGACCGATCTGCGTGTGCTCGTAACGCGTCACAGCAGCTTGTCGGTTGAAACGGTTGGACCTGTTGCTTGCTGAAATTTCTCCAGTGATTTTACCAGATTTCCCGGCAAAGGCCGGACGCGATCGAAAATGCGCGGCGCCAGCGGCTGGGCTGTGACATAACCGGCAGCGAACATTTCCAACTTCGAATCGAGATTGTCGATGTAATGCAGCGCCATCGCTTCCGGCGTTTTCGGTTCAACCGGCGAACCCAGCTCCTTCTGGCCGTGATGCGAACCGATCAGATGCAGCAGATGCAGGCGCACATCTTCCGAAGCTGGCGAATACGTTTTCCAGAGATCTGCATTCTCGGCGCCCAGTTTTCGCCAGAGCGAATTCACAATCTCGAGTCCGATGGAAATGTGACCGACGAGTTCGCCGAGCTCGTCGTAATCCATGACAAACCCAGTTTCTGAGAATTGGTTTTCCCAAAGCTTGCCGGAGTCGTGAAACAGAATTCCGGCGATGAGCAGATCAACATTAAGTTGCGGATAGGCCGTCGCGATCGCCTTCGCCACGCGCATCATTTGCGCTGTGTGCTCGACCAGTCCTCCCCGCCGGGCATGATGATATTTGCGCGCGGCGGCGGTACGACGAAACCGTTCTCCCCATTCTTGCAAAAACGCCTGGCACAATGCGTGCAGCCGCGGATCGGTAAGGCTGTCGGTCATTTGTAAGATTAACTCCCAGTCACCGCTCTGTTTGGCGCGCAAATCGGTGGGCCCTTGGAGCAGTTCATTTGTCTCTTGATCGGAGAGTGGTCGAAACATCCACTTGTCCGCCTCGAGTCCAAATTGCGGGTGTTGGCGAAACTCTCCAGTCAGTTCGATGAAAGTTTCGCCCGTGAGTCCGCTGCACGTTTTGTAGTTAGGATGGTCGCTCCAGACCCGCAGTTTCATCCTGTCGCACGCATCTGCCAGCACCAGTTCACAGTATGGTTTGCCCTCGCGCTGCGTCTTTGCAGTGGCCGATTCCACTTGCACGTGCACGCGTGCCGGCACCGCTCCATTCTGCGCCGCCCGACGAATTTCAGTGAGCGTGAGCAAGTTCATCCGGCCAAATCTAACACACGTCACAAATCAGCTGTAGCGTCCGCTGTCCTCAGCGGAGTCTCGAACGCGCGTAAGAGCCATGCGCTGAGGACAGCGCACACTACAGCGCTTGTTCACGGTTATGCCACAGCTACCCTTTCCCGATGTTTCTCAGGCACCTTGAATGCAGCGCGTGCGGTCTTCAGCACGAATTGTCACGCCTGCAGAATCTCTGCGCATCGTGCGGCAAACCACTGCTGGCAATCGTCGACCTCGCCGAGGCGAGTCGAACCCTCACGCGCGAATCGCTCGCGTGGCGAGAGAAGTCTCTGTGGCGATTTCGCGAGGTGCTGCCGTTGCCCGCCGACGTTGCGCCGGTTTCACTCGGTGAAGGTGGAACACCACTACTTCGCGCGGAAACATTTGGGGAGGACATCGACCTCTGGATCAAAGACGAGTCGCTCAATCCCACACAATCTTTCAAAGCGCGGGGCATGAGTGTCGCTGTCTCGATGGCGAAATACCTCGGCGCCACCAAGCTTGCTGTGCCGAGCGCCGGCAACGCCGGTGGCGCGCTCGCCGCGTATGCGGCTCGGGCGGGGCTCGAAGCGTACATCTTCATGCCGCGCGACACACCAAGCGCGAACATCATCGAGTGCCGCGAGCTGGGGGCTCATGTCACGCTCATCGACGGATTGATTACTGATTGCGCCGCGGAGATCGCTCGACGCAAAGCGGACGAAAACTGGTTCGACATGTCCACACTCAAGGAGCCGTATCGCCTGGAGGGGAAAAAAACACTCGGCTACGAATTGGCCGAGCAACTGAACTGGACATTGCCCGAGGTGATTCTCTATCCCACCGGCGGCGGCACCGGCCTCATCGGAATGTGGAAAGCGTTTGATGAAATGGAAACGCTGGGCTGGATCGGGAAAAAGCGGCCGCGAATGTTCGCCGTCCAAGCCGCCGGTTGCGCCCCGATCGTCCGCGCATTTGAAGCCGGAGACAAAACCGCCGCAGAGTTTCCGGACGCTTACACGATTGCATCAGGTCTGCGCGTTCCAAAGGCGATCGGCGATTTCCTGATGTTAAAAATTCTTCGTCAATCCAACGGCGGCGCGATTGCTATTAGTGATGAAGAAATCATCCGGACCGGCCGCGAAGTAGGATCAAAGGAAGGTCTGTTTGTCTGCCCGGAAGGAGCAGGTTGTTTTGCCGCTCTCAGGTCCCTTTGTTCGATGGGCAAAATCAAACCCGCCGAACGCGCGGTGATTTTCAACACGGGCTCCGGAATAAAATACATCGATCAGTATCAAGCCTAACCGGCCTTCTCCATGCTGGTCTCCCTTTACTCGTTGGCCAATCTCACATTGCTGTAAGCTTTTTGGCCGGTCACTTCGCGGCCGAACCATCGCGGCGGTTGGAATTTCCGGCACATGGCCAGATTCGGGAATTCCACCTCGGCCACAACGAGGCCAGCATGTTTGCCGCGATACACATCAATCTCGATCAACAAACCGCGCCACGGAATTTCGTAGCGCATCTTGCGCAATCTTCTGCCCGCGGTGCCAGGCCACAGCGCTGCGAATTGCTTCGGGCTAAGGTTAATCTCGCGTTCTTCGCGTTGTCTGCCCCGATCGACCTTGAATGTCAGCGACGTTTGCTTTCCCTTTTTTCGAAGCCGGACCTGTCTGCCTGCCGATTCGGTTGCCAGATAACCTTGCGCGATCGGCCAATGCTGCCACCGCCTCAGATCCTCCGGCAGCTCTCTGACGAGATATTTGCGTTCAATTTCGCGGTTCTGTCCCTTGTAGCCGTCTAGTTGCACAAGGCGACATGCTAAGCACGCTGCATTTGCTGTCGAGATTTCCGCGCGTTATGAACACGAAATGGATATTCCCAGGTTGCATTTTGCTCAGTTGCCGACGCGTATCGAATCCCTCCCGCGGCTTTCGAGCGTTTTAGCGGGCCCACGTTTGCTGATTAAGCGCGACGATCAAACCGGACTCGCATTGGGCGGCAACAAAACACGCAAACTGGAATTCCTCCTGGCGGACGCACGCGACCAGGGCGCGAAGACGCTCATCACAGGCGGCGCCCTTCAGTCGAATCATTGCCGTCAAGCTGCCGCGGCGGCGGCTCGATTTGGATTTGATTGCATCCTTGTGTTGACGGGCACGGAATCCGAGCAGGCATCTGGTAACTTGCTGCTCGATCAACTGTTCGGAGCTGAGATCGTGTACGTGCCCGATCGCAAGGACCGCGACAGAATTCTTCAAAAAACATTCGATCGAGCGATAGAGAACGGTAAGAAGCCTTACCTTATTCCATACGGCGGGTCGAACGCCATTGGTGCACTGGGATATGCGTTCGCGATGAAAGAGCAGATCGATCAGAACGTCGGCGCAGATTGGATCGTCTTTGCAACGTCGTCTGGTGGAACACACGCTGGGCTGCTGGTCGGTCAGCGAATTTTTGGATTTAACGGCAGGATTCTCGGAATCAGTGTCGACGAATCCGAAGATTGGTTGAAGAGCGAAGTGTCGCAAATAGCGTCGGCGACCAGCGGTAAATTTGGCCATCCGATCGAGTTCACACCCGCGGATGTTCTGGTGAATGCCGATTATTGCAGCGCAGGCTATGGCGTCGTGACGGAAGCCGAGCGCGAGGCCATCCATCTGTTCGCAACGCTGGAAGGGCTTTTGTTGGACCCAGTTTACACCGGACGCGCTGCAGCGGGTTTGATCGATCTGATCCGCAAAGGATTTTTCAACAAAAACGAAACGATTCTGTTTCTGCACACCGGCGGTCAACCGGCGCTGTTCGCAGCTGACTATGCACACAGAGTGCAATAGGAAGCGCAGCCGCAAGACTTCAAAACTGACTTAGACACGGAATAACCAGCCGTGGTCTTCGTAACGTACCTCGAAAGAGGCACGCCGAGGTCTGTCTTAAGTCGTGTGGGCATCCGAAAGGCCGCTAGCCGATGGTAAACACTGCGAGCCAGGGAGCGAGCGCCGCTAGTGATTGCCTCAGGTAAACACGAGCAGCCTAGCCCGGATCGCAAGCCTGAAGCCGCCATCATCAAATTTCTCAAACACGAACAAATGAAAGGAACACAAATGAAAAATGGAAAACTAAACGGAAAAGTTGCGGTGGTAACGGGAGCGTCGAAGGGAATCGGCGCGGGCATCGCGAAAGAATTCGCGGCGGAAGGAGCGTCTGTGATTGTTAACTACGCGTCTGCAAAGCAAGACGCAGATCGCATCGTCGATGAGATCAGTAAACGCGGCGGGACAGCTATGGCCATTCAAGGCAACGTCACGAACAAGGCGGAAGTCGAGCGGCTCCTGGCTGAAACTGAGAAAGCTTTCGGTAAAATTGACATCGTGGTCAATAACGCCGGCGTCTATGAGTTCGTACCGTTGGAACAAGTCACCGAGGAGCAATTTCACAGACATTTCGACACGAACGTTCTCGGAATGCTTCTGGTGACTCAGGCGGCACTCCAGCATTTCAATCCGGACGGCGGCAGCATCGTTAATGTCGGTTCACTCGCTAGTTCATTGACACCACCGACTGCCGTAGTTTATAACGCAACCAAGGGTGCCGTGGATGCAATTACGCGAACGCTGGCGAAGGAGCTCGGACCGCGCAAGGTCCGCGTGAATTCAATCAACCCTGGGATGGTCATAACCGATGGAGTGATCTCAGCCGGTTTTCATGAAAGCGAGTTTCGAACCATGTTTGAAGCGCAGACACCGCTGGGTCGAGTTGGCCAACCCGATGACATCGCGCCCGCCGCGGTATTCTTCGCTTCTGATGATTCGAAATGGATCACCGGCGAAACCTTACGCATCGCGGGCGGTTTACGTTAGTATGGCAGGCAAATAATTCAGCAACTGGAAAGGCAGTGAAACCATGAAAACCAAATCGTTGTCGGTCGCACTTCTAGCGAGCGTCGCCACAATTGCTCAAGCAAATCCAGGAGGTTTTCACGGAACCGCGGGAGCAGTTCACCGGAGCGCACCGGCACGCCCCGCGGCAGCTGCTCATGCTGCGGCGCGGCCCGCAGGTGTTTCATCGTTTCATCCAATGCCGGTGCGCAACTTCGGCGGCGGAATTAATTATCCGCGACAACGCTATTCCTCATTTGGAACGCACCCGTATCGATCGAGTGGATTTCGGCAGTCGTCGATTAATCCACATCGAGTGACGGTTACCCACTCAGGTCCATACACAGTGGCGAACATCGGGCAACCTGGTCAAAGCAGGCGTTTGCCCCAATTCGCGAATCACAGAAATCCAGCGGCTACAACTGCGTGGAACCAGCGAAATATGGGAAGGCAGCTGCCAAATGGAAGCAATTTCCGGAATGGAAACAATGTTAGGAACGCAAATAATTTCCGAAATGGAAATAATCATCTTCGTGGTGACTGGCATAAACACGTCTTCGCGCGGCAATCGGGCGATTGGCATCGCGATTGGGACCGCCACAGCGACCACTGGTGGAACGGTCACCGGTGCTCCTTCATTGACGGAAGCTGGGTGATCTTCAGTCTGGGATTTTATCCGTGGTGGCCTTCGTACTACCCGGGCGATTACTATTACGACAACGGCTTCCCCTATGATGGCTACGGCTCCTCGACCTACGGCTATGATTACCCGTATTCGTACAATAACGATCCCGGGTACGACAACTCCGGCGATTACCAGGGGCAGATGTATTACGATCAAAACAGCTATCCCGATCAATCACAGGGCTCCTACGATTCCACGGTTTACCAAACCGAAGCGTACTACGACGCGGACGGCTACACCGATCAGTCTCAAGCCGACAACTCAACGATTGTCGCAGCGCAGGAGCGACTCGCACGCGAAGGGTACTATCACGGCGAATCCGACGGTGCGCTGAGCCCCGAGATGCAGAAAGCCGTCAGGCGGTATCAAATCACCAACGGCTTGCGGTCGACCGGCTACCTCGACAGCGACACCCTGGCGGTAATGGGATTGCAGTAAGGCGAGCATTCAGCGCTGCAGGTGATTCTCATCTGAAACTGCTCGGGTTTTCTTGCCCATTAACATGATTAAAGGCAGCGAAATCCGAAAAGCACACCACCAGATCGAATCTTTCTTAATCGACCGGTGGTCGCCGCGCGCGATGTCGGGTGAAGAAATTTCGCGAGAGGAACTGATGCGACTCTTTGAAGCCGCTCGATGGGCGCCATCTTCATTTAATGCTCAGCAGTGGCGCGCGCGCTATGCGCGTCGCGGGACGGAACATTGGCAAACGTTCTTCGATTTACTTGTCGACGCGAACAAAGCCTGGGCAAAAAACGCAGCTGTTCTCGTGGTATTTATTTCGCGCAAGAAATTCGAGCACGATGAAGAGCCGTCGATCACGCATTCGTATGACTGTGGCGCGGCATGGGAGAACTTCGCGTTGCAAGGCTTCCATCAGGGTCTGGTGGTGCATGGGATGCAAGGATTCGATTACGATCGCGCGCGCAAAGAACTGCGGATTCCCGATGAATTCCAGGTAGAGGCGATGGCGGCAGTCGGCAGACCCGGCCCCAAAGAATGGCTCCCCGAAAAACTACAAGCCCGCGAAAGTCCTAATGATCGCCGCAAAGTTTCCGAAAGCGTTTTTGAGGGGCCGTTCAAATCTGCATAGGAACGCAGGACACTCGTCTCCGAAAGATTCATCTCCCGCGCCAGCGCCTGCATCTCGACCTCATTTAATTCTCGAGCGTCCGTGAAGATGGCCAGCGGATTACCGGCGAGCGGCGTCTGCGTCAAGACGTCGACCTGAACGAATTCGTAAGTGCGGTCGGCTATAAGAAATGTCCAAAGCGCTGCTACGGATGATGGAAGATAGATATTAACCCGGCGAACGCCGTCATAACAATCAGCCAAAAAATAAAAACGACTGGCAGAAAGCAGCAAAGGACGACGAATCCTGCTGCCATCCATTTGAACATGATCTTCAGGACCGACCAGAACGGAATATCGAAATCCACCACGGAGACTCGTTGTGACAATAAGACTGGCGGCGGCACAGGAGGTACCGCGCCCTGCGTAGTGGGCGGCGGCAGTTGCGTGCCGTATTTTAACATCGGCAGATACTCGTCGATAGTTTTCCAATCGCCGCCGCTGGCCGGCTTGCAGGGCGTGTTTCGGTCAATCCGCCCATCTGCAAACATCTGCGCGACCTCGATCTCTTGGTAGGGACCCTCTTCGCGATCTGAAGCTTTCAGCAAATAAGATTTCATTCTGAACCGTCCAGCCTCATATCGGCGTTTACTTCGTCGCTAAATCATGGCCGCCAGTCGCGGTAAACATCGTAGGCACCCAGGGCGAGACTGGTTCGTGCTTTGCTGTGTAGGTCGATCTGTTCGGCGAGCCATTGAAACCATTCCCAATTCTTTTTCGAACCCGCGCGCTCACGTTCGTATTCGACGTAGCCGTGCAAATTGCGCCAGGCGATTCGCACTGTGCCGCCGAGTAGTTCGTCGACCACGTTCAATGGAACCATGCGCGCGAACACCGCATAGCCCAGAGATTCGAGAATGCACGCTATGGATTGGACGGCTTGAAATAGACGCGGATCGGCCTCGATTTGTGAGGCAGTTGTCCCCTCGGAAATTGCCTGCACCAGGCTCATCGATTGCATCCACGCCGGCGTAAGAATGGCCTGGACAGCTACGAAGGCTGCACGCTCCTCGCGTTCCTGGCGAGCGCGCCGCATCTCGACCAACCCAAAAACGACAGCCGTCAATACCGTGAGGGCCGTCGCAACGTTTGCAATCGTCGAAAGATTCACGGCACCAATTTGCTAAGATGTGCCGTTGGATGCCATGCAAATTTGAGCTCACGCGCACAAAGTCATTCAGTCTTGTTTGCCTAGACCAGGGCACGTTTTGGGCGGATTGTGCAACGCCTAGCATCTCACCTCATTATGACGGGGTTCTTCGATGAATTGAAGCGGCGGAAGGTCTACCGGGTGGCCCTTGCGTATGCGGTTGCGAGCTGGGCGCTTGCCCAGGGTCTGGCGCAGGTCCTTCCAGTTTTCGGCATCCCCAATTCGGTCGTTCGAGCGGTTATCGCGCTGATGCTGGTCGGGTTTCCGGTCGCGCTCACTCTCGCCTGGGTTTTCGACGTCACTCCGCAAGGTATTCGTGCAACCCCTGCGCCGAGCGTACCCACACGTCGGCGTCGACGTAATTTGATAATCCTGATTGCAATCGGCGTCCTTATCTCTGGTGCAGCGGGTTTTTTCGTTTTGCCACGAGTGGCTGCACACAAGATCGACAAGTCGATCGCGGTTCTGCCTTTCCAAAATCTGAGCGCTGAAAAGGAGAACGCCTATTTCGCCGATGGCATCCAGAATGAGATTCTGACGAAGTTAGCGACTGTTGGGGATCTCAAAGTCATTTCGCGAACCTCGACGGCGAAGTATCAGAGCAAGCCGGACAACTTGAAGACAGTCGCGCAAGAGCTCGGCGTTTCTACTATCCTCGAGGGGACGGTGCAGAGAGCTGGTGACAAAGTTAGGGTGAATGTGCAGTTGATCGATGCCCGCCGCTGATACGCATCTTTGGGCGAACAGTTATGATCGTGACTTTAAGGATGTTTTAGCAGTTGAGAGCGAGGTCGCAGCGCAAATCGCAGACGCCTTGAAAGCGAATCTCTCTCCGAGCGAATCGCATGTCCTGGCTGCGGCGCGGACAGAGAATACGGAAGCTTACGATCTTTTCCTACGCGGCCAGTATGAGTTTCACCAGGCAGAGAGCACTCTGGCCGCAGACGCCTACGATCGTGCTGATGCGTTTTACCGACAGGCGCTGGAAGCCGATCCAAACTTTGCCGAGGCCGCCGCGGAACTCGCACGTAATCGACTATCGCGACACTGGTTCGTCTCTCCTTTGGCGCCAGGCGCATTACAGGAGGTGAACTCGCTCATTGACCACGCTCTGGCGTTGGCTCCAAATTCTCCGGAAGCGCACTTTGCGCTGGGATTGTTCTTTTACTGGGGTCATCGCCAATACGAGAACGCGCTGGCGGAATTCAACCGCACGTTGGAATTGCAACCTAACAACGCCGACGCGCGGGCGTATTGCGCCTGGGTTTATCGCCGGCGCGGTGAATGGGAGCGCTCGCTGGCCGATTCTCAACGAGCGGAGGAACTCGACCCGCGCGACGCCAGTATCCCGACCAATATCGGAGTGACCTGCAATATGTTGCGTCTGTGGAAGGATGCTGAGCGAGCCGAATTGCGAGCTCTCGCCATCGATCCGCACAACACGCAGGCAGCGATGTTCCTTGTCGGCACTCGCCTCGCCACGACGGGCGATGTCGTCTCGGCCCGGCGAGCACTCGATGAATTTCCAGATCTCATCAAAAGCATCCCTGGCGGCGCCGGCGGTCCACGTGGCGCTACCGGAGCCGGCGATGTTAGTGCAGTCATTACCTGGCCGGTTTACCTCGACGTGATCGAAAGACGTTTCACCGATGCTTTTCAAGCTGTCGAGAAGAGGGTGGTCAACGACGATCGCGCACATCTTCAACAGCTTGCCGGGCGTGTGGCCATTCAAGTGCTGGCGGGAGAGCCTGAGGCAGCCAAATCAATGGGAGAAGAAGCGCTGCCGTTGCTCGAGGCCAGATTCAGAGAGCGACCGGATGACACTTTTACGATGACGGAGTTATCCTGGGTTTACCTCGCCTTGGGACGTAATGCCGATGCGTTGCGGCTTTCCAGACAAGCGGCGGATACAATCTCCATCGAAAAGGATGCTCTGGCCGGTCCAAATTTCCAGATCGGGCTCGCGCAAATCGAGGCACGCGCGGGCGCACCTGAGGAAGCCATTAAGAGGCTTCGACGTTTGCTCTCAATCCCGGCGGGCGGAGCAGCGTCCATCGCTGCTTTGAAGGTTGACCCGGTCTGGGATCCGATCCGTAACCGTCCTCATTTCCAGCAACTGCTCTCAAGTCCGGAGCAGATTGGACCTAACAAGTAACAGGAGTGGATCTTCGGAACTTCTTTGCCGAGCTGAAACGACGCGACGTTTCGATTGCGTATGCGGTCATTGGCCGGCGGATATTTCAAATCGCGACCGCGTAGCCCTTTGGGTCGACCACAGTCAGGACGGTCAAAGCGGTTGCGATGTTAGCAGGAGTCGAAAGATCCACTGCAGCAATTTGCTAACATGCGCCGTTCGATGCGATGAAAATTTGGTCGTCACAAGTGACGATCAAGCGGCAGGCTTTGGGGAACGTGGCGGTTTATTACAATCGTTGTAACTCACAGTTCCACCGTCGATGCGCCTTCCATGGGCAGACGATCGACTCACCTCATTTGCGACAGCTTTGTGGCAGCTGCTGATTGTGAGTGACGGCGTCTATCTCGTCTGAGAGTCTGCTCGTTCGATGAAAACCGCGCGGCTTGAAGCTTTCAGCGACGGAGTTCTTGCCATCATCATCACAATTATGGTGCTGGAACTCAAAGTGCCGCATGCGGTGGAACTTGCCGCTTTGAAACCACTGGTGCCTCATTTTCTGAGCTATGTTCTCAGTTTCATTTACGTCGGAATCTACTGGAACAATCATCATCATTTGTTCCAAGCCGCGAAACAGGTCAGCGGCGGGATTCTCTGGGCCAACCTTCATCTGCTCTTTTGGTTGTCGCTCTTTCCCTTCACCACAGATTGGATGGGCGAAAACCAGCTCGCGACAATACCGACCGCCGTTTACGGTTTTGTCCTGCTGATGGCAGCCATCGCCTATTACATTCTGCAAAGCGCCATCATCGCCAAACAAGGTCGCGAATCGATTCTGGCCGTAGCCATTGGCAAAGATTGGAAAGGCAAACTCTCTCCGGTGCTTTACTTCGTGGCGATCCCGATTGCATTCGTGAAGCCCTGGGTGTCGTGCGCACTTTACGTCGTCGTGGCAATTATCTGGCTGATCCCCGATCCGCGGATCGAACGCACGCTCGCTAAAACCGAGCGCGCGACTGACTGATAAGGCTGACCACCGGTATGTGGGCAGTTCTTCAAGAACCTTGCGACGAAAACATCATTCGATCCGGACGCGAAACCGCGCCGTGTTCGAAGACGCGCGGTCGTTGGATTCTTGCCGCAACCATTCTCGCTTCCAGCATGGCGTTCATCGATGGGACGGTTGTGAACGTGGCGTTGCCTGCGCTGCAAACGAATCTCAACGCGACCGCGCTGGACGTGCAATGGGTCGTCGAGGCTTACGCGCTCTTGCTGTCGGCGTTGTTGTTAGTCGGCGGCTCGTTAGGCGATCACTACGGGCGGCGCTGGATTTTTTTGCTCGGCGTTCTGATTTTCGCTGTCGCATCAGGCGCATGCGGATTCGCCGGAAGCATCCGTCAATTAATTGCGGCTCGGGCCTTTCAAGGATTGGGAGCGGCACTTCTCGTTCCAGGCAGCCTGGCCATCATTAGTAATTCTTTCTCCGAGCAGGAACGCGGTCGCGCAATTGGAACATGGTCGGGCTTCAGTGCTATCACGGCTGCAATCGGGCCGGTGCTCGGCGGCTGGCTGATCGAACATGTCTCGTGGCGCGCTGTGTTCTTCATCAATCTTCCGCTCGCCCTCGTTGTAATATTGATTTCGCTTCGCCACATCCCGGAAAACTCCCAGCGCGACAGCACGCGCGTCGATTGGCTGGGCGCAATTCTGGCAGCGATCGGTTTGGGTGCGGTCGTCTACGGACTCATCAAATCGTCGCAAGCCGGTTTTAACGATCGGTCAGTGATCGTCGTTCTCACGATTGGAATCGCAATTTTGATTCTGTTTCTGGCTGTCGAGTCGCGTTTGGCGCATCCAATGTTGCCGCTCAAGCTATTTGGCTCCCGAACATTTGCCGGGACGAATCTGTTAACGTTTCTGCTTTATGCTGCGCTTGGGGGGACACTGTTTTTTCTGCCGTTGAATCTGATTCAGGTGCAGCACTATTCGCCGACCGCCGCCGGCGCGGCGCTGTTGCCATTCATATTGATCATTTCTTTCCTGTCGCGTTGGTCTGGTGGCGTGATTGCGCGTTACGGCGCAAAGCTGCCTCTGATTGCTGGTCCACTGATTGCGGCACTGGGCTATCTGCTATTCCTGCTGCCGGGAAATGGCGGCAACTATTGGATAACCTTTTTCCCGGCGGTTGTTGTCCTCGGCTTGGGCATGGCAATTACCGTGGCGCCGCTCACCACAACTGTAATGAGTTCAATCGCGCCAAACCGCGCCGGGATTGCGTCGGGAGTCAACAACGCCGTCGCGCGCACGGCCAGCCTGCTCGCGATCGCAGTTCTTGGAGTGGTAATGCTCCATGTGTTCAAGGCCAGCCTGGACCATAGACTGATCGCCGCGAACTTGCCGGCTTCAGCGACGCAGTCAGTGCAAACTCAATCGACGAAGCTCGCGGCCATCGACATTCCGCGGGATGTTGAGCCCGGAACGCAACAACTGATTCGTCGCGCAATCGACGAATCTTTCGTGTCTGCGTTTCGCTGGGTGATGGCGATCGGAGCCGCGCTCGCCGCAGCGAGCGCGGTCACGGCTGCTGTTTCGATTCAAACGTCGACGCGCTTGAGCTCAGGCGCCGACGCGCGGTAGAAATTCTTCCCGAACGATTTTGCCGTTTTTCACCGTGTAAACGCCGACTTCCGACATTTTCCTGCGCTCTTTCGTTTTCTTCTCGCTAACATCGGCGTCGTATTGAACGACGAACCGGTCATGCGCAACGAACGGCTCACCAACATCAAAGCTGTGGATATCCATCGTGTTCACCCACCAATCGATTTTCCCGCGCACACCTTCTTTCCCGCGAGTTTCCGGAGAGCCACCGCCGATGCTGTAAGCTTCCACGCTCACGATGTTGTCATCGTACAGGTCAAGGGCGTCGTACCACGCTTGCTTCCGAACCAGATCCACTACTTTTTTCGCTACTTCTTCAGTATTCATGTTTTCCTCCTAGCTTTGGTTTTGGTTGCTGACAAATTGCAGAGCGTTTGTAGCAGCCCCCGAAAGCATCCGGGATTCACAGAATGGAGCGCGGGGACGCGAGCGACATCGACAGGCAGCTATCCTGGCCAGAGAGCGGAGAGAACGAGTCAAACGCTACCGATTGCAACCCGGAATTAAACGAAGAAACCTTCGTGACACTTCACGAAGCTTCGTCTACTTCTCGTTAGGCCTATGACGCAGCCTCCTCTGGATGTGCAACCGAGCAACAGCGACAACAATCAGAATCGGATTGGCGCCGAGTGCATGGCTTTGTACCCGCTCGTCGCTGCGGATATCCGGAGCGCCAAGACAGACCAATGGAGCATCACTAAC
>DATBDJ010000049.1:0-20731 GCA_036269995.1 Candidatus Udaeobacter sp.
TCGATCCGGGTTTTAAAGTTTACCCCGCCGATGTCGTTTAGGCGGATCTCCCGTTCCCTTTTCGTAACGGGTGGATGACCGTCGCCGGAGCGTCTGACTTCCAATCAAGGCCTGTCATGTTCTTCGAGCGACTCAGCCTCCTGAGGTTCGTCAAATATCGGTTCGGGAATCCCACCTGCAATCTCGAGCAACGCAGGGTAAAGCATTCACAACCTTCTAAGATGGAATGAGAGCCGTCAGTTGAGAGTTGAGAGAAAAGCACTGGTTTTCTTCCCAACCCTCAACAAACGACTCTCACAGTTTCAAAGAACTATTCTCGAAGTGTGATGCCTAATTCACGTTTCAGTCTTTCGCGAATCCTGGCGTGCACCTCGTTCACTTCCTCGCTTGTGAGTGTGCGACTTCGGTCCCGGTATGTCAATCTATATGCGAGCGACTTTCGCGTTTCTCCAACTTCGCCGCCGCTAAACACATCGAATAGTTTCACGGTTTCCAAAAGCGGCTCACGCGGTTTGTGGATCGCGCGCCAAATTTTTTCATGTGAAATCTCCTCCGGCACAATCATCGCAATGTCACGAGTAACGGCTGGGAATTTCTCGATCTCGCGAAATTTTTTCCTCAGGTCATCCGGAACCAAAAGAAGATCTGCATGCAACTCGGCGACAAATACTGGGCCTGACGCGGTCGCTTTCGCCGAGGAAAGTTGGCCGCCGAAACCGATCATCTGATCGTCGGAGAAAATCTCGACCGGCAACGTCAGATCAGGAAATGTTCCCGGGCGAAAGGAAAGATTTGGAACGACAGATTCCAGGGCGCCTTTGAGATCAAAAAGATCGAGTCCGCGCTGCGTTTGCGATCGCCAATTGGGCGTGCTGTCGACTTTTCCCCACAATAAAATTCCGAGATGTAGTTCTTCCTTTCCCGACGGCGGGATGAATGCACGGCCAATTTCAAAAATGGAAACGTTCTCCGCCCCCCCACGAATATTTCGTTCGAGCACTCCAAGCAAACCGCCGATCAAACTTGGCCGCAACGCGACGGCATCTTCACTGAGCGGGTTGCGGAGTTCGATGGCGTCTTCGCTGAAGGCGAATCGTTCGCGCGGAAGCAATTTTGAAGTTCGCACTTCATTGAGACCAACTGCTGCGAGTCGCCTTCGCCACTCCGATTCCACATCATGCGCGTGATCGGCCGCGCTGGAAGGGGTGAAACGGCTTCGATCCGTTCCGGGAATTTTTTCTGCGCCGAACGCGCGCACGACTTCTTCGATGAGGTCGACATCGCGCTGCAAATCGCGCCGATAGCTCGGGATTTTCCATTTCGTCGTTTTAGCAGCGCTGGTCTTCATTAAACCAAAGCCTGTCAGAACCTTGTCGACGGCTTTTGGTTTGATCGAAATTCCAATGACTCGATCACATTTGTCGTAACTCAGCGAAACATCAGCGGGATTCGGCGGCAGCTTGCCGTCCAGGTTGACTTCTTTTGCGGGAGTTCCGCCGGCAATCTCTTGAATCAATTCAGTCGCGCGCTGCGACGCGCGCAAAATCATTTCGGGATCGACACCGCGCTCGAAGCGGTAACTGGCGTCGCTCGGCAAATTCAAGTTGCGCGCAGTTCGTCGAATGTTCGCCGGCAAAAAGTAACCTGCTTCGAGCAAAATGTCCTTGGTAGAATTGGTCACACCCGTTTCCTCGCCGCCCATCACGCCGCCGATCCCAACCGCGCGGTGTTGATCGGCGATGACGAGACTCTCCGGCTTGAGCGAGTAAGTCTTTCCATCGAGCGCGAGAAACTTTTCGCCGTCGCGTGCGAGCCGCACATTGATGTCGCCTCTTAGTTTATCCGCGTCGAACGCATGCGTTGGCTGGCCGAGCTCGAGCATCACGAAGTTGGAGATGTCGACGATATTGTTGATGGAGCGAATGCCGACAGTCTCGACCTTCGTGCGCAGCCACTGCGGGCTCGGGCCCACCTTCACGTGGTCGATCTTGCGCGCTGAAAAGAACGGACATTCACGCATTGCGGTAATGCTCACGCCAGTTTTTTTGATTGGGATCTTCGATTCGCTTGGCGTCGATTTGAGCTTCTTGGCGGTCAGCGCCGCAATTTCGCGGGCGAGACCAAAATGACTCAGCAAATCGCCACGGTTTGGTGTAATTTCGACGTCCAGAATCGTGTCCGCGGGAAAAAGATCGCCGATCGGTCTACCGATCTTCGCGTCCGTGGACAAAATCAGCAGGCCCGAGGCATCATCGCCGAGCCCGAGCTCGATTGGGCTGCAAAGCATTCCTTCCGATTCGACACCGCGCAGCTTGCTTTTTCGAATCTCAGTTCCGTTCGGCAACTTGGCTCCCGGCAACGCGAGCGGAACTTTGTCGCCGACTTTGTAATTAGTGGCGCCGCACACGATCTGGCGTTTCGTTCCGCTAGCGTCATCGACTTCGCAAACAGTCAGACGATCAGCATTCGGATGTCGCGACGCAGCAGTGATCTGCGAAACGATCACGCTGTCCATCTGCGAGCCGCGCGTCTCGATGTTTTCGGTTTCAACTCCAGCGCAAGTCAGCAAGTTGGCGATCTCTTCAGGATTTTCTGGAAGATCGACAAATTCCTGTAGCCAATTGACGGAGAACTTCATTTTTTTCCTGGCGCTGTCATGCCGAGCGAAGCGAGGGACCTCGCAAAAACACGGTCGCTTTCGAGCAAGTTAGTAAGGTGGATTTGCGTGACCACGTGAGGATTTGTGAGGTCCCTCACCGTCTTCACGGTTCGGGACGACTCGTGTTAGGGAGTGCCGTGATTGAGACACGACGTTCATGCGAACTGTTTCAAAAACCGCAGGTCGTTCTGCGCGAAGAGGCGGATATCAGGAATTTCGAACAGAATCATGGCTAGTCGATCCATCCCGAGGCCGAATGCGTAGCCGCTCCATTTTTCTGGATCGTAAGTATTGTCGCCGCGCGCCTTATTTACTGCCTCGAAGACGGCAGGATGCACAACACCCGAACCGGCAACTTCAATCCATTGCTCGCCGCTCTTAAGCGCTTTTGATTTCACATATACTTCAAGGCTCGGCTCGGTGAACGGGAAATAGTGCGGGCGAAATTGGACTGCGGTTCCGGGACCGAAAAGTTCGCGCATGAAAAATTCGAGCGCGCCTTTGAGATCGGCGACGCTAACGTTCTCGTCAACGTAAAGCCCTTCGATCTGGTGAAACTGCGGGCTATGCGTGGCATCGAGTTCATCACGCCGATAAGCCGCGCCGGGTGCGATCACCCGAATCGGCGGTGGCGCCGCTTGCATCGTGCGGATTTGCACGGTCGACGTGTGTGTCCGGAGCAATCGACCGTCCGGGAGATAAAATGTGTCCTGCTCGTTGCGCGCGGGATGTTCGGGCGGTGTATTGAGCGCATCAAAGCAGTGCCATTCGTCTTCGATGTCGGGGCCGTCTGCGAGTGCGAATCCCATTCGCCGGAAAATTTCGATCGAGCGGTCCCACATCTGCGTGAGCGGATGAAGTGTGCCGAGCTCGTGCGGAGTTCCAGGCAGGGAGACGTCGATTTTTGCGAGTGCGCCCGATTCTTTTTGCGCACGAAATATTTGCAGGCGCGATTCGATTGCGGCGGTCACTGCGGTGCGAACTTCGTTGAGCAGCTTGCCGACGACTGGCTTCTCTTCCTTCGGCAGGGTTTTCATTTGCTCGCCCCAAGCCGAAATGCTTCCGCTGCGCCCGAGATATTTCACGCGCGCGGCTTCGAGCGGCTGCTCGTCAGTCGCCGATTCGACTTCGCGCAACGCTTCGTCGCGAAGCTGTTCTAGCGAGTGCATGGATTTCGTGAGTCGTTAAATCGTTCCATCGTCAAATTGGGAAATCGAATCTCGATTCACCAATCTCGATTCACGAATCACGCCGCTTTCTTTGTAGTCTTCGATTTTTCTTTCAGCGCGCTTTTCGCCTGATCAACGATCGATTTGAAGGCGGTTTCGTCAGTGATGGCGAGATCGGCGAGAATTTTGCGGTCGAGCCCAATTCCGGCAGCCTTGAGTCCCTCCGCGAGACGACTGTAGGTCATGCCGTTGGCGCGGGCAGCGGCATTCAGCCGTTGGATCCAGAGGTAACGGAATGTTCGCTTGCGTGTTTTGCGGTCGCGATACGACCAGTAACGCGCTTTCATGGTCGCGTC
The DNA here is from genome assembly GCA_036269995.1 of Candidatus Udaeobacter sp. GTDB lineage: Bacteria > Verrucomicrobiota > Verrucomicrobiia > Chthoniobacterales > UBA10450 > Udaeobacter. The sequence goes on from DATBDJ010000049.1 coordinate 4,185, forward strand.
CTTCGCGTAGCGGAAAAGTTTTGAACGGCGACCGCGGTAGCCTTTGGCTTGTTTTAAGGTTCGTTTGCGGCGCGCCCGGCTTGCCGGTGCGTTAGTGGCTCTTGGCATGGTTATTTGCCCCTGAATTCGTGTTCGGGGCCTCCCTTCAGCGAGCTGTTATTCCGTTGTCGATCCTTCCGGCCTCGCTCACTGATTTACCCAGCTACTTCGACCAACTCATCGGCTTCTTGAGATAGTCGAACGTTTCGGCACGCTCGCTAGTACTTTCCCCTTCGTCGAATTAGTTGAAGTAGCTGGGCAGGCGGAGAGATCGCGGGCAGGAAATTAAATGCTGAACACGAAATGACAAACGCTTTTCATTCTGATTCGGCATTCGTTCGTCATTCGAGCACTCGAGATCCATCGTTGGTTTTTCGCCAAACGAGCCACGCAACGACGCCGACTGCCGCGCCGCCTAAATGCGCGGCCGATGAGACGGAACTCATTCCTATCTTCTGCTCAAGAGTGCCGATGATTTGGAACAAGATCCAAAGAACGAAAACGAACCAGGCGGGCAATCGAATCCAGCGAAACCAGACGAAGCCCCACCGCATCAGAAAAGCGAGTCGGATCTGCGGAAAATTCAGTGCGTAAAACGTGATGACGCCGGCAATGCCGCCGCTGGCGCCGATGCAAGGTGTCTGCGAACGAGGATCGAGGGCCATATGCGCCAGGTCACCGATGAAGGCTGCCACTGCAATGAGCGCCAGATAACGCAGTGGACGGAGAAAATTTTCCACGGCATGCCCAAACGCCAGCAGGAAATACGTGTTTCCGGCCAGGTGAATGATGCCTGCATGAAGGAAAAAAGATGTGATGAATGTGAGTCCACCGAGCCGCGTCGCCTCCGCTGGAATCAATCCGAAACGTTGAACAACCTCGCGCAAATTTGAAAACGCAAAGAGACTGGCGCAAACGATGGCAGCTGAAAGCAGCCATGTTGCCCACGGTTTTCGCTCCTCTTGTGGTGCATCGAACTCGACCGGCATTCCAAGGAATGCGGCGATCTGTTTCCACGATTCCTCGGGTGCGGCGCTGTCAAGATCCGGGCCCTCCGCCTGTTTGGACAAACGCTCGACTTCAGCCATCGCGAGCATCTCGCGCGCTTTTTGCGGGAGTTCGGAGGTGACCGCGGCGGGTTGGCGCGGAACAAGCGTATCAACTTCGTGAGCGTCGAACCAGATGAAATGGCAGTGCTGGCAGACGTCAACGTTGATTTGCGCTGGCTCGGCCAGGACGACGCCGATCATTGGCTGCCGGCAGGATGGACAAGGAAGGCCGACGTGTCCTTCGCCTCGCATCGCATGCAGCCACAGCGGATTGATTGATTCCGGCGTGAAGCGTTTGCGCAGTAACTCGATTGTTACGGCGCGACCACCGCAGACATCGCAACCGTATAAAACACCGCCAGAAGTCCGCACTTCTTTCAACGACAAGTTGCACCGCGGGCAAAGGAACGCGGATCCATCCGGCATCTTGATCAGAAGTAGTGATAAGTCCGGTAAGAAGTGAAGAGAAAAATGGCGGCGCGGCCTGTCACTTCTCAGTTCTCGACTAATCACCTGCCATTCGGCATTGTTTCGATATAATCGCTCAATGCACTGGTTTGCTCGAGCTCGACTATTGGTCCTGTCGTCCATTTGCGTTTTTTGGACAGGCCTGATTGTTCTCGGCCATTTCCTTCCGAGTGCGCCGTTTATTTCGGCGCCGTGGCGTGGCGAGCAGAGCTTTGAGGATTTGCTACGGCGGGAAGGAAGAAAGACAGCGGCACCTCCCAATTTCGTCTTTCTGGGACTTGATCAAAGCACATTGCAACTGCCGCCGATGACGGCTGAAGAACTCGCTGGCAGTCGTGCGCTTCGGCTGATGACCGAGCAGCCATACCCGTGGTCGCGTGAAGTTTGGGCGCTTTTGCTCGATCGGCTCTTCGCGGCAGGCGCTCAGCTTGTGATGTTCGACATAATCTTCAATCCACCTAACGATGGCGATCCCGTATTTCATGCCGCGCTCGACCGTTACCGCGATAAGGTCGTCCTTGGTGCCAATTTTGATGTGCAAAAGGTCGAGCAGACCGTTACGCCGAACGATACACTGATTCCGCCGCCGCAAATGCGGGATGACCGTGTCGGCTTCGTGAATTTCTGGGCTGATCCCATCGACGAAAAAATTCGGGCGATGAATTACCGAGTCACTGATCGTCAGCTCATGAATTTGCCGCCACACCCGGACGAAGAAATTTATGAATCTCTTTCTGCCCGCGGTCTGCAGAAAATCGGCCACGGCAACGATGTGCCGCGCGGTTTTCACGGGTACATGCTTCGCTTCACTGAACCAGATGCGTTCCTGCCGCGTCCGCTCTACGAAGTTTTTGATCCCAAACTTTGGCACGCCAATTACGCGGACGGCGCATTTTTCAAAGACAAAGTCGTGATCATCGGAGCGTCTGCACAGGTGTCCCACGACGTTTTCGATACGCCAATGAGCCCCGTGACGTCGGGCCCTGGACTACATTTGCAGGCGATGGCCGCCGCCATTGGCCACGAATTCTTACGCCCAACCCCGCAAGGGGTAAACTTCGGCCTTGTAGGCGCGGCAGGCTTTGTGGCGTGGTCGCTCATCGCATTTTTGCGCAAGCCATTGGTTTGTGTTGGAGCGCTCATTGCAATCACCGCTGCATATCTTGGAACCAGTCGATTGCTTTACGATAACACCGGGTTGCTGCTGCTGACGGTTCCTGTGTTATGTGCATTGCTGCTGAGCGGATCGTTTTCGCTCGGCTTCGAATACGCCGTGGAACGGCTGGAGAAGTTGCGCACCCGGCGCACGCTCGAACGCTACGTATCAAAGAATGTCGTCCGTGAAATTCTGGAGAATCCAGACAGCTATTACAGCTCGTTGCGCGGGGTACGTGTCCCCGTAACCATTCTCTTCTCGGATTTGGTTGGGTTCACCACCCTTTCGGAAAAAGCTGATCCGGAAGCGCTGGTGGCGCAGCTGAACCAGTACTTGAGCGGGATGACTTCGGCCATCTTCACCAATGGCGGTACACTCGATAAATTCATCGGCGACGCGATTATGGCAGTATGGGGCAATGTGCGCAGCCTTGGGATGGCGCAAGATGCGAAAAATTGCGCGCGTAGTGCGCTGGCAATGCGGCGAGAGCTGCGACAGCTCAATGAACAGTGGCGCGGTGAAGGTCGCATGGGCCTCGGCATGGGTATCGGCATCAATCACGGTGAAGTCATCGTTGGCAATATAGGCTCACATGAGCGCATGGATCCCACCGTCATAGGCGACGCCGTGAACCTTGCGTCGCGCCTGGAAGGTCTCACCAGGGTCTATGGTGTTGATATTCTGGCCAGTGCGACGGTGGCTGACCTTGTTCGTGACGAGATTCATATTCGTTCCATTGCGCGTGTTCAGGTCAAAGGCAAAACGAAACCGGTGGACGTGGTCACGTTCGTCGGCTCGCGAGATGAGAACGTCGATACGGAATGGCTCAAATGGCTTGAAACATACGAAGAGGGACTCGAGAAGTTTCGCGCCCGCGAGTTTACCGAAGCAAAAATCCTGTTTTCGCGGTTCCTGGAATTTTATCCTGACGATTTCCTGGCGAAGCTATATCTCAATCGCGCGTTAGAGTACGAACGTACCCCGCCCGATGAAGCGTGGGAGGCGATAGAGGTGTTCCAGAAGAAATGAGGATGTCGTGAGCCGCAGGGGCGTTGAAGGACCTTCCAAATGTGCACATCGCCGTGCAAACGACGCGCAACGGTGCGCGCGAGCGAGCGCGTTGTTGTGAGCTCCCTCGCTTCGCTCGGGATGACACGCCTTTTCATTTCACCGGCAAAATTCGCATAATCCGTGGTTTCCTTTTCCATCGCTGCGGCGTAAAGAAGCCGCGTGAAAGAAGCGCCGAAGAAATTTCATTTCCTCGGAATTTGCGGAACGGCGATGGCGTCTGTGGCAGTGGCCCTGCAAGAGCGCGGCTATATGGTCACCGGGTCAGACGAAAACGTTTATCCCCCAATGTCAGACTTTCTTCACGGGAAGGGTATTGCGCTCAAAAGAGGCTATCGCGCCGAAAATATTCCCGCCGACGCAGACGTGATTGTGATCGGGAACGCAATGAAACGCGGCAATCCGGAAGTGGAAGCCGTTCTGAACAGAAAGTTGTTTTACCTCTCATTGCCGGAAGTGCTGAAAAATCATTTTCTGCGCGGGCGGCATAATCTTGTCGTTACCGGCACGCATGGAAAAACGACGACTACGGCGCTGCTTTCGTGGATTCTGGAAAAAGCCGGACGCAAGCCTGCTTACCTAATCGCGGGGCTGCCGAAAAATTTCGGCCGGGGAGCGCGCCTGAATGATTCAAAATATTTCGTGATCGAAGGCGATGAGTACGACACTGCATTTTTCGACAAGCGCTCGAAGTTTGTCCATTACCTGCCGGAGCTGGTGATCGTTAATAATATCGAGTTCGACCATGCGGACATCTTCAAGAACCTCGACGAGATCAAGCTGAGCTTCCGCCGTTTGCTCAACATCGTTCCGCAGAATGGCATGGTGCTGTTGAACGGCGACGATCCTAATTGCGTAGAGGTCGCAAAGGATTGCCTGGCGCAGATGATCGAGGTCGGCTTCTCCAAAAATTGCGCGCAGCGGATCAGGGACGTCAGTTACTCGCCGGAAGCATCGAGCTTCAAGCTAGGCGAAGACACCTTCGAGATTCCGCTTATCGGCGAATTCAACGTGCACAACGCAGCGATGGCGGCGATGGCGGCTCGCTTTTACGATGTGCCAAAGAGCAAGATCGATAATGCATTCAAGACTTTTGCCGGTGTTGCGCGGCGGCTGGAACTTCGTGGCGAAGCGCGCGGCGTCAGAGTCATTGACGATTTCGGCCATCATCCGACAGCAATCGCGTGTACGTTGCAAGCGCTACGCCAGCAATATGCCGGCCACCGGCTGTGGGCGATCTTTGAACCGCGCTCGAATACCACCCGCCGAGCGATCTTTCAACAGCAGCTTCCCGAGGCCTTGCAGATCGCCGACGGAGTCTTTATCTCCCAAGTGGCGAAGCTGGACCAGATCCCGGAAAACGAGCGACTAAAACCAGACAAAGTCGTGGCTGCGATCGCCAAGGCCGGCCGATCTGCGTTTTATGAACAAGACGCCAGTGCAATTGTTGACCGTATTGTCCCATTGTTGCGACCGAAAGATGTAGTTGTCGTTTTCAGTAACGGCGGGTTCGATAACATTCACGAGAAGCTGCTCATGAGGCTGCGCGAATTGTAGGGCATTTCTGTGAACCCCAAACGCTTTCGGGGCTGACACAGACGCCGCATAGTACATCACGGCGGAGCCGCGCTTGTGTGATCGTGCACAATTCGCCAGCCTTCCGGGAAACGCTTCAAGACGAGTGTGAAGCGTCCATGTGGCTGGTCGTTTGCCCGCTTTAGCCTCCAGCCGCCCAGCACCACAGCCGCATCAGGTGAGAGTGGGGTGATTTCAATATCTGAAAACGAAAGCGACCCCATTTTTGTACGGTCAGAATATTTTTCATGGTATCGTTGGCGGACTGTTTCCCAACCTCGTCTGACTTCGTCTCCTGAGATAAAAACAGTCGAAGGCAGGCGCGCATAACCATCCATGAATCCATCGACGTCGCCGCGGTTCCAGGCGTCCTGCTGCGCGCGAAGTACCGATTCGATCTGAGCAACCGCAGACGTGCTCGGAGTCTCTGTCGGGGCCGCCAAGGCAGCGGCCGCGATGAAAATGCAGGAAATACCGCATACTTGCAGCATCAGGGATCGGTAGTAAGCTACGAGCCCTTGCCTCAGCCAGTCAGACCAGTGAAGGATGGTTTCAATTAAGGGAAATACGTTGACGGGTGTCATAAATCTACTAGCGTCGCCCATCCATCGAGGCAGGACTGTGAACCGGCTTTTCTACATCGGGATGGTCGTGCTTGCCAGCGCGACGGCAGCGCTAGCTCAGCGTGCGCAACAACCCCCAGCACCAGCGGCCTCTGCCGCCAAGGGCGCGAACGCCTCACTGGCAGATTCGCCTCCCCCGCCTCCGAACGCACCGGCAACGGTTCGGCTGCAATTTCCTAATAGCGATATCGTCGATGTATTGCATCTCTACGAGCAGCTCACCGGCAAGAAATTGGTGATGGACAATTTTGTCCAGGGCAAGGTGAACATTTTCATCGCCAAAGATGTGTCACGCGATGAGGCGATCAAGATCATCGAGATGAGCATGGCTCTGAATGGCATCTCACTGGTTCCAGCGGCGCGAGACATCGTCGACGTAGTCGGCGCCGGCCAGAATCCGAGAAAGGCGCCGGTGCCAATCATTTCCGACATGGCAGATATTCCACCCGGTAATCCTGTCGTCAGTTTCCTGTTCAAGTTGCAATACGCAGATCCGCAGGAACTCCAACAAGTATTGATGGCGTATTTCCAGGGCAGCTCGGGCACGATCAACATTTTGGCTTTGCCAAAATCCTCCAGCCTGTTGGTAACGCAAAATGCTGACATCATTCGTCAGCTCGCAGGGGTCATTGAACAAATCGACGTCGCCCCCGCCGAAGTGGTCAGCGAGTTTATCAAACTCGAGCGGGCGGATGCCAGCAAAGTCGTCGACATGCTTAACGACATCTTCGAAAAAGGAGGCCAGCCGACTGGCCAGCCCGGTCAGCCAGGCTTTCGTGCCGTGAAGTTGCCGGGAGCCGTGCCGCAGCCGGTTCCACCCGAGGCCGGCGGAGCTGGTGTGCTCTCTGAAGAAGCAATAATCGTCGGCAAAATCAAGCTGACTCCCGACGTGCGCACAAACCGCATTCACGTTGTTACGCGGCCAATCAACATGCCTTTCATCCGGCAATTGATTCACGAATTCGATGCGAATGTTGAGTTCGCAAAACCGGTTACGCGGTATTTGAGATACATCTCCGCTGGTGACGTTCTGCCAGTGCTGGTTCAAGCGCTGACCGAGCCCGGCACGGAAGGTGGCGGTGGCGGTGCAGGAGGAGCGGGCGGCGGAGGGCTTCCCGGCGGTCTCTCACCCGCGCCGCAAGATCAGCGAAGAGCGAACTCAACGGTGACGAGTCCCTATACTGGAGGGCAGAGCGCCACCGCAAGCGGCAGCTCGCTTAACATTTCGGAAGAACTTTCCACCCAACCGGTGGACACGGTGCCCAAAGCCGTCACGATCGGAAACTCGAAGCTCATCGCCGATCAGCGCGCAAACAGCATCATAGTCCTCGGCAACCGCGAGGTGACCGTGAAAGTCGAAAAGATTCTTGACGAAATGGACGTCAAAGCGCCGCAGGTCGCGCTGAGCACCGTAGTCGGTGAACTGACGCTGCAAAACAACGAAGAATTCGGCGTCGATTGGTTCGCGAAATACGATCGGCGATTGGTGGCAACTTCGCGAAACGGCGGTGTAGCGATCCCGGGAACGAGTCCCACATCTAATAACATCTTACCCGGAGGCACGGCGGCGCCAATCCTGTCCAGCATCATTGATCCGGCTCATCTGATTAACTTCAGCCAGATTATTCAAAATGTCGGTTCGGGAACTAATATTTACGTGGCTGCCGGAAACGCATTTGCTGCCATAGTGCACCTGCTGGAATCGACAGGTCGCTTCAGAGTCGTTTCGCGACCGATGGTTTTCACGAGCAACAACAAGAAAGCGATCATCGCATCCGGCCAGGAGATTCCAGTTCCTGTCAGCACGCTCAGCAATGCGAACACTGTCGGCAATGTCGCGTCAGTGGCTTCAAACGTTGAGTACAAGAAAGTGGCGCTTCAATTGGAGGTCGTGCCTCTTATTAACTCCGAAAAGGAAGTCTCCCTCGATATTTTGCAGAAGATCGACAGCTTGACGGGCCAGGTGACAAATATCAGCGGAAATGAAATTCCGACTATTGCCACGCGTTACATCCGATCAAACGTCTCCGCACCGAACGGATCCACAATCGTGCTTGGCGGTTTAATTCAGGATAACAAGCGCAAAAGTTATACAGGCTTTCCCTATCTCTCGCGGATTCCTGTTATTGGCTCAGTGTTTCGCAACACGTCATCGGTAAAAGAGCGCACAGAATTGATTGTTCTAATGTGTCCGGAAGTGAGCTTGACAAAGCTGGACGCTTATCGGCTGCGCCAAAAATGGGAGGACATAACGCACTTTGGACCTGAACTCGATCAGAGCACCTGTCCAGACTGTCCGAAAGTGGAGAGGGGCAAACAGATAGACTTGCCGCCACCTGATCTTCCCGACAACAAAGACATGTAGTATTGGTTTGGTATGAAACGCCTGGTAATGGCTTTGGTCCTCGGTCTTGGTGCAACGCTCGCGCGTGCGGATGAGTTTGACGTTGTCGATTATGGTATTTTTCGGTCACTTGATCCGCTGGCTCAACGAGATGAATTGGGGACCACTCATCAGATGCCGCGCGTGAATGCTACGGATTTTGCGCCGCGATATCGCTGGCGATGGCGTTATTACTTTGAACCGCCCGAGCACCTTGTTCTGCAACCTGCCTACGTAGGCTCGATGCAAACAGCCTTGCGCCGGCGCGGCTACTACTGCGGCCCAATCGACGGCGTGTTCACCCCGGAGGTTTCCGATGCGATCGCGCGGCTGCAAAAGAATTATTCGATGCGCGTCACGGGCACGCTCACCGAAGCTGTACGGCGGGCGTTGTTCATGCCCTGAGTTTTGCCAAATGAACGCGGCTCCGAGTCAATCGCTGATCAATTTGTTGCTGGAAAGCGGCGTGCCTTCGCACGACGAAGCCGCGCAGTTGGCGACAAACCTCAACGGCGGTTCGTGGGTGAGTCAGGTCCTCGATTCGGGCAAAGTGGACGAGCCCCGGTTCCTGAGCGCAATCGGCAAATTTTTCCGCGTACCGCTGGTCTCAATCGACGCGAAGAAAATCGACCGGACGACATTATCGATGCTGCCGAGCCGTTTCGTTTTTCAACACCACATTCTGCCGATCGAAGCAAAGGAAAATTCGACGGTGCTCGCAACGTATGACCTTTTCAATTCCATTGGGCGTCAGCTCGCGGCGCAGCTTTTGAAAAAACCGCCCGAATGGGTGCTGGTGCCGCGAGGTCAGCTTTTGCGCGCGATGAAAACGCTATACGGCGTCGGCGCGGAGACGTTCGACGAAATCCTCAAGAGCAGGGGTGCGCTCGATGTGCTCGAGGACGCCGAGACTGCCATCGAGCTGAATGCCGACGATCCCGAAGCGTCGGTGGTGAAATTCGTTAACCAAATCATCCGCGAAGCGATCATGGAGCGCGCCACCGATATTCACGTTGAGCCGCTGGAAAATGATCTGCGGATTCGCTATCGAATAGACGGAATCTTGCACGAAGTCGCTGTGCCACCGCAGCTGCGGGTGTTGCAATCGGCGATTATTTCGCGGCTCAAAGTCATGTCGCACATGGATATTGCCGAACGCCGTCTGCCGCAGGATGGACGGATGAACTTGCTCGCCGGCAATCAGGAGATCGACGTCCGCGTGTCGACGATTCCCACAGTCAACGGCGAATCAATCAGTTTGCGTTTGCTCAGCCGCGGCGAACAGCAATTCAATTTCGATCGGCTCGATTTGGGCCCGAAGCAGGAGAAGATTATTCGCACTCTTCTAACCCAGCCCAACGGAATCATCCTTCTTACCGGGCCCACCGGCTGCGGGAAATCGACCTCGCTTTATTGTTTTCTCAGTAGCATCAATTCCGTGCAGCGCCGCATCATTACTATCGAAGAACCGGTGGAATATCGAATCCCAGGCGTATCGCAAATTGACGTGAAGCCGGAGATCGATCTGACTTTCGCCAAGGGCCTTCGTCATATTTTGCGACAGGATCCGAACGTGGTGATGGTCGGTGAGATTCGCGACGTCGAGACTGCCGACATCGCGATTCGCGCGGCCATGACCGGCCATCTTGTTTTCAGCACACTGCACACGAACGATGCTGTCGGTGGCATTACGCGTCTGCTCGACATGGACGTCGAACCGTTTTTGCTCGCCTCGGTTGTGAAATCCTTCATCGCGCAACGACTTGTGCGCACAATTTGTCCCGACTGTGTCGAGTTAGTTGAGTACCCACGGGAATATCTCGCGGAGATCAGTTTTCCGGTGAAAGAACTGGGAACCAAATTCGGTCGCGGCGCCGGTTGCGATCAATGTCGCCACACCGGTTATCAGGGCCGCGCGGCGATTTACGAAGTTTGCGTCATCACCGAGCCACTGCGAAAGCTGATCATGCGAAGACGCGATGGCAGCGAGCTGAAGCAATGCGCTATTGCTGAAGGTATGGAGACTCTGCGCCAGGACGGCTGGCGACGAGTTGCCCAAGGCGGAACAACCATTGAAGAAGTCGTACGGGTGACGCAGATCGACGAAGTGATGGCTGAGACTATTGAAGAAGCTGAGCCAGTAGTGGCATGCGAATCGGTTTAAGCGCGCGCCCAGCAACCATCATCCCGAGCGGAGCCGAGCGAGGGATCTGGTCTATGATCGCGGCCGTTCGATCATCGCTCGGGATCACAACCTTATTCGCCGCGCAATTCGCCGATCGCTTTTGCGTAATCTTTCGAATGAAAAATCGAGGTGCCGGCGACGAGAACGTTTGCTCCGTTTTCGATTGAGAGTCGCGCGGTCTCGGGCGTAATGCCGCCGTCCACTTCGATGTCAATGTTATGCTCGTGCGATTTGTTCCATGCCGCCGCGCGCCTGACTTTTTCCATTTGATCAGACCGGAACTTTTGGCCGCCAAAACCGGGATGTACAGTCATGATAAGCAGCATATCGATGCTGCCGAGCAACGGCTCGACCAATTCGAATGAAGTTTCAGGATTTAGCGTCAGACCGGCTCGGCAACCGGTGTTGCGAATGTGCTCCAACGTTTTGGTGACATCATGTTTTGCTTCCGGCTCCGCGTGAACAGTGATTGAGTTTGCGCCGGCCTTCGCGAATCGCGGCACGTAATGATCGGCATGTTCGATCATGAGATGCACGTCCAGCGGCAGAGTTGTTTCCTTTCGAACGAGCCGAACGACATCCGGCCCGAAGGAAATGTTGTCGACAAAATGGCCGTCCATGATGTCGCAGTGAATCCAATCCGCCCCTGCAGCTTCGACACGATGGATTTCGTCGCTGAGTCGTGAAAAATCGGCGGCAAGAATGGAAGGAGCCACAATGATCTTTCCCATGGAGTTATGAACTAAGAATTAATCGAGTAACCGGCAAGCTCCAACGCTCCATCACCTCATCACTCCTACAGAAATGCGCTTGACGGCGGCTCGCGTCGTTTCATGTTACCGCGTTTCAGACTGGCCGAATCGCGCCGCGGGAAGGGTCCTGCGAAAACGGATCCCGTTCAGACGGATCAACGCGTTTCCTTCGGACTGGAAAGTGCTTAAATAATTCATGTTCAACGGACTTTTCGGCTGGTTTTCCAGTGACATCGGGATCGATCTCGGCACGGCAAACACCCTTGTTTACGTAAAGGATCAGGGAATCGTGTTGCGCGAACCGTCCGTTGTGGCGGTCCAGGCTGGCACCAACAGAGTGCTTGCAGTAGGCGACGAAGCAAAACGCATGCTTGGTCGCACGCCCGCGAACATTGTGGCCGTGCGTCCGCTTAAGGACGGCGTGATTGCGGACTTTGAAGTTACCGAAGCGATGTTGCGCCATTTCATCACCAAAGTTCACAATCGCAAGGTAAAGGCGAGGCCGCGAGTCGTGATTGCGGTTCCTTCCGGGATCACTGAAGTGGAAAAACGGGCGGTGCGGGAATCAGCGACCCATGCCGGCGCGCGCGAAGTTTATCTGATCGAAGAACCAATGGCTGCCGCAATCGGCGTGGGGCTTCCAGTGCAGGATCCCGCCGGCAACATGATCATCGACATCGGCGGAGGCACAACGGAGGTCGCGCTGATTTCACTCTCTGGAATTGTGTTCAGCCGCAGCGTGCGCGTAGCTGGCGATGAACTGGACGAAGCCATCGTTCAGTATATGAAACGCGCTTATAATTTGATGGTCGGCGAACGCACGGCGGAAGAAATCAAAATCAAAATCGGATCGGCGTATCCGAGCGAAAAAGAGACCAGTGTGGAAGTCAAGGGGCGTGATCTCGTCGCCGGGTTACCAAAAACCCTAATGATCACATCGCAGGAAGTGCGTGAGGCGTTGCTCGAACCGATATCGACAATTGTCGATTCCGTACGTATTACTCTCGAGCGTTGTCCGCCCGAGCTTTCGGCAGACCTCGTTGACCGCGGTCTCGTCCTGGCAGGCGGAGGCGCGTTGCTGCGCGGCTTTGACAAACTTTTGAGTGAGGAAACAGGTTTGCCGGTCCATGTAGCCGAAGATCCGCTCAGCGCAGTAGCGGAAGGGACAGGCAAATGCCTCAATGAACTCAAATTTTTGCGTCAAGTTGCGTCCGCTGATCGCCAGTGGCGGTAGCGGCAATTGCCGATTGACGATTTTGGAGCGCGGATTGATATCCGGTGTTCCGGCAATGTCGATCTTCTTTAATTCGCACTTCGCACGAAGTTCACTTGGCGTGGCGGGCGTTCCGCAATTGCGATGAGTCGCACATATATCATCGCGCTGCTGATTTTTGGTGCTATTCTGGGATACTTTCTTAGCTTCGGCCCCACCACGACGCAGAAGTTCAAATCCGGCGTATATCAACTGCTGGCCCCGTTCTTGACAGGCGGTTCAGGATTGAAAAAGCAGATCACGTCGGTCCGCAGCGGTCTTAAGTCGCTTGAGCAATTGGAGCACGAGAACGCGGCGCTTCAGGTGGAAAATCGCGAGCTGCGGGCAACGAGCCAGGGTTTGCGCGACGTGGAGCATGAGGTCAATCGGTTGCGGCACGCGCTCAATTATCGCGAGCGCTCAGTGTTCAAACTGATCCCGGGTGAAATTATCGCTCGCGATTCCTCAACGTGGTGGCGCACAGTCACCATCAACCGCGGCAGAAGAGACGGCGTCGAAACTGACATGCCCGTTGTGACTGACATTGGCCTCGTCGGAAAGACGACCACCGTGAGCGACACAATATCCATCGTGTTGCTCATTTCGGATGAGAACTGCCGGGTCGCCGCGTCGATCGAAGGAAGCCGGGAGCAGGGTATCGTATCCGGAGAGCGCCTGACGACTGGGATGACGCCGTTACTGGACTTGAATTTCCTGTCGAAACAGGCTGACCTGAAGCCTGCTCAAAAATGCTATACTTCCGGGGTCGGCGGCGTGTTTCCGTCTGGGTTGCTTATCGGCACGGTAAAGAGTTTTCGCGTTCGTGAGTTGGATGGACAAGCGCAATTGACCCCCGCGGTTGACCTGTCCCATTTGGAGGATGTGTTCGTAGTCACAGGCCGAAAATGATTTTCTTTGTTCTTCTGTTGGTACTAGTGCTCTTCGCGCAAATCGCAGAGTTCTTCATCCCCGTTCTACCGTGGCTGTACAACGCGCACGTGTACATTGTGCCGGTAATTGTTTTTTATGGAGCAATGGCGCTGCCTTTTCCGCTCATGCTCGCGCTGGCGCTCTACGCGGGGTTGTTGCTGGATGCGGTTACCGTCCAAGTCATCGGCGGCAAAGTTGAAATCTCAACTGGAACGTCCATACTCCTTTACGGTGTGCTGGCAGGAATCATGCATGGCCTCAAACCGCTCTTTGCCCGCGGCCATTGGGAAGTGCATTGTGTCCTGAGTGGTGTTTTCACCTCATTGATAGTTTTGGCGCAGTATCTCATGATTACGTTCCGGCGCGGCTCTCTCGTTTTTACCCGTGAAGTCTGGTGGCAAATCGCCGGGCCCGGCCTAATCGCCATGGCGGTCGCCCCGATCTTCTTCTGGTTACTGCAATGGCTCGCGCGCATGACTGCTTACTCCTACAGTCCTGAAAGGGAGCGGATACAATGAACAAGGGGCGAGTAGCTTCTCGACTGCGGATTCAAATTGTCGGCTTGCTCATGCTTCTGGGCATTAGCGCTCTCGGTCTTAAGCTCTGGTGGATACAAGTTGCGCATGGCACAGAATGGACGGCGCAGCTTCGCGGCAGTTCTCAAGCAACTGTTCGAATCCCATCCGTTCGCGGCGAGATCAAGGACCGTAACGGCGTGACGCTTGTTCAGAACCGCGCCAGCTACGAAGTGGACTTTTACTTGCCGGAGATGGTCAAGGGATATCGCGAACGTTTCGGTTCGCCGCCGTTAAGCGAATACCGGGCGATCATTAACGGGATGCCGAAAGATCAAAAGGAACCGGACATAATTAGAATCGTCAACAATGGGATCGTACCGCGCCTGAATGAGCTTGATCTGGCTCGCGACTACAACGCCGGGAAGCTTCAACGGCATTTCCGCAATGATACCGAGGTCCCTTTTTCTTACATTAAGGACATTGATTTCCCGACAATGGCGAAGTTTTCCGAACACGATGTGGGTTTACCGGGAGTCGACATCGCGATCAAACCCGTGCGGTCCTATGTATACGGCTCTCTGGCCTCCCATATTCTCGGTTACGTTGGTATGCCTAACGACATTGATAAAGAAGAGGCGGCAAAGTTTACGTTTTACCAACAGGATGTGGAGGGCAAATCAAATATCGAAAAGGTGATGGATCAGTATCTTCGTGGCAAACCCGGAGTCCGTTATTTGCGCAAGACTGCCAAGGGCACGCTCGAAGGTGTGCAGCGTGAAGATCCTCCCCAACAAGGCGCAAACGTTTTCTTAACGATCGACGCGCGCGTGCAGGCAATTGCCGACGAAGCGCTGCGCGCAGTGAGTCGAGCGGGCGCGGTAGTTGTCGATCCAAACAATGGCAACGTCCTCGCGATGGCTTCTGTTCCATCGTTTGATCCAAATACTTTCATCCCCAGCATTAAAGCCAAAGATTGGAAAGCATTGCAAAAAGATGAAGGCGATCCATTGATCAACCGCGCGATTAGCTGCCTGCCGCCAGGTTCGACATTCAAGCTCATCACCGCGCTCGCTGGATTGCGAGGCACGAAAAACCTAGTGGGAGCCAAATACAGTTGCGGTGGGGGTGTGAGTTACGGAGACCATTTTTTCCGGTGCTGGGTAGCCGAAAAACATTACACGCATGGGAACATCGGTCTCGCTGATGCGCTCAAGGTGTCCTGTGATTCCTATTTTTACCAATACGGAAACGCAGCCGGTATTCAGTCGATTGACGCGGTTGGGAAAATGTTGGGCATGGGGGAGGAATCAGGGCTGCAGCTGAGCGGCGAACAAACCGGCAATATGCCCGGGCCTGAGTGGATGCAAATTCACCATCCGCAGGAGAGGTGGTCGCAAGCGCAAACGGCGAATGTGTCGATCGGCCAGGGGTACACGCTTGTTTCGCCTCTGCAATTGGCGATGGCCTACGCAACGATCGCAAACGGCGGCGTGTGCTATTACCCACGGCTGGTGGATCGAGTTTTGAACCAAGACGGCTCGCCTCTGCTGGACCAGCATGGCAACGTCGCAGTGCCTCAGACGCCGCGAGTGCGTTCAGATTTACGTCAGGAAATCTCACCTGAGAAGATTGACGTTGTGCGCAAAGGCCTTTGGAAAGTTGTCAACGAAGACGGAGGAACCGGTGGTAGAGCGCGCTTGAAAGACGTCGTGGTGGCTGGCAAAACAGGCACTGCGCAGGCCACCGACCGTGGCCACGAGGAGAACGTCGCGTGGTTTGCATGTTTCGCTCCGTATGACCATCCGAAGTATGTCGTAGCGGTGATGGTGCAGGGCGCCTCGGGGCACGGCGGCGAGGTTGCGGGTCCGATCGCTACTCGCATTCTTGAACGCGCGCTCGCGCAGGATGAAGGGAAGTTTGATATGCAAGTCGCCTGGCTCGCACCCGCACACCACCCCAATCCACTCCAATTGATCAAATCGGTGGCTTATCACGACGCTGGAGGCAATCTGGGAGGCGAAGACGAAGAAACTGCGGACCAATCACAAAATACCACTGCACAGATGGCAAGCTCGGACGCATCCCCCGATGTCGAACCGGAAGCTGACAGCCAAGGCAGGGTGCGGCGGCGAGCCGCTGCTCCCGTCGCGCGGGCCGTACCAGCTGCGCCGGCTCCGGCTCCGCGCAATTTCTTTCAACGCCTCTTTGGAGCCCATCCCAACCCGGCTCCTGCGCCCCAACCGCCGCCGAACCGCCGCCGTCCAAACACACGATGAACCCCCGACCAGAACTACGGCACCACGAGTTAGCAACACTTTGGCTCGTAGCCGATCAACTTTTTCAACTTTATGATAGACAAGGTCAGAAAGATTTTGGGTCTTCCGTCCCGGAAGACTGGCAACAAGCTAATAGTCAGCGTGGAAAAACTCGAATCCCGCGTGGCTCTGCTGGAAAATGGCCGACTCGAGGAATACAGCGTAGAACGCAAGAGCTCCCGGAACATCGTCGGCAGCATTTACAAGGGTAAGGTTAGAAACATCGAGATGGGC
>DATBDJ010000050.1:0-8128 GCA_036269995.1 Candidatus Udaeobacter sp.
GGAAATCCAGGGCAACTTCAACGGTTACCGTGTGATGATCGGAAGGAAGACGCCACAACCGGTCCGGCGCGGGGCGGGTTGAAGGCATTCTGCTACCAAGGTTAACGACATATGCATTCAATCCAATTCCGCGAAATAATGCGAGATGCTGAAGTCGCGTACGCAATTCATCCTATCGAGCGATGCAAGCTTTTCCTTTTGGATGAGTAACTCCTGGCAAGTCCGGAACGCCACCGTGCAAGTCTGGACAGTTGGAGAAGGATTTGGGATTGGAAATGAGTTCCGCCAAACAGGCTGCGCGGCTAATAATTTCCGATGTCATAAAGTTCTTTTTCGTTGGTTCAAGTGCTCCAATCACTCACCTTCCGGATTTGCGATACAACAGGACGAACGCGCGGAACGCCTCCGCACGCTCGCCGTCAGTGTTAGAGCATTACGCCACTTTAACTTCGATGGCTTTTGATCTTGGTCTTGCCGTCGTCGGGAGGTGCACTTTCAGCACTCCGTCGCGGAATTCCGCCGTCACTTTCGTGCTATCGGCATCTTCGGGCAGCGTGAAGCTGCGTCGGAAATTGCCAAAGGACCGCTCAATGCGATGGAATTTCCTTTTCTGATCTTCCTTCTCGCTTTTGCGTTCTCCGGAAACGCAGAGGACGTCGTCTTCGACTGTTACTTTGACGTCATCCTTCTTCATTTCAGGCAGGTCAGCTTTGAAAAAATATCCGCGATCATCCTCACTGATATCAACCTCTGGTGACCAATCTGCGACTGTCAGGCTGGGGGTCTCCCCACTGATTATTCTGTTCGGAAATCCGCCCAGGAAACGGTTGAAGCGATTTTGCGCCTCCTCCATCTCTCTAAGCTGATGCCATGTTATTAATGTATTCATAATATTTATCTTTCTGGATTGAGTTAAAGCCTCTTGGTGCATCGCGCTCACCGCCTATTGTCAGAGTCGACCCGAATCTTGTGTACGTTGAGCGAGCAGGCCCCGTCGAAGGCGAACGCGCGGCGACTTTACCAGAACTGGAGCATTCCAGAGCCGATCGTCATTTCCGATCAGAACGGCTATTCAACGCTTTCGGAATTTAGGCGCGAACCGCATTTCCAAGTACAGACTTGCACCCCTTTGAGGTGAGTTGTTGGGGTGCGGGATGCAGAGCATATTGGCAAAGTCTATGAAGGATTCTGTCGTCAGAGGATCCCTGTTGCAGCTTCTCTATGAACGTCGAAGCGAAGGTTCCATTCCGTTCGGCCAAGGTGAGCAAGCGGTCCTGCCGCCAGGAGGCATAAATCAACGCGACTGGCTGCGCGCTGTGGCCCAACTTTCAGAGTATCACCTCATCGACTGGACCCCTGTTGAGGATCAGAGCGGGATGGGCCTGCTGTCCGGCTTTGCCAAGATAAACGACTTCGGAGTAAAAGTGCTCGAAGGTAGTGTCGCGGCCCCGATTTCGATCTCTATCGATAAGAGCCGGCGAACCACCGTTCCCCGGCGGCAAATACCGCCCGCGCCGATTACTCCGCAGCAGCAGCAAGTGATTATGGAGGCACTGGAGAAAGTGATCACTGCGATCAATCAAGCCGATGTGTCGGAGGAGGAGAAAAATGAAGCGAAAACTTTGTTGCGAAGACTGCTGGGCAGCAAAGCAGCGGTTAGCGTATTGGGCCCTGGCGCGCAATCCCTCGCCGCGAAGTATTTCACGGAATAAAGCAGAGAGCGGGCGCCAAAGATTCGTTGGCTTCCTTCTGAGTCTGGGATTCGCAAGACAAGAAACGGTGAATCTTTCGGAAAATACGGCCAGACCGTACTCACCGACGAGGTAAATTACAGAGTCCTTTGGACAAGGAAAAAATGGAAAGATTACGTCATGAGAAAATTAACCCCGACCCTTACACAAAGCGGGCTGCTGGCCGTGTTGCTGCAACGCCAGCGCTATAAAATAAGCCAGTTGGCCTTGCGCCGTGCACAACGCAAGCACATGCGCGCCGCCTTTTGGAGTACCCTCACCTGGCCGTGGCGGGCGCTTACGGCACCGATGCCCGTCCGCCGTTCGCGCCGAGCTTTCGTCGGAACCGTCCCGCGCCGCACTTGAATCTTTTACCGGGAGGCCAATTGCCATATCTCATCCAATCCACACCTACACTGAACTGCAGCAACAGATTCACGACGATCTCCGGATCCAACATCCCGAATGGGTCAAGCCAAATGGCGAATCCCCCATGTGCGATTGGTACGAGACGTGTCTCACGAAAATGCTCGACACTTTGACGCAAAGGGGATCCAACAGACCGATCGTTCCTCCTCATCGCGCACTGGAACTGGCAGTTACTGGAAGCTAAAGAGTTATGGAACATGTTGTAAAAGCTAGTTGAGCTATTCTTATTCTGTTTGGGGATCACCTACTTAGGAGGCTCGGCTATCGTAGCCTACGCGAAGTAAATGACCGGCGACGCAATCCACCTTGATAATTCAGTTAGTTCTTTTAGCTGCTATTATTCTCGCTCCCTGGTTTTATAGGAGGAGTAAGAGAGCTAAGTTTGTTCCGCTCAGGCGCCTTAAAGAACAAGTTGTCAGACTCATCGTGGTCTGCGACCCGGTGGGAAACCCGCATATGACTCAAGCGCGTAGTCGAATTTTAGCAGCTGCCACCGCAATTGCCGGCGGAACACCCTTTCTTTTACCCAAAGCGGGTTTCATACAGATTCTATCTTGGGCAAGTCCGGAACACCACCGTTGCAAGTCTGGACAATTGGAGAAGGATTTGGGATTAGAAGTGAATTCCGCCAGACAGGCTGCGCGGCTAATAATTTTCGAGTTCATGAGGTCTTTCTTCCTTGGTTCAAAGGAACAGGCGACTAAGTCAGCCGCCTTACACTGGGGCAAACGCGCGGACTGTTCCGCACGCCACCGTCAGTGTTGGAGCATTACGCCACTTTAACTTGCGTAGCTTTTGATCTTGCTACCGGTGTCGTCGGGAGGTGCACTTTTAGCACTCCGTCGCGGAACTCTGCCGTCACTTTCGTGCTATCGGCATCCTCGGGCAGCGTGAAGCTGCGTCGGAAAGTGCCAAAGGATCGCTCGATGCGATGGAATTTCTTTTTCTGATCTTCCTTCTGGCATTTGCGTTCTCCGGAAACGCTAAGAATCCCGTCTTCGACAGTTACCCTAACATCATCCTTCTTCATTTCAGGGAGGTCAGCTTTGAGGAGATACCCGTGATCATCCTCGCTGATATCAACCTCCGGTGACCAATCTGCGACCGCCAGGTTGTGGATCTCGCCACTGCCCATTCTGCTGGGAAAGCCGCCCAAGAAAAATCGATCTGAGCGATTTTGCGCTTCGTCGATCTCTCTGAGCGGACTCCATGTCGTTACTTTATTCAATGTATTCATTTATTTTACCTTTCTGGATTGAGTTAAAGCCGTGTTGGTACGTCGCGCTAACCGCTTATTGTCAGCCTCGACCCTGATCTTGCGCACTTGATGAGGAGGCCCGGCTAAAAGCAAACGCTTGTCGATTTCGCAAGATCGCACTCGTGGGCACGCAGGCTTAGAAGTCCGCGCGGTGCAGAAACAAGATGCTCTGTTCCGACAATATACGCAGGGCTAGCAATCTGACTTGCCATACGGTCCTCAATCGCGCATTATTAAGCCCCGATGGTCAGGGCGAATTGTCGGGCCCGCTTTACGGCGGCCGATTTCGACTTCATCGTGCGCACGCTGGCGCGTTCGCCAAGGGATCAGGTGTCGCTGGTTGACCTTTTGAGCGACATTGAAACTCGGGATTCCATTCTCGATCATCCGCGACTCGTCGACGCAATCCTGAATCACTGCGGACATCTGCAGATCTCATCACAATTTTATTTTTACGTTCTCGCCCGGCACGTGTTACAGCAGGGCGGAATCGGCGATCGCAAAGTTTGCGACTATATCGGGTCCTTGCTAGAAACTTTCTCGCGCGCGAGCCGGCTACAGATTTCAGATGAGGCGCACAATCTGGCCGAACAATACATTTCCGACATCCTGATAGCCCTAAACCGCGCCACTCCCGAGCAGGCGTTCCTGCTTCGTGCGCACATTGGTAATTACTCACTTTTCATCAGCGGAATTTTTCATGAGAACGCGCAGCGGCGCAGCTTACGCGGTGGACCGGACATTGAATTTTATGAACAAGTGGGGCGCACCAATTACCAGCTGGTCGCGTCGCACGCGGTCGCGCGCCGCTGCGAACTCGACGACGTTTTCGAGGGATTAGCCGATCGGTTCCGCGACGTGCGGCTCGCGCTCAATCAGCTTTCCGATCGGCTGCTTAACCTCTATGATGCGCCAGCCGCGGCACGACCTTCATTCGGCTTGTGAACGAGACGCTCTTTAGCCAAATCCAGAAATTGTTCGAGCGCACCTATGCGTACGTTGGCATCAATCTGGAGGAATGCCTGATCGATCGGACGCGTTGCGCGCAATTGTCGATGCTGGCTGGAAAATCCGCCTGCGAATTGAGCGAGCTGGCGCGCACGTTCCTCCGCCGCGCAGGAGATCAGCTTTACGTTGGAATTTATTATTCCCGCTGGCTGATCGACCAGCTTGAGCAACACGATCCGCGCGCCAGCTTGGGCGATCGCAACATCCGGTCGCTGATCATGTTTGTTGAGGAATTAAATCACGCGCTGCACGCGGCACTCCAGTTCAAGCGGGGAATCCGCGAGATCGCCTCCGAAGATTTTGCGCGCAATCTCGAGCTGCAAGCGCAGGTGGACACGTATCTTGTTCTGCTGTTGTTCGTCGCGTTCTTCCGAAAAGCGCAGCGCGTGTCACGAACGGACCGGCGGTGGCTGCGGTTTCACCTTTTCGCGTCCCAATGTCCCGAGGCGTTCCGAAACGCGAATCTGCGCGCTCGCTATCTTGAGACGACGCAGCTCGCGGGAAGCTACACACGCTATCTCGATACGCTCAACGGTGTGCGTCGGCTCGACGAAATCCGGCGGTTTCACTCGCTGGATTACGGAGCGAAAAGAGAGCGCATACTGGAGCTGACAAGCGGCGGCGCGACTTAACGCACGCAAGCTCTCCGAGCCGGAAAGCGATGCGAAGACGCATCGTACTCCAAAAGCTTGCGCGAAACAGAATGGGCATCTTCATGATTTTGCACGACTGTGCTTTGGAGTGCGCACGCGTCGTCGCGTCGCTTTTGAACCGCCCAGGCAACAAGGATCGATGAGTTGCCAGCGCCAACGCGCCGCGAGTTAACGCCCGTTTATAAACAAATCACGCGATCAGCAGCGTCTCATTTTGATGACGCTGACACGCGGCTGGCAGATCTTTTTCTCCGTCACACTCGGATTCGCGTTGAACGGATGCGCACGGACAGCTCTCACCGTCGATCAACTTATTGAACGAAATACCCAGGCGATGGGCGGGCGATCGGCGATCGAGGCGGTGAAGTCGATCGAAGTAGACCTGCACATTGTCGATCCCGGGTTTGAAGTGGATGGAAAGTATCGCGCGGCACGGCCGGGTCGAATGCGAATCGATGTGATGGCCGGTGGTAAACACGTCTACACGGAAGCATTTGACGGCCAGCGCGGCTGGCAATGGAAAGGCCATGGTACAGCCATTGAACAGGAGTCGCCGCAAGCGACGGCAGCATTGCGACACGGCGTGGAACTGCCTGGGAAACTTCTTGGTCTCCACGAGCTGCGTCAGCGAGGTCATCGTATTGATCTCGTCGGTCGCGAAAACATCGACCGGATTGATTACTACGCATTGCGCCTGACGCTGAACGACGGATTTACGACGACCCTTTACGTCGATCCGCGAACTTGGCTGATCACACGGCGCCGCGACGTTCGACCGCTCCATGTTGATATCGATCCGACGCCGACCACGATTGAATCACGGTTTTCCGATTTTCGAAAAGTCGGTGGCGTATTGTTTCCCTTCGCCAGCACAGACACCGATATCGCCACGGGTAAGGTGTTGGAATCAACACGCGTTCACTCCATCAAAGTAAATCTTCAGTTCGATGCCGCGATTTTCAGCAAGCTTTAGCGGCAGGGGTAGATGCGAGTTGCGCGAACAAGATGGCGCATCGATTACTTCGCATGCCCACTTACCCGAAGAGCCCGAGAGAAATGACGGGCGGAATGATATATTTCCCGCGCATGCTCGATAAAATTCGCCTGCACGCCCGCGGCGAGTTGCAGAAGGATTACCAGGAGAATCTTGGTGCTGTAAGGGCGGCTGACGGGATGTGCTGCAATTTTCTGCGCGTGCATTATCGCGATCTTCGCGACCGAGTGCTGCTCGGTGGGACCGACGAAGATATTCTGGAATGGTGTTTCGAGAAGGGCCGTCGCTTGAACGAAGGCGATTTATTTGTCTGGAACGGATTCGCATCGAAGCTCGGATGGCGGGATGCAATTACGCCGCGGCTCGAAGAACGAAAAAAGAAGATGGGAATCGCTGATCGCAACGACATTCAGTGCATTCCAGACCTGATCGATTTCGACGAAGGCCGGTTGCCTGCGGACAAACACAATTCGTAGGTCCTGGCGCCAACGGCGCTAGTCACATCAGCCTGGGGCGGCGCCCCAGGAAATCGAATGAAACAATTGAGCGCTGAAAGCGCGATTCAAATCGAGTCGAGTCGCGCCTCCAGCGCTGGCGTTTTAGTCGGAAATCCTGGGGCGCTGCCCCAGCCTCGAAATGACTTCTGCGCCCTTGGCGCTACACAACGCAAGGCTCGCTGCAGTCAAGTGCGGCCATTGATCGTCAATGCTTTTCTGGCAGAATTCGGAATGGATCAGTGGAGGAACCGCGTTTGCGCGAGCTGGGTTCTATTGTTGTCGCTGCTCGTGAGTGCGTTGCCGGTTGATGCGCAACACGCCGCCGTGGAGCCGAGTCCAACCGCTTCGCCATCGCCGACGCCGGCAGTTTTTTCGCCGCAAACACTCGCAGATCTGAAGCGTTTGCAGCAGGAAGCGTTAAACAGCGATTACGCATACAGACAGGTGTCCCATCTCACGAACAACATCGGACCACGTTTAAGTGGATCGGCACAGGCGGCAAAAGCAGTCGAGTACGTCGCGAGCGAATTGAAGGCCATTGGCTGCGAAGTGCAGCTCGAAAAAGTAATGGTGCCCCATTGGGTGCGCGGCGAAGAGACAGCCGCGCTGGTCCAGTTTTTCGGACAAGCGCCGAATACGACGCAGAAGATTGTGCTGTGCTCGCTGGGAGGCAGTGTGGCCACGCCAAAAAATGGGATCGAAGCCGAGGTCCTTGTCGTCAAAAATTTTGATGAACTGAAATCAATGCCGCGCGAGAAGGTCGCGGGCAGAATCGTGCTGTTCTATTATCCGTTCGACAAGCAAATGGCTGCACAGGGTCAGGGGGGCGAAGCTTATGGAGAAGCAGTCGTTTATCGAAGTCACGGACCAAGCGAAGCCGCGCGACAAGGCGGGGTCGCCTGTTTGATCCGCTCAGTCGGCGGAGCTGATTATCGGCTTCCGCACACTGGACTGACAGATTATGCAAAGGACGCTCCGAAAATTCCGGCGGGCGCAGTGACTGCCGAGGATGCAGATTTGATTGCCGATCTGGTGCGACAAGGACCCGTGAAAATGAAATTGGTTCTCACGCCGGAAACGTTGCCAGACGCGGAAAGCGCGAACGTCATCGCCGACATCAAAGGTAGCGAGCACCCGGAACAGGTCATCATAGTTTCCGGTCACCTGGATTCATGGGACTTGGGCACAGGTGCGATTGATGATGGTGCAGGGGTCGCAGTCTCGATGGAAGCAGCGAACCTGATCCAAAAACTTCGTCTCAGGCCGAAGCGCACGATTCGTGTGATCGCGTGGATGAATGAAGAGAATGGTGAGGCCGGTTCGAAGCAGTACGCAAAGGATCACGAGAAAGAGATCTCAAACCATTTCGCCGCGATGGAAACAGATGGCGGCGCGGGGCACCCGACTGGCGTTAACATCAAGGCAAACCCGGAGGTGAAAAAAAACTTCGCGCCAGTGGCAGCGATTTTGCAGGAATCCGGAGCGGGCATACTGCGTCTGGTTGAACACTGCGGCGCCGACATCGAGCCGCTCGAGAAAGCCGGCGTGCCGGCTTTTAG
>DATBDJ010000051.1:0-19920 GCA_036269995.1 Candidatus Udaeobacter sp.
TTTTGCAGAGCGCTTACGGCAGCAGCCGTGGTGCGCGCGTCTACTGGCCGGTTCGCCGATGGATACGCCCGAAGGCGTTCGCGACCTGCAGTCAATCGCCGTCCCGTTGTTGTTAAATCTGGAACCCGGCGCCTTTGACGAAACGCTATCGATTTTGCAGCCGGAGAAAATACGCGCTCGTCTCGAGCGCCTGCGTCAACAGATCGAAGCTGGATCGCCGCGCCCGCAGTTCGAGCTCTCGTTCGATCCACTCGGGCTGATTGCGCCGGCGCTCAAGCCGTTCGCCGAAAGCACGATCATTGAACAGGAGCAGCCGCTCACGTCGCCAGATCGCACGATGCGAGTTTTTCTTATGGTGACGAACCAAGTCTCCATTAGCGCGTTCGAATGCCAGCGTTTGATGCGGCAGGTGAATCACTTTCGGGCAACGGCAACTGAGGGATGGGATGGCGGCGCATTGCAAGTGCTCGTGACCGGCCGCTCCGCGTTCGTATCGGAGATTTCGTTAACCATGCGCTACGACGTCGTCGCGACGCTGCTGGGATCAATCGTGCTGGTAGCGGCCATTTTTTACGCAGGTTTTCCGCGAATGCTTTCGGCATTGATCGGAATGGCATGTTGCCTCCTGCTCTCCTGTCTCGTAGCGCTCGCAACTGGTCAGCTTCTTTTCGGCCAGCTAAGCATGATCAGCGTCGGGTTTTGCGCGATCCTTGTTGGCCTTGGCGTCGACTTCGCCATTCTCATCATCGGTCGATACCACCAGGCCCGAACTGATGGACAATCGCATCAGCAAGCAATTGCCACTTCAATCGCGAAGCTTGGCCGCGCCGTTTTCTTTGGCGCGCTCACAACTGCAGTGGGATTTCTCGCGCTCGTGCTCAGTGGCGCCATGAGCTTCGCTCAGCTCGGTGTGCTGATCGCGATCGGCATTTTCGTGGCGGGACTGTTCATGTGCTCGATTCTCTTTCTGTTCGTTCGCGAACGGCAGCAGCCAGTCGGACGCGACTGGATGTTCGAGATCGTCAGAAAATATGTGCGCCGAACAGTGCACAAACCGGTCCCCCTGCTACTCCTTGCAACTGCGGTTTTCTTATTGCTGAGTGCCATCGGCTTTTCGTCTGTGCCTCCACTTCACTTCGAATCCAGCACTCGTTCGTTGCAACCGAAAAATATCCGCGCGGGTCATGCGCTTGATCAGATCATGCAGAAAATGCCGGTCCGATGGGAGCCGGTTCTCGGAATCGTACGCGGAGCAAATTCACAGGAGCTCCATGATGATTGGCAAAAGATCTCCGCTGATTGGCGACAGCTTCAGGTAGCAGGCAAAATTAAAGGCTTCTCAACGCCAGCGGCGCTGTGTTCTTCGCCGAGGCAAATGCAGGAAAATCGGGTTCGCTTGAGCGCGGTGAATTTTCAAGCCGCACGCGAGACGCTGGAGCAAACACTCGACAGCGAAGGGTTCAACCGCGATGCATTCGGACCTGCATTCACATTGCTTGATAACTTACAGCGTTATGCCGATCCAAATGTGCCTTTGCCAGACTGGCGCACGCAGTTGCCGCAAACATCGAGCTGGTGGTTCTTGGTGGACCGCTACTTTGGACGAGACCCGTTGCTCACAACCGGGTTCGTCACGACCAATCGGCCAGTGGCGACGCATGCGCAAAGCGTGGAGCTTCGCCATGACCTGACGGTGCCGGGCGTGCCGATGATCCTTTCAGGCTGGGCATATACTCTGGCGGATCTTCAGCCATGGTCGCATCATCAACTTCTGATCATCAGCGCGTTAATGGCGATCTTTGATGTTTCGTTACTGGCAATTCTGTATCGCAATCTGCGTTTGTGGCTGATTCAGGTGATCACGCTGGCGTTCGCCATCGGAGCGATGATCGCTTCAATGAAACTCATGAACGTACACCTCAACCTGCTGAATGTGCTCTCGTTTCGTTTGGTGCTGGCGATCGGTGTCGACTATGGAATTTATGTCGTGCTCGTTTGGCAAAAAACGCGGGAACTGGAACACGACATTGCCGGCGTGCTAAAGCCAGTCTTCCTGGCCGGTCTGACCGCAGTGAGCGGTTTTGGTTCGCTTGCAATTGCCAGAAATCCAGCGCTCACCAGTCTTGGTATTGCTTGCGCAATTGGCATTTTCTGGAGTCTGGCTGCCACGATCTTTTTCACTCTTCCAGCAATGGCAGCGACCCAACGGCGCACCAAAGTGCAGGTGACGACGACTACGCCTCCGACTGCAACGCAAGACCGTCTCGGAAAGTAACGATCTTGTTACTTTTCGTGCAGGGGCTGCAGGCGCTTTTCGTTCGATGAATTGACTGCTAGGCTATCGAGAAAATGCGCCTGCGAGGGTTGCTTTGCTTCAACGCAGCTTTGTCAGTCCTCCCGGCTGCGCTTCTGGCGAGCGCCGCTGTGGAGGGCCGCGTAGAATTGCCCAAATCGCGTTCGGCTCCGGTCCAGGCGAAGCGTTACGAAATCGTCACGAAAGGCGGCGTTCTGTCGACCCAGCCGCCTGTCGCTGTGGTTTATCTTGAGGGCGCGTTTTCGCGACCAGCATCTTTGCCGATGAAAGAGATCGCGCAAAAAGATCTGACCTTTATTCCGGCGATTCTGCCGATACAGGCAGGCACCATCGTTGAATTTCCAAATCTCGATGACACGTATCACAATATTTTTTCGTACTCTCCTGCGAAACGATTCGATCTGGGGCGGTATCGCCGGGAGGAACGGCCGATCCCGTCGGTTATTTTCGACAAACCGGGTTTGGTCACATTGCGGTGCGATATTCACGAGCACATGCGTGGACTGGTTCTTGTTCTGAACACGCCACATTTTGTGATGAGCGACAGTAGCGGACACTTCCAATTAAACGGATTGCCGCCTGGGCATTACACGTTAAAAGCGTGGGTCGACAGCAGGACGACGCGAGAAAAACAAATCGACTTGACGAACGGTCAAACGCTGCACGTCGATTTTCCATGAGTTCTGTCGCGCAAAGCACCGAGAAGAGCGTGGCGAGATTTCGTGCCCGGCTATTCACCGCAATGATGGTGATCGTCGCAACGCTCACTTCGCTCGGTTATTACCTCGCTCAGCGCAAAGTCACCGCCGACGCCGAGCGGAATTTGCAGCAGATTTTTCAAACCGAACTTGCTTCGCTGCACAGAATCGAGGAGCTCCGTCATGCTGCGTTGGCGGACAGGTGCAGTTTACTCGCGGACAACCCACGCATTCACGCGGCGCTCGAGGACGATGCGATCGACCTTCTATACCCGAGCGCAAAAGATGAGCTGCGCGATCTGATGGAAGGCGAAGAACCGCCTCGCGAGGAGGCCGCTCAATGGCTTCACGCAAATTTTTATCGTTTCCTCGACGACAAGGGCGCCGTTATTAAACCGCCGGATTCCACCGATGTAGGGGGTTTGGACGATAAAACGGAAGCGCAACTTGCGTTGGGCACATTACCCGACACGCAGCAAATCGGATACATCCGCGTTGGTAGCGGAGCGATCGATGAAGTCATAGCGGTACCACTCTTTTCGACGGGGACAGGCGAGGTGATATCCGCACTCGTGATCGGGTTTAAACCTCTTGAGATTGACGACAAAGAAATCGGAATGACGAGCGGCATTTGGACCCACGGGCGGCTACATCTGCCTTCGCTTCCGGCATCAACTCAGGAATTTTTGAACCACAAACTGGCAGCGGCGGTTGCCGATTCCGACGTTGATGAAAACAACTTTCGAGTCGACGTAGATGGCGTAACGCAGCTTTTATTTTACAAGCTGCTAAACCCCGGCTCGCTTTTTCCGCCGGCGTATGAGATTTGCGTTTACCCATTCGCCGCTTCGATGGCGCAACTGCATCGACTTCGCTGGGAAATCGGAGGCGCCGGCGTGCTGCTTTTGTTAGGCGGCTTCGTGGCGAGCCACCTGGCTGCCATACGGCTCTCGGCTCCAGTCAAAAAATTGGCACTTGATTCGGTAGAGAATCGAGAAAAACGAGAGCGTGCTGAAGCCGCGCTGGCTTCGACTGCTGAAGAGCTCGAACGATCCGCACGTTACTCCGCTGATGCGTCCCACCAGTTGAAGAGTCCGGTCACGGTCTTCCGTGTCGGGTTGGAATCATTGCTGGGACGCGAAGATTTCAAGCCGGAGGTGTACGAGGAGTTGTCGGCACTGCTTCATCAGACGCATCGGTTGACTAACGTCATTGAAGATCTGCTGCTTCTGTCGCGGATGGATGCCGGGCACCTGAAAATCGCCTCCGCACCAGTGAATCTGAGCCAGCTCGTTGATGAATGGCTGGACGATCTTGGCGCGCTTCCCGATTCGCCAGACGTCAAAATCGAGAAAGGATTTCCGAACGACCTGTTCGTCGCGGGCGAACGACGATACACATCGCTCATCGTGCAAAACCTGCTCGAAAACGCGCGAAAGTACAATCGCTCCGGCGGACGCATTCGCGTCGACGCGCAGGCGAATGCGAAGGATATTGTGCTGATCATCGGCAACACCGGCCGCACAATTCCGCGAAACGAAAACATTTTCGAGCGGTTCCATCACAGCTCGACTCCTTCGGCTGCTTCCGGTCATGGAATCGGCTTGA
Source organism: Candidatus Udaeobacter sp. (assembly GCA_036269995.1). GTDB lineage: Bacteria > Verrucomicrobiota > Verrucomicrobiia > Chthoniobacterales > UBA10450 > Udaeobacter. The sequence continues at coordinate 4,621 of DATBDJ010000051.1, forward strand.
ATCTGGCGCGGGAACTGGCGCGGCTGCACGGGGGCGAATTGCGCCTGGTGCGTTCGGAAAATGATTGGACCGAATTCGAGGTGCGCTTTCCTGCCGCGAACGGTGTTAATCCAACTACATGAAGCTGCGCGCTTTCAGCCTGTGCGTCTTTGCATGCACAGCGTGCGCCTTCGACGCTGATGAGGTCCTCGACCGGTTGGACACAGCCCTCACCCTTTCCGCATTTCAAGACAATCTGCGCGCACGATTGAGCGGCACTCTTGATCTTGAATTTTATAACTTCGACCAGCCCGCGCCGGGTCTCATCAACTCAGAGCAGGACAATCTCTTTAATCCACGCCTTTCGCTATTTCTCGACACGCAACTCGGCTCGCAATTTTATTTCTTCGCACAAGCCCGGCTCGACCGCGGGTTCGACCCAAGTGATGAAGGCGCTCAGATTCGCCTGGATGAATACGCGCTCAGAATTACGCCGTGGCAGGACGGGCGTTTTACATTGCAGGCTGGCAAATTCGCGACCGTCGTTGGTAACTGGGTCCCGCGGCACCTGTCGTGGGATAATCCGTTTGTTAATGCGCCGCTGGTTTATGAAAACGTCACCGCGATACGCGACGAAGAGGCTCCCCTTTCACCACTCGATTTCATCGGCGGGCGGTACTATTACGCAAAGTACACCTTCAATCCGGTGATCTGGGGACCGAGCTATGCGAGCGGTGTATCCGTGTCCGGCCGTTTGGAAGCATTTGAATACGCATTCGAGGTGAAGAATGCGTCATTGTCGTCCCGCCCGGAATCCTGGAACTTCACCGAGAATGGTTTGGAGAACCCCGCGTTCAGCGGGCGTGTTGGGTTTCGGCCGAATGAGGCATGGAATTTTGGAGTATCGGCAAGTGACGGCGCCTATTTTCGGCGTGAAGCAGCACCGACGTTGCCGGCTGGCCGCGACATTGATGATTACCGGGAATTTGTGATTGGGCAGGATGTCAGCTTCGCCTCACATCATCTACAGATTTGGGCCGAGTTTTACGAAGCGCGATTTCAAGTACCTAGGGTCGGAGACGCGGACACTTTCGCTTACTACATTGAAGCGAAGTACAAATTCACGCCGCAGTTCTCCGGCGCGGTTCGCTGGAACCAGCAATTCTTCGGCACGATCAATGACGGCGTCGGGCGTGAGGTTCGATGGAGTCAAGATCTGGGCAGGATTGACGTCGCGCTAACCTACCGTTTCACACCACACAGCCAATTAAAATTACAATATGATTTTCAGCATCAAACAACCGGCCCTCATGATGACAATCATCTGTTTGCAGCGCAATTTACTGTGCGTTTCTAATAAGCGAATCTCCTTCAACGAGCCGTGCGCATCCTGATTATTGAAGACGAAGCCGCTGTGGCACGGCAAATCGCCGCCGCGTTGACCGAAGCTGGTCACGAAGCGAAGACTATTAACAACGGCGAAGCTGCTTTGGACGAAGCGAACAAGACGCCGTTCGATCTCATCGTGCTCGACATCCGGCTGCCCGGAATCGATGGATTCGAGGTCCTGCGGCGGCTGCGTCGCCAACATCTCGCCGCCCGCGTATTGCTGCTCACCGCGCGAGCCGCTGTTGATGATCGGATAACTGGATTGCAACTTGGTGCGGACGATTATCTGCCGAAGCCGTTTGCAATGCGCGAACTCGTGGCCCGTGTGAGCGCCCTCGGGCGCCGTTACCCGGAAGAACCCGTAATGTCCTTGCGGGTCGGCGATCTCACCTTCGACCTTGCCACCCACAACGTTCATCGCGGCACGCAGCGTATTGAGCTGTCTCCGCGGGAACTGATGTTACTAAGGGTGCTAATGCGGGAGCCAGGTCGCGTTTTTACACGCACCGAGCTCTGCGAAAAAGTCTGGGAACACGCGCATGAGTACGACACAAAGCTCGTGGAAGTATTCGTCGGCAGATTACGAAAGAAAATAGGTGATCCACCGCTGATCCATACTGTCCGACACGTGGGCTACACCATTCACGCTCCTAAAATCAGCGTCCGACGCTGACGACGAGCCCAAGGCGGCTGGGCTGTTAGATTTGCTGAAATAACGGGCAAAAGTGACAGTTGCGTCACTTTTGTGCTCTTGCGCAGGGCGGTTCATTGCCCGCAATTTTACGACCTGAAGTCGGGAGACGCGCCAATACCATGAAAACCCTTTCACAACGTACCACTTTTTTCGTACTCGCTACTGCTATCTTTCTGCTCTTGTACGCGAGTACGGCGACCGCCAGGACAGTGGACGTGACAGTTGGCAACGGCGGATTCTTCTTCTCGCCCTCATCTGTCACGATTGAGCCCGGTGACACGGTACGCTGGACGTGGAGCTCCAGCGGCCACAGCAGCACCTCGGGCACGCCGGGGATGCCGAATGGCCTTTGGGATTCCATGATTTTGAATCAGGGAGCTGTATTCACGCACACCTTCAACAATGTCGGAAATTTTCCATATTTCTGCACGCCGCACGGCGCTTGCTGCGGCATGACCGGTGTGGTGCACGTGACTGCCGGGACACCGACAGCAACGCCGCGGCCCAGCGCCACGCCGACAGCTACGCCACGGCCGAGCGCAACGCCGACAGGCACGCCCCGACCCACAATTACACCCACTGCTACGCCGCGCCCCACAGCTACGCCGACAGGCACACCCCGACCCACGGTTACACCCACTGCTACGCCGAGACCAACGCCTCAGCCGACGGTAACACCGCGGCCGAGCGCAACTCCCACACTCAGCGATTTTAACAGGGACGATTATCCTGATTACCTGTTGTTCAATCCTACCAGCTTCGCCACCGTGATATGGTACATGAATAATAACGTACATATCGGAGGCGCAGCCGGTCCTGTGCTGCCCGGGGGGTGGAATGTAGCGGGAGTTGCCGATTTTAACCGCGATCTATATCCCGACTATCTGCTGTTTAATGCGACCACGCGTGGCTCTGTAATTTGGTACCTGCGAAATAACCTCCGCACAGGCGCAGCAGCCGGACCGGCTCTTCCCGCCGGGTGGACTCTCGCGGGAGCTGCGGACTTTAATAGGGACGGTCGACCCGACTATCTGCTATTCAACCCAGCTACCGGCGGGACAGTGATTTGGTACATGAATAACAACGTTCGGATTGGCGCAGCAGCTGGACCAGCACTTCCAAGCGGCTGGAATGTCGTCGCGCTGGCAGACTTCAACCTGGACGGCTTCGCCGATTATCTCCTGTTCAATGCGACCACGCGTGCAACAGTCATTTGGTACATGCGCAACAATGCACGTACCGGCGCTGCAGCAGGCCCTATGCTTCCTGGCGGATGGGCACTGATAGGGGCTGCAGATTTTAACAGAGACGACCGCCCTGATTACCTGCTGTTTAACTCAGCCACCCGCGCGACGGTGATTTGGTATATGAACAACAACATCCATATAGGTGGGGCAGCTGGGCCAACTCTTCCAGGAGGCTGGATCGTGGTCGCGCCGTGACGAACTTGGATTGACGCTTCGCAGTGCTACCGCGCCCACACGCTTTGCTGACTTGAGTTCATCACGCCGTCACAATTAAACCTGGTTGCGCCGCTCGTTGAACATTCCATTCCGCACTAGTGTCAAGCTTCTGGTATCCGTCACAGCGGTTTTCAGCTTTTCGCTCATCGTCGTAGCCGAGGAACAGACGGCCTCGAAAGCAAAGTGGACAGCTCCAGCCGCAGAAAAACAGAAGAAAAATCCTGTCTCGGCAAACGCCTCTTCAATTGCGGCCGGTCAAAAAGTTTATGCAAAACGTTGCGCCGCCTGTCACGGCAACGCCGGCAACGGCGATGGGCCCGATGCTGCCGATCTAGGAATTCATCCTGCCAAACTCTCTGACCCGGCGGTTCGAGAACAAGCAGATGGCGAGCTATTCTGGAAAGTCACAGCTGGCAAAAAGCCGATGCCCAGCTATGGCAGCCGTCTTTCAGCAACCGACCGCTGGAACGTAATCAATTACCTTCGAACATTCGGTCGACGGTAACGAACGATGAACAACCTCCAACATCGTTATGGCTTACTGCTGATCGTCGAAGCTCTCCTGCTCACGACAATGTGTCCAGCCAGTCGTTCGGAGGAAACAGCGACGAATGGATACGTTACGAGAAAAGAATACGAAGAGCTGAAAGCGACGATGCTGGCGATGAAGAACGAATTGGACGCTCTTAAAAAAGAGAAGCAGGCCGCGTCCAGCCAAGAGAGCGTCGAAACGCATAGGGTTGGGGATACGCATAAGCAAGTCGCTGAAAAACAGGAAAACATTCAGGGCGAAGCGCTCGGCGACACGCACAAGGAAGTCGCCGCGCATGTCGGTCATTCCGTCGCCGAGTTGGAAGCATCCCTGTTAGGTACCACCAAATTTCTGCTTGCCGGCTGGGCTGAAGGAATGTTTGAGGCGCGCAATGGGCAGGTGTCCACATTTTCTGCCTCATTCAATCCGATTTTCCTCTGGGAATTGACGCCGAAGATTTTGTTCGACAGCCGGCTGGAGATCGAGCCCAGTGGAGGCGGCACGAATGTAAACCTCGTGAACGCGCAAATTTCTTATCTTCTCAACGATTACGTTGCACTCGGCGTCGGCGAGTTTTTCAGCCCGAGTAACGTGTTTGTTGAGAGATTCGAGCCCCAGTGGATTAACAGACTCCCCGATCGTCCGATTGGTATCTACCATGGCGTTCTGCCAAACATATCTGTCGGCGCGCAAATCCGTGGCGGATTTCCAATTGGCGCAACCCGCGCGAACTATGCTTTCTACATTTCAAATGGTCCGACGCTTAACACATTCGATCCACGCACTGCCGGCACACTCGACTTTAACAGCTACACCGATAACAATGATGACAAGGCAGTCGGTGGCCGGATGGGATTTCTTCCAATTCCCGGCGTCGAGGTAGGCTACGGTTTTGAAACATCGCAGCCAGGTTTCCAAGAGACTGCGTTTTCGGATGTTCGGGCCTTGCTTCAATCAGTTGATCTGGAGATAACACGCGATTCCGATCTGCTTAAAGGCCGTATCAATCTTTTCGCCCAATATGCCTGGAGTGAACTGGATCATGCAGTTTACGACCCAGATGGCTCGTTGGGCTTCGGTCCGCTTCCATTGACTGCGAAAAGCGATGGTGGTTACGCCCAAATTGCCTATCGCCCCACCAAAGTCGATATCGATTTCATCAGAAACCTGGAAGTGATCTTTCGATGGGATCATCTCAGCCGCGAACCGAGCGGACTTGGCAATCCAGAGGAAACACGATGGACTCTCGGACTGGATTACTGGCTAAGTCCCAGCACCGTCCTCAAAGCCGCGTATGAGTGGGACAAGCCCCGAGGCGAACGTAATAGAGACGCTTTCTTCGCTCAGGCGGCAATCGGTTTTTGAGCGGGTGCTATGGTTCTAATGAACGATTGCATTCGTTTCACAGCGTTAGTGTCACTTGTTTTTGCCAACTGTAGCATCTTTGCCGATCCTAAGTCTACCGGCACCACATCCACGAACTCGAGCGAGACAGTCTCGAGCGATTCCTATCTGGGTCTGAGCGGAGAAGAGCTTTGGTCCAACAACTGCCTTCGCTGTCATAATATCCGGCCACCGACTATGTACAGCGACGCGCAATGGGATGTGATCGTTCATCACATGCGACTGCGCGCTAACATTACTGGTCAGGAACAGCGCGCCATTGTCGCGTTTCTGAAATCTGCAAAATGAGCCGGCGTATTGAACCAGCGTAAGCGGCTTAGGGTTCCATCCGACCGCGGCCGCGGTGTGTCGGTGAATCGGTAACAGGCGCGTTACCGTTGTGATCCGGCAAAGTGCGGCAATCGCTACGATTGTTTCTGCGAATAAACACAACGAACGCAAAAATTCGCCACGCGAAACTTGGGAGCGCACGCATTTTGTCCGTGGTTCGAAGGGTGTTGTCCGGACGAGATCGTGCGCTCACCAGTTCGATAGGTTCAATGCATTAACAGGTTCTCTGCGAAAATACGTTCGAGGTTCAGACAGGCTTCGCCGCGATACAGCCTTACTGTTGCTCAAAGCTTCGGCAGTCGCGATACTCAAGCGACGGGCGAACGGCAACAACCATGAAGAAGAGGAACGTAGAAAGCCGGCAGAAAAAGGAAGGAACAGTACGTGACTCTCCTGCTCAGCCCCGAAAGGGTTCGGGGCCGTCTGTTGGCAGAAGGATAGACGCGAGAATCAAGCAGTTGAGTGATTGGCGCGGCGATATGCTGGCGCGAGTCCGAACTTTCATCAATCAGGCCGATCCCGAAGTGATCGAGGAGTTGAAATGGGTAAAGCCGTCGAACCCCGGCGGCGTCCCGGTATGGTCGCACGCCGGAATGATTTGCACGGGTGAGATCTACAAGGACAAGGTGAAATTCACCTTCGCCAAAGGCGCCTCGTTAGAGGACCCTTCACGCCTCTTTAACTCCAGCCTGGAAGGCAACACGCGCCGTGCCATCGATGTCCATGAGGGCGACAAGCTTGATGAAAAGGCATTCAAAGCCCTGTTTCGCGCCGCCGTGGCGCTGAACAACTCCTCAGCCCCGAATGCTTTTGCCGGCCCTGCGACGGACAACAAAAGGGGCATCTGATAGCCGTAAAGGGTGCAAAGCAACGGCCGCGCTTTCAAACTCCCTACGTTGTGCTCCGGTTCCTGCTTCCTGCAATTTGTGAATCTGGGTGAGTCTGCGCCCAAGACGGCCTTTCTGGTTTGCATGGTTTCCAAATTGCATCAGATCTGTCTTCTTCATGAGCTTCGTGCTGAGAACAAATTCCGGAATCATGGACGTCGTTTTCCGGCCGCAAGCATCATGCAGGCTTTCTCGATCCTACGTTTATTTGCTCTCAATTCTTTTGCTGAGTCCATCCAGCTAATAAAGTCCCTGCGCTCGATCGGTGTGAGATCGCTCCACTGAGCCTTCGCCTTCGGAGTAGCCGCCAGGGCTGTGTAAAGATTGAATGAAACGATTGAATAACAGCAGGGACGTCGTTTTCCGGATGCAAGCATCGAGCAAGCCTTGTCGATCCGACGTCTGCGTGTCTCCAGTTGCTTGGCTGAGTCTATCCAGCTAACAAAGTCCCTGCGCGCGATCGCCGTGAGATCCTTCCACTGAGTGTTTGCCTTTGGGATAGCCGCGAGGGCTGTGCCGAGATCTATTGGCACTCCAGGCTCTGATTCTTCTCCAGTCGGCTTAGGATTCATTTTGTATATAATGGTTCTAAATCAATTATCTTGCTATTCGATCTTTCATTTTTGCACCTTTTCACGTAGCTGGGTTCGCTGATCTAATATTTCATTAGGCTACCGCTATGACCCACGTGTTAATTGGAACGGGCAAATGGTATGTCTGATTGCAGCAGGTCGATTCGCCCTTCGGCGAGTCCAGCGGTCCGCCCTACCAAAGGCTCGCGACTGCAGCCACGGCCGTGCGGGCCGTCTCCCGCGTGTGAAGGTCAGTACCGGGATGGACCGATCATAGGCTGGCTACACGATTGTGAAATCGCTCTAGCGCGTAATTAAAACGTAGCTCGTCCCCTGCTCTTGCTTCCTCTCGCGCGATTTGAGCTGGGAAACAGTAGCGCCTTGCAACTGCGACATAAGACCTGCGACTTTCTCCGTTGATGCCACGAGCGCATCGAGATTTCCGCTGTTCCATTCGGCGATTGCGCGATCAGGCTCGATAAAATGCGTTTTCTGTAAGTAGAGAAGCAGTCCTTCATTTTTTGCCTCGACCACTTGGTAACGCCAATGATGCGCTTGCGCGTCGTCACGAACCTTCTTTCCAAAAATCACAAGCGCGTCGCGATGATAACGATACCCCGATGCGACTTTGAACATTGTGTATCCGCCGGTGAAAAAGATCGCGAAGAACAGCGCCGCCGCGCTCCAAAGAAAGATGCCCGTCTGCCCGTTTGTTGTAGCCACCGGCCTCTGGCCGGTTGAGTCGGAGTCGAGCTTCGTCGAAAGACGGCCGACAGGGCCGTGGCTGCAGGAAACGCGCGCCGCAACTTGCGCCGCAAGCAGCAAACAAAGCGGTGGTATAATCGGGAAAATTCTATCAACGCGCTTGGATGGAATTAGTGACATGAAAAGCAAGCCGCCAATGCTCCAGCAAAGGAGCCAAAACGTGTCGGGCGACATTTCGCGAAGCGCTGAACGCAGCTGCCATTTGCGCGAATGAAAATCGACGATCGCGATGGCGATGAGCAGCACGCTCCATGGAGCAAGTTTGTGCAGCAGGTGCGGCAAATAAAAATAGAGCGGTTGCGGGCGATGTATCGTTTCGCCAAAGCGCCCAATGAACTCGCGCATTACTACCTCATCATAGAACCCCGCCTGGAAAATGATTCCGCCGATCACCCATACGAGAAAAATGCCCAATGATGCGACCCACGGCCACCACCCTAGCGATGCGCTCTGGAACGGCGCGCCCGGCGCTCGATCCCTACCATGCCTTAGCTGAAACAGCACAATGCCAGGTAGCAGGAATGCATAAACAATTGGGCCTTTGATGAGCATTGCGATCGTGAGCAATGCAAAAAGGTAAACTTGTTCGCGCGCTGTCCATTCCGCGGTGGCGCGGATTTTTCTCCAAATCAGCACGCCAATCAAAAAAATCACGAATGCCAGCGGCATATCGGTGCGCACGAGCGATGCCAGGCGGAGGCTCAGAAGATTCAGACCAAATGCAGCCAGCGCGGTTACCGCGGCGACTCGTCCATAAGCACAACTGGCACAGCGAAACAAAAAAAGCGCCAAACCAATCGCAGCAATCAGCGAAGGCAATCGCCACGCCAGATCCCATGAGCGTGTCAACGCAAACAGACCAGCCGAAATCCAGCCGACCAGCGGCGGCTTTGTCGCGACCTGTTCATGCGGCGTCTGCTGATACAACCACCGGCCTTCATTGATCATCTGAAATGAAGTAAACGCTTGCTTCGCCTGATCGTAGTCGTCGAGTTGCCACGGCAAATTTCCGATTCCGAAAAGCAGAATTGTCAGGCTGGCGACAATCCAAACTGTGCGCTGATCGTCGAGCAGGCTCTTTGTCATTTCGATTCGCTGTAGTGTGCGTTGTCTTCAGCGCATCGCCAGCTAACGCGACAAAGGCAACTCCGCTGAGGGCTGCGGACGCTACGGCGCGATACGCTCACTCGCGCCAGAGAATCGCGCGCACCGGCGCGCCGTCTGCTCCCGCAATTTTCAGAGGAAGCGCCGCGAAATTGTAAATACCGGCGGCGACATCGCCCAGATCCAAAGATTCAACAATGGCAATGCCAGCACGCGCGAGCGCGTGATGATTCTGCAACGACTTCGAATCAATCTCGTCCATCGACGGCAGGTCAACGCCCAGCAGTCTCACTCCATTCTTCTGCAGCCACGCGGGAACGTCTGCCGCAATCACGGGAATTTTCTTCGGGAACACCGTTGACTCGCTCCACCGATCTGTCTTTACCAGAAGGCGCGACGTCGCTCCGATTTGCTCGGCATGCGGCCGAATGTCTTCGAGCGTAATCAGATGTTTTTCCCTCGATTGCGAAAAAGTTTGCGACAGATCGACGACCATCGCGCGACCTAAATACACCTCCAATGGCATTTTCTCGATCGAATCGCTGTTCGTGTCGAAGTGAAACCGCGCGTCTGCGTGCGTGCCGTTGTGCACGCTCATCGCGATCGAGCCCACGTTCACAGTTCCACCTTTCGCGATCTCATTGTTCAACCGAAAACGAAACGGCTCGTCACCGGGCCATTCGGCAAAGTCATTCGTGAGCGATCGCGAGATGTCCCAAATTTTCATTGTGTCGCTGAAGGAGCAGCGGTCTCTGCTGGCGCGCCGTAGCGCGGCGCAGGCGGCGACCCGCCGGGACTATTTGTTCCGACCGGTCGGGACTTCAGTTCCTCAATGATGGCACGTGCTGCTTTTTCGCTCGCTCCGCCTCCGTCAATTTGGCCAATGATCCCATCGAAGTCGGCGATCATTTGTTCGCGGATGGCTGGATCGTCCACTAGCATGCGCATTTCATCGGCTATGGCATGCGGTTGAGCCCGGTGCTGGATAAACTCCGGAACGACTTCTTTGTTTGCAAGCAAGTTCGGCATGCCAAGATAGTTCACTTTCACCACCGCGCGCGCGGCCAGGTACGTTGGCAACGCCACCTTATAAATCAGCACAAACGGCAGGCGAAAATAGGCAGCCTCGAGCGTCGCGCTTCCTGAAGCGACAATTCCCGCCCATGCGCGCTGCATGATCTCTGCTGTCTCGCCAACTGTAATCTCAATCACTTGCAGAAGTTGTGACGGCAGCATTCCGTGCAATTCCCGCGCCAGCTCCTGGGATGCGGCGGCGACTTCGAAGCGTAATCGAGGTGTGCTTTTCAAGAGCAGCCGTGCTGTTTGAACCATGATCGGAAAAATCTTTCGCACTTCCCGCAGTCGGCTCCCTGGAAAAAGCCCGATTAAACTTGCATCGCGTTCAGTGTTGATCTGCCGCGCCTGCAACCTTTCCATCATGGGATGGCCGACGAATACGGCTCGCAGACCCGATTGGTTATAGAGATCGGCTTCAAAGGGAAAAATGCAGAGCACGAGGTCGACTATCCGCGCCATCCTTTTGATTCGGCCGCGGTTCCATGCCCATACCTGCGGGCTGATGTAGTAAATTATTTTCTGCCGCAGCGATCGTTGTCGTAATGCATGCGCGAGTCGCAAATTAAATCCGGGATAATCGATCAACACGACCGCGTCCGGCTTGTTGTCGAGAATTTCCGTGAGCGTTTGCCGAAATTGTTCGCGGAAATAGCCATACTTCCTGAGCACTTCCCAGAGGCCAAGAACTGCGGCGTCGCCAATCCAATTATTAAATTGCCTGGAAGCGAGTTGCGCCATTTGCGGACCGCCACGGCCGATCAACTGCAGCGCTGGATCACATTGTCGTAGCGAACGCATCAAAGCGGCGCCGTGATTGTCGGCGCTGACTTCCCCAGCGACGAAGTAAATCGTCATCGTTTTCATTTAGCTGCCTCGTTGTGTCGAGGCACGTCGACCGGTGACCGCGCCTTCCACACGGCGACACAGCGCCGTGGCTACAAGGCTGCTATTCATTTGCCCGCGATTTGCTTGGTGATTTTCACCGCCAGTTCCAGAGCAGCAGTCGCCTGAGAACCAGAGACGCGTGGCTGCCGTCCTGTGCTTGCACATTCAATAAACGACTTCAACTGAAGCTGCAGCGGTTCCTGGTGTTCGATAGCGACCCTGTCACGCCAGATTTGTTTTCCAACACGCCGGTAGACTTCCCCGCTTTGGTTTTGATAATCAAGCGACAGATAGGCGTCCTCCTGAAAAATGCGGATCTTGCGCATGCGCTCAGGACTGATCCGGCTCGCCGTCACATTTGCCACGCAACCGTCTTCGAAATGCAGTCGGACGTTGGCGATGTCTTCGCTGCGGCTGAGTACGGGCACGCCTACCGCATCAATGCTCCACAGGGGTGCACGCACGAAATGCAACAGAACTTCTAAATCATGAATCATAAGATCAAGCACAACCCCCATGTCGGTGCCGCGTTCCGAATACGGGCTTAGGCGGTGGGCCTCGATGAAGCGCGGACGCGTCAGATGTTTTTCCAGAGCGTCCAACACCGGATTAAAGCGTTCGACATGCCCGACCTGCAGGATCAGGTCGTTGTGCGCAGCCAAATCCGAAAGTTCAGCGGCGTGCGCCGTGTTGTCAGTGATGGGCTTCTCGACGAGCACGTGCTTTCCTCTTTGAAGCAGCGACCGCGCGATCTCGTAGTGCGTATTTGTGGGCGAGGCCACAGAGGCGGCATCGACCATGTCGGAGAATTGATCGAGGGACGTGGCAGGCGTTGCCTGAAATTTGGTGCCTATTGTGCGGGTGGCCACGGGATCCACGTCGTAGACTGCGGTAAATTCAGCGGACGGAAGCTCCGCATACAGCCGGGCGTGATTACTCCCGATGTGACCGACTCCAACAACCCCAAAGCGCAAATTTTTCATTGCTCGATTCAGTCAACGCTCGAAAGTTTTTGCGGTCAACTAGGATAATCACCTAAGAAGCGCCGCACTGTGTCACCGACCGCAACGCTTCGCGACACTCGCCGGTTAGGCTTTAGCGCAGTTTGCGAGGAACCATTCGTATGTCCGCATGGCCCCTTCCCGCAGCGGAATCTCCGGTTTCCAGCCAAGAGCGCGAATCCTGGTAATGTCTAAAAGCTTGCGCGGGGTGCCATCGGGCTTGGTTGTGTCCCAAGCGAGCTCACCGTTGAAACCGACCACGTCGCAGATCAACTCCGCCAGTTCGAGGATCGAAATGTCTTCCCCGCACCCGATGTTGATGATTTCTGGGGAGTCATACTTGTCGAGCAGCAAAAGACATGCTGAGGCAAGGTCGTCTACATGCAAAAATTCGCGGCGCGGTTTGCCATTTCCCCATACGATCAGTTCGCGTGCGTTGCGATTCTTCGCTTCATGCGCTTTGCGGATGAGCGCTGCCAACACGTGCGAGGTCTCAAGATCGAAATTGTCGTTCGGACCGTAAAGGTTCGTTGGCATGGCGGAAATGAAGTTCGCTCCGTATTCACCGCAATAAGCCTGGCAAAGCTTGATGCCAGCAATCTTCGCAATCGCGTAAGCCTCGTTCGTTGGCTCCAAACTTCCGCTTAGCAGTGCTGTTTCCGGAATCGGTTGCGGCGCGAGTTTCGGGTAAATGCATGAGCTTCCAAGAAAGAGCAGCTTGCGCACGCCAGCCTCGTACGCAGAGCGGATCACGTTGTTCTGGATCCGCAAATTCGCGAGGAGAAATTCCACTGGAAAATCGTTGTTGGCTTTGATCCCGCCAACTCTGGCGGCGGCCAGAATAACAATGTTCGGTTTTTCGGCATCAAAGAACTTCGCAACGGCGCATTCATTGGTTAGGTCAAGCTCAGTGCGATTGCGTGTGATCACATTCCGAAACCCCTGGGTTTTCAGCCGGCGCATCAACGCACTGCCAACCATCCCACGATGACCGGCAACGAAGATCGTTTGTGACTTGTTCATGACCTGCATCGGCACCGATTGTAGCATTTCCGTTTTCGTAGCTCACGCAATCACGGTTTGCCCTTGCTGATCAACACGCACCAGTTTTGAATCGGGTAATTATTTTTGTAACGAGACAAATCTGGCGCAGGCGCAGGCACAACCACATTGCCTTGATTTCGCTGGCGATCACGTTAAGCGCGAGCGCTGCGTTTGCCCAGTCATCGCCCGCGCCAGCGGCGGTGGATCAACTCATCCCCTGGTTGCTGGATGAAGGCCAGCAGTTGCGGGGCGTCCCGTTCAGTGAAGTGATCTTCGATGCGACAGGGAAGAAAGTGCTTCCCTTCGACGCAAACAGTGCGGGCGGTCGGCGGGTCGTTAAAGCGCTTATCGCAGCCTGCGATGAAACCATGAAACGGATGAACAGCGCAGACAGCGCGATTCAAAATGTTGATCGTATCAATGAAGTGAGCAGCCATTTCGAAGACACTTTGCGTCAACTACTGAACGGGATGTCTGGTTTGCGCTGCGATTTCCCGACAACTGCCGATGGAAAGGTGCAGCGCTCAGGTTATCCCGATTTGCGAATACTCGATCTGGAGAGCAACCGCGTTTTTTACCTCGATCCGAAATTGTACGCCGCCGGCAGCCGCGACAGCAGCTTCCGCACGTTTTATTTCGAACCACAGAAATCAACCAATAAGGTGCGCGATGACGCGGTGCATTTTATCGCGGGGTTCGAACATCAGCCGCGCGATAAAAACGCGGCTTGGAAATTCACGCGATGGGATCTCATCGACCTTTCGCATTTCCAAGTGAAACTGAAAGCGGAATTTCAAGCAAGCAATCGCGACATGTACCGCGCCGAGGCGATCGTTGCCTCAAGCACACAGCAGTAGCTCTCTCCTGCTCATGCTCGAAGTGTTGCGATTACGATCATGAGCATGAGCATGAGCATGAGCAGGAGCAAAAGTTGCTCCGCGCAGCGCCGGGCGTAATGGTATTGTTTCGATGATTGCGAAGCCGGCAGAGACATTTCAATTCGACGCCATTGATGATGTGCTGAGCGATATTGCCAAAGGCCGCATGGTCATCGTGACCGACGATGCCGACCGCGAGAACGAAGGCGACCTTGTCATGGCGGCGGAAAAGGTTACGCCTGAGGCCGTTAACTTCATGGCGACACACGGACGCGGCCTGATTTGTGTGCCGATTTCAAATGAGCGCGCGGACCAGCTCGGGCTGCAGCGCATGGTGGTGCAAAATCGCGAAAAGCATCGCACTGATTTTACGGTTTCCGTGGATGCGGCCCGCGGTGTCACCACTGGCATCAGCGCGTACGATCGCGCGACGACAATTCTTGCGATCGCGAACTCCAAATCATCGCCCGAAGATTTAAGTCAACCAGGGCACGTTTTCCCTTTGCGCGCAAAAGACGGCGGCGTGTTGCGGCGCGCGGGTCACACAGAGGCCGCAGTCGACATGGCGGGCATGGCGGGCCTGCAGCCGGCCGGCGTCCTTTGCGAAATCCTGCACGCCGACGGCTCGATGGCGCGGCTGCCGGAATTGATGGAGTTCCGCAAAAAACATGGGCTGCGCATCTGCACGATCCAAAGCCTGATCGCATATCGCCGTGTCCGCGAAAAGCTCGTCGAACTCGAGCAAGTGGTGACACTGCCGACCGATTACGGCGATTTCGATTTGCATCTTTATCGATCGAAACTGGATGGCCAGCACCATCTCGCGCTCGTTAAAGGCAAAATCGAGAAAACCAAATCGACGCTGGTGCGCGTACATAGCCAATGTCTGACGGGCGACGTGTTTGCCTCACGCCGCTGCGATTGTGGAAATCAATTGCATGCGGCACTGCGACAAATCTCAGAAGAAGGCAATGGTGTTTTGGTTTACATGCGGCAGGAAGGACGCGGCATCGGGCTCGCGGCAAAAATTCACGCTTACAAACTGCAGGAGGAAGGACTCGACACTGTGGAGGCGAACGCCAAGCTTGGTTATCCCAGCGACCTGCGCGATTACGGTCTCGGCGCTCAGATCCTGTTTGATCTTGGCGTCCGCAAGTTCCGATTCCTTACCAACAATCCCAAGAAAGTTGTCGGTCTGGAGGGATATGGTCTCGAAATGGTTGAGCAGGTGCCGATCCGCAGTGAGGCAAATCCTCACAACGAAAAATATCTCGAGACGAAAAAGACCAAGCTCGG